>JADHXV010000191.1 GCA_016782785.1 Planctomycetota bacterium | reverse complement strand
GCCCGTTTCCGGCCCCCAAGGGCCACCTGAGTGGCCCTCGGCCGGGGAAATTTGCACAAATGGCGTTCAATAAAGGACTTACGCCGCGGTCACCGCACCAGCCCCCCGCGGCGGAGGACGTCCAGGACCAGCGCGTCGGCCGGCACGCGCGTGGGCGCCTCGGCGTAGCCGATGCCGCGGCCGAGGCACCACGCCCGCGCCTCGGCGGCGAACCGCTCGGCCTCGCGCGCCAGCCGCTCGCGCACCTCGTCGGTCAGGTGGACGCCGAGCGTCTCGCCCGTCTCGGCATCGGTGACGGCTACGTCGCCGGTGCCGGGCGGGGCGAGGTCGGCCGCGTCGGTCACGTGCAGGCACCACGCCTCGAAGCCGCGGCTCTGGAGCAGCGTGAAGGGCTTGGCGTACCCGCCGGGGTCCATCAGGTCGGAGACGACGACCGCGAGCCCCGGCCGCGCGGCATGGGCCAGGTACGCCGTGACGCCCTGCGCCAGGTCGGTCTGGCCCTCGGGCGCAAGGCCGCGCAGAAACTCCAGGATCGCCAGGACGTGGGCCTTGTCGCGTCCGGCCGAGAGGTGGGCCCGCAGGCCCGCGTCGACGGCGAAGAGGCGCACGCGGTCCAGGCTCGCGAGGCCCACGTAGGCCAGGGCGGCCGTCAGGCGTCGGGCGTGGTCGAACTTCGCCGGCCGACCCGTGGCCATCGACGCCGACGCGTCGACGAGAAAATCGATGCCCAGGTCCTCCTCCTGCTGGCACAGGCGCACCAGAAGCCGCTCCAACCGGCCGAACGCCGCCCAGTCGATGTGCCGGAAGTCGTCGCCCGCCACGTACGCGCGGTGCTCGGCGAACTCCAGGCCGGGCCCGGTCCGCCGGCCTGTCCGCCGGCCGGCGCTCGTGCCGGCCGCCAGCCGCCGCGACACGATCCGCAGATACTCCAGGCGCTGGAGGAACGCCGAGTCGAACGGGTCGCGCGTATCGGCCATGCGGGGCGTCCTGGGACGTTCAGGTTTCTAACGCAGAGGCCGCAGAGAACGCGGAGAAAGGCGAGAACGACAAGAGGCCGAGTACGCCGGAGGCGCAGAACAGAATCCCATCGAGACGCGGGCGTTTCCCAATTCCGTTCTTGTTGGCCTCTCTCCTGTTGCTACTCAGTTCTCCGCTGTTCTCTGCGTTCTCTGCGTTCTCTGCGTTAAATCCGGTCTGGCCAACGACTTACGCCTCGCCAGGTTCCGGCACGTGGTCCACGAGGTCGGCGATGAGGCGGTCGGGGTCGACGCCCTCGGCCTCGGCCTCGAAGTTGCGGATGATCCGGTGCCGAAGCGCCGGCGGCGCCATGTGCCGGATGTCCTGAAGCGCCACGTTGTACCGCCCGGCCACCAGCGCCAGGACCTTGCCCCCCAGGACCATGGCCTGGGCGGCCCGCGGCCCGGCGCCGTAGCGCACGTACTTCTTCGCCAGGGGCGCGGCGTCGTCGCGGTCGGGATGCGTGGCCAGGACGAGCGCGGCGGCGTAGTCGCGGACGTGGCTCGCCACCGGCACCTCGCGCGCGAGGTCCCGCATGCGGAGGACCACGGCCCCGTCGGCGACCTTCTCGGCCCGCGGCACGTGGGCGCCGGTGGTGCGGTCGACGATCTCGCTGATCTCGCTGCGCCCGGGCATCCGCATCAGCAGTTTCAGGAGGAACCGGTCGAGTTGGGCCTCGGGCAGCGGATACGTGCCCTCCATCTCCAGCGGGTTCTGCGTCGCCAGGACGAAGAACGGTTCGTCCAGGTGCCGCGTGGTGCCGGCCACGGTGACCGAGCGTTCCTGCATGGCCTCGAGCATGGCCGACTGCGTCTTGGGGGTGGCCCGGTTGATTTCGTCGGCCAGCAGGAGGTTGGCGAAGATGGGGCCGGGGCGGAACTCCCACTCGCGCCGGCCGCCCTCGGCCTCGACGATGACGTTCGTGCCCGTGATGTCGGCCGGCATCAGGTCGGGCGTGAACTGGATGCGCCGGAACTCGAGGTCCAGTGCCTGGGCCAGCGTCCGCACCAGGAGCGTCTTACCGATGCCGGGGACGCCTTCGAGGATGGCGTGGCCCTCGGTCAGGAGGCAGAGGAGGACGCCTTCGAGGATCTCCTCGTGGCCGACGATCACGCGGCGGACCTCGCGGCGGATGCGGGCGTACGTCTCGGCGAACTCGTCGAGGCGGGCCTGGATGGGGGCGTCGGTCGCGTCGGGCGCGTCGGTCACGTGCGGCCCTCCGGCGAGGGTGCACGGGCGATGATAGCCGGGGGACAGGGGGACGTCAATTGGCTTTGGGGGGAGACGAAGGGCAGTGGGACAGACGGGGGTGCGCGGTTATCGCCTTGACAGGAGCGAGAAGAGCCCTATTGGCACGCGCGGGCCTTGGCGGCTTTGTGGCTGACGGTGGCTGGTATATGGCAGGCTTTCAAAGAGTAGTTCTGGAGTCGCAGGGCTGCCGTGTTGGGACCGGAACCGGCCTTATACGTTTGGCGAGGCGCTACCTTGGTCGTACTTCCTTTTCGGCCTCCCGGTTGCATGGTTGCCTCCTTCACGAAGGATAGATCCTAAAGTAAGCCGTGCTCTTCACGCCCTCGAACTTCTTGGGCGTCACACCCCCTAGCCGGAGGATTTCCTTCGCCTCTTTCATCGGATACGGTTCGGCGTAAACGACAGTCTTAATGCCCGCCTCGACGATCTTGTTTGCACAGAGGTTACAGGGAAACGTGGTGGTGTAAAGCACTAATTCCCCGTCGCCACTTTTGCACGTGCCCGAAAGGCCGAGGATGGCATTCTCCTCGGCGTGCAACGCGCGACACATATCGAGCAGCCGCCCCCTCTTCTCTCCCGTTCCCGGGAGACATTCCTTGAGTCCAACACCGCATTCGCAGGAATACTCCGCGATTCTATCGTAATCGTCAGCCACATCTGCGGGGAGTTCTTTGCCGCATGACGGGCAATGCTTGAACAACGCTGATATGCCCCACTTGGCGGCATCGCGATAGCATTCCTCGTCTGGCGAGAGCCTGCACGGTGGCGTCCCAAGGGGAACCTCATTATGTCCAGACGATATCACCTGGTACCGCTTGTCGTCTTCCAGTCGCTTCACTTTGCCGGCCAGGCTCTCGAATTGCCTGATGTAAGCAACCACGGCGCCCACCTTGCGTTTCATACAGCTCGACCGCCGGCTCGCGCAAAAGGCCATGGTCATCAGCACTTCGTCAATACTCGGCGCCGCATCCGGGACGTAGGCGCCATTGCGGATGGCTCTCATAACAGTCAAGTAGCGTGTCTTGAAATGGGAAAAGAACCGCTCTCGCTCGGCCGTGCCCTTGGTCAGAGCGTCCTCGTTGTTGACGATGATGTCCGCCGCATCATTGCAGAGCTGGACCTTCTGGCCCCAGGCCATGTCTCCTTCCTCGAAATCCCTTCGGTCTGCTACGTCAAAATCTCCCGCGGCGGCGAAACGCTTTCCGGTGCCGACCAAGCGGTCTTTTCGAGTGTCTCTATCAGCATGGACCGAAATGAGATAGAAGTTAGACATGGTTCGCAGCGTCTGTACCTCTCCGGTGTTTCTGAGGCCGTCAATCAGAATCACGGAGTTCTCGTTGAACTTGCCCGCCTCTTCGTCTTGGGTTATGTCTTCGCTGCATCTCTCGACAAGGTACTGCAAGCCGCGTTCTTTCCGCAGGCGATTGCCTTCATTCTGCAATTGGGCTGTCGTGGGAACATGAATGCCTTGGTCCCTAAGGCTCTCGTAGATGTAACGGGAGAGTCTGTAGTAGTGTCCGTCAGAGCCAAGGGAGTCGCGTAGACCTTCGGAAAGGAATGTACAGCCGCTGCCTATGCTGCCCGTGAAGCCAAGCATGATCGTCCGTCCGGCGCGGTATATATCCGCTTGCACCTCGGCGGGCGGAGGTTTAGCTATTTGGGGCTTGCGCGTCTTCTTCTTGCCCATACAGGCCGCCTTCCTCTTGCACCAACCATCGCGGGCATATGAGGAGTTGTGGTATCAGGAAGGGTATTACCCGTCAAGGACATTCCGTTGCCAGCCCGTTGGGGGGTAGCGCCTTGTCGCGGCGGGCAAGCAGGTTGGCGAAGATGGGGCCGGGGCGCAACTCCCATTCGCGCCGGCCGCCCTCGGTCTCGATGATGACGTTCGTGCCGGTGATGTCGGCCGGCATCAAGTCGGGCGTGAACTGGATGCGGCGGAACTCCAGGTCGAGCGCCTGGGCCAGCGTCCGCACGAGCAGGGTCTTGCCGATGCCGGGCACGCCCTCGAGGATGGCGTGGCCTTCGGTCAGGAGGCACAGGAGCACGCCTTCGAGGATCTCCTCGTGGCCGACGATGACGCGGCGGACCTCGCGCCGGATGCGGGTGTACGTCTCGGCGAACTCGTCGAGGCGGGCCTGGATGGGGGCGTCGGGCGTGTCGGTCACGGATGCCCTTTCGGGGTTGGTGTGGAATCAGAGCTCCAAGAAGTAGGCAGTTTCCTCGTCCAGCTGCTCGAGATCAATGAGGACCTTGGCCCTGCGCGGGCTTCCGTCCGCGTTGCGGAAGTCTTGTTGGAAAGATCCGCACTTGACCAGTGTATCGTCCGTGATTTGGATAAACGAGATCTGCTCCAAGGCAAAAGAGACCTTGCGGCGTCTGGACCAAGCGCCTCGCTTAATCCGGTCTTTCGTGTACTTTGATGCTCCGCCCTTGACTTCTTCGTGCCAAGCCTGGAATGTCCTTTCCTGGTCGTTGTAGATGACTTCGCCTAATGCCAGGATTAGGCCGACTGCGCCGTATTGCTCGATGGCACTCGCCGTCGCTTCGCTGTCGTTGACGATAACTTGGTGGCTGCTCGTGTTGATGGCGTGTGCCTTGAAGTCCCAAGGTATACTGCAAAACGCGTCGAACTCGACATTGCCGTATCGCGGGCCAGGAATCTGCGCGATGTCCGCAAGGGCCCTCTCGCAGACCATCTGGAAGTAAAAGCCAATCCATTCCATCTGTGGGAAGTGCCCCAGACATCGTACCCCCCTTGCGCGACCCCTGGCGGCGGGGGACGTGTCGTGGCGTCTGCTTCGGCAGGTGATGCGGGATCGGGGGCGGCAGGGGCCACAGCCCCGGTGACCGGCTCCCCGGCGTGGCGATGTCTCGCCCCTGCGGTGGGTGGGTAAGGGGGGTGCGGGGGGAAAGGGGTTCCCCCCGCGGCCGTTCGACGCCAACCCGAACCTCGAACACAAGGAGAACGCGAAGCGGGCACATGGCCGATACACACCGGGACTCACGATCAATGAACCCGGAGGACCGCCATGTGCCCGTACTGCTATTATACCGTCATGCGCGACGCCCGCGACCCCAAACATCTCCGCCTCCAGATGGTCCGCCACGCCCACGCCCACGGCGTCAAGGCGGCCGCACGCGCCTTCCACACCACGCCCAAGACCGTCCGCAAGTGGCGGGACCGCTTCGACGGCACCCTGGCCAGCCTGGCCGACCGCAGCCGGGCCCCCCATCGCCGGCCTCGCAAACTCGCGGCCCGCCACGAGGCCCGCATCGTCGACCTCAAGAGGCGTCTGCCCCGCTTCTCGGCCCGACGCCTCAAACGCGAATTCGACCTGCCGTACTCCGAGAAGGCCATCCGACGCGTCTGCCGCGACCACGGCCTCTCGCGACGCTGGCGACGCAAGAAAACCCAGACCAAACGTTGCCTGCGTGAGGTCAAACGACGGTGGCGACTCTTCCAGCAGATCTCGGCCGACACCAAGGACCTCGCCGATATCCCCGAGTACTGGCTCGGCCTGGCCAGCCGACGCCTCCCGCGCCACCAGTACACCGCCCGCGACGTCACCACCGGCCTGCTCTTCCTCGGCTACAGCGACGACCTCGCCCTGGCCTACGCCACCGTCTTCGCCCAACGCATCCACCGGCATCTGGAGGCCTGCGGACTGGCGGCCGACCCGATCACCTGGCAGACCGACAACGGCTCGGAGTTCATCGGCTCCTGGCAGGCCAAGGGCCCCTCCGCCTTCACCGTCGCCGTCGAAACCGCCGGCGCCGTCCACAAGACCATCCCCGTCCGCCAGCACCGCTACCAGG
>JADHXV010000013.1 GCA_016782785.1 Planctomycetota bacterium | reverse complement strand
CGGGAGGAGGCGCCGACGTCGGCCGACGTCGGCGTCCTGGGTCCCGTGGTGGGCGTCATGGGCACGAGCCAGGCCCTGGAGGCGGTGCGGGTGCTGACCGGTGTAGGCGAGACGTTCGCGCATCGGCTGGGGGCGTACGACGGGCGGACGGGCGTGTGGCGGATGCTCCGGCGCCGGCGCGACCCGGCGTGCCCGCTGTGCGGTTCGGCGGGCTGAGGCGGCCGGGTAAAAAAAACGGCGCGGCCCATACGGGCCGCGCCGCGTGACGTCGTCGTGTTGTTGTTCGCCGTTACACGCCGGTACGGATGTTACTCGGTTGTGGGGCGTTTCTTGCCGTGCTCGGCGCCGCCTTCGCGTCCGCCGGGGCGCTCGGCGCCCTCGGGCCGCATCTTCGTGAAGATGGTCTGCATGGTGAACCCGCGGCCAGCGCGTTCATCGCCGAGGACCTCGATGGCTTTCGCCTGGAGGTCCGCGATGGCTTTCTCGAGGGCCTCGATTTCCGTCTTCATCTCCTTGGCCTGCTCTTTGGTGACCTCGACGCGCGGCGGCCCGCCTCGCTCGCCTGCTGGCCGCTTCGGCTTCTCCGCGCCGTCTTCACCCTCGGCCGCCAGAGCCGGTCCTGCCACGAGAACCAGCGCCACAACCACCATCACTGCCAACCAGAGCTTGCTCATGTTCTCTCCTTTTCCGTATGTGTTGGAGCCTCTCTCGCCGCACCCGCCCAGGGTGCGCTCGCTCCGCTGATATAGGCTATACGGCCGGCGTCGTTCGGTTATTGCAGAAAAGCGCCGCGGGGAAAGGCGGGGTGTGACAGGATTCTCTTGCGGGCGGCCTGTGGCGCCGGGTGGCATGGCCACCTGCTGTTCGGTGGCCATGAAGAAGAGCACGCCCCTGGCCACGCAAGCGTGGCCATGCCATCCGCCGCGCACGGGCCCGCGTGCGCCGCGCGAAGGCCCATGAAATGGGCCTCCGCAGGCATGCCAGAATCCGCGGTCACACCCCTGGCAGTCCGGCTTGGCCTTTTTTTGCTTCGTTGACCATGCCGGGCCGGGCGGCTAGAATGACGCAGATACGGTATTCATGGCCGACGGCCCGAAGGTGGACATCCCGGTCACGGGCGAGGCGGTTGCCGACCTCTTCGCCCGTCAGGAGGTCATCGGCCTGGTCCGCGCGACGCTCCGCGAGGAGGGGCGGGCCAGCGTCGAAGGCCTGTGGGGATCCAGCGCGCCCGCCCTGGCCGCCGCCGTCCTTGCCGATTGTCCTTCCACGCTTCTCTATGTCCTCGCGCACGTCGATGCGGTGGACGACGCCTGCGACGACTGGCGGCTGTTCGGGTGCGTCGAGCCGCACGTCTTCCCCGCCTGGGAATCGCTGCCGACCGAAGCGGACGTCTCGGACGAGGTTCTGGCCGACCGGCTGCGGCTCCTGAAGATTCTGGCCGAGGCGAAGCAGGCCGAGCGGTCCGCGCGGCGGGGCGAAGGCGCGGGCGAACAGGCAGACAAACATGCCGCGGCCCGTACGGGCCGCGCGACACTTCGAACGGCGGCGGGTGCGGAGACCCGCCGCGCTACACTCGGCGCTGCCCATCTCCCGCGGGTCATCGTCACGACGATCCAGGCGATGATGCAGCCGGTGCCGTCGCCCCGCCACCTGGCCGAGAACACCCTCCACCTGACCGTCGGCCGCGACTACGACCTGCCCGAGATGCGGGCGTGGCTGGCGGCCCGGGGCTTTCGGCCTGCCGAACTGGTCATCGAGCCGGGCCAGTACGCCGTCCGCGGCGGCATCATCGACGTCTATCCGCCCACCGCCCCGGCGCCGTATCGGCTGGAGTTCTTCGGCGACGAACTCGAGAGCCTCCGCACGTTCGACCCCGGCACGCAGCGGAGCCTGGACGACCGCGACCACGTGGCCGTCTCGTTCGTTCCCGCGGGCAGGGGCGGTCCGCTCGCGCCCGAGACCACGACCAACCTGATGGACTACCTGCCGGCGGACGCCTGGATCGTCTGGCACGAGCCGCTCGAGATCGCCGAGATGGGCCGCTCGTTCGTCGCGCGCCTCGCCAGCCCGGTGGGCGTGTACCCGTTCGACGGCGTGGTCCGCGAGGCCCGGCGGTTCGTGCGGCTGGACCTGTCGAGTTTCACCTCCAGCGGTGCCAGCGACACCTTCGCCCTTCGGACCGAGCAGGTGGGCCCGTTCAGCGGCAAGGCCGAGGCCGTGCGCGACGAACTGGCCGACGCCGCCCAGCAGGATACCGTCCTCCTCTTCTCCGACAACGAGGGCGAACGCGACCGCATGGCCGAGATCGTCCGGGCCATGGACGCCGATGTCCGCGACCGCATCCGCCTGGGCGTGGGCCGCCTGGGTGCGGGCTTCCGCCTGGTCGGCGCGGGCGTGGCCGTCTTGCCGAACCACGAGGTCTTTCAGCGGTACCAGGCCCGGCGGCGGCTGGGCCGGCGCCTGGAGACCCGCGCGCTCGACACGTGGATGGACCTTACGCGCGGCGACCTGGTCGTCCACGCGATGCACGGCATCGGGCGGTACCTGGGCATGAAGACGCTCCGGCGGAGCGAGACGGTCCCCGTGGAAGCGGACGGCCGGCTGCCGCTGGAGGCCGGCGAAGGACGCCAGACCGCCGACTACCTCGTCCTGGAATTCCGCGACAAGGTCAAGGTGTACGTGCCGGCCGACCAGGTGGACCTGGTCCAGAAGTACGTGGGTGGGTATCGGGGCAAGCCGCAACTGTCGCGTGTGGGCGGCAAGGCGTGGAGCGAGAAGAAGCGGCAGGCCCGCGAGGCCGTCGAGCAGTTTGCCGTCGAACTGCTGCGCATGCAGGCCGTCCGCCAGGCCCGGCCGGGCATCCGTTTTCCGGACGACAGCCTCTGGCAGAAGGAGTTCGAGGCGTCGTTCCCGTACCCGGAGACCGAGGACCAGACGGCCGCCATGCACGAGATCAAGCGCGACATGCGGTCGGCCCGGCCCATGGACCGGCTGGTCTGCGGCGACGTGGGGTACGGCAAGACGGAACTGGCGATCCGGGCCGCCTTCAAGGCTGTCGAGGCCGGCAAGCAGGTGGTCGCCCTGGTGCCGACCACGGTCCTGGCGGCCCAGCACGTGAACACGTTCCGCGAGCGGATGGCCGACTACCCGGTCATTATCGAGATGCTGTGCCGGTTCCAGACGCGGTCCGAGCAGGCCGAGACCCTGGACCGGTTCCGCAAGGGGCAGGTGGACATCCTCATCGGGACGCACCGGCTGCTGGGGCCGGACGTCGCCCCGGCCGACCTGGGGCTGCTCGTCGTTGACGAGGAGCAGCGGTTCGGCGTCGAGCACAAGGAGCGGGTGAAGCGGATGCGGGAAACGGTGGACGTGCTGACGCTGACGGCCACGCCCATCCCGCGGACGCTGCACCTGGCGCTGCTGGGCATGCGCGACATCTCCAGCCTCTCGACCGCGCCGCAGGACCGCCGGGCCGTCCGGACCGAGGTCTGCCTGTGGGACGACGACCGCATCCGCCAGGCGATTCTGCGGGAACTCAACCGCGACGGCCAGGTGTTCTTCGTCCACAACCGGGTCCGCAGCATCGAGGCCGTGGCCGACCGCGTCCGGACCCTCGTGCCGGAGGCCCGCGTGGCGTGGGCCCACGGCCAGATGAACGAGCATGAACTGGAGCGGCGGATGCTGCGGTTCTTCGCCGGCGAAATCGACGTCCTGGTTTCCACGACCATCATCGAGAGCGGCCTCGACGTGCCCCGCGCCAACACCATGTTCATCCACCAGGCCGACCGCTTCGGCCTGGCCGACCTGCACCAGTTGCGCGGCCGGGTGGGCCGGTACAAGCATCGGGCGTACTGTTACCTGCTGCTTCCGGAGAACCGACCGCTCGCGCCGGCGGCGTCGAAGCGCCTGCGGGCCATCGAGCAGTACGCCGAACTCGGGGCCGGCTTCCAGATTGCCATGCGCGACCTCGAGATCCGCGGGGCCGGCAACATCCTGGGGGTCGAACAGTCCGGCCACATCCACGCCGTCGGCTACGAGATGTATTGCCGGCTGCTCGAGGCGTCGGTCCTCCGGCTCCAGGGCAAACCGTCCGGCGACCAGCCGAGGGCCGACGTCCAGTTCGACCTGCCGGCCTTTCTGCCGGCCGACTACGTGCCCGCCGAGAGCCAGCGCATCAGCCTGTACCGGCAGTTGCAGCGGGCCGCCGCCTCCGGGGCGCTGGCCGAGGTGGCCGACGAGATCGCCGACATGTACGGCCCGCCGCCCGAGGAGGTCCGCCGCCTGGTCGACCTGGAGGCCGTCCGCGTGGCCGCCGGCAACCTGGGCGTGCGGTCCATCCATCGCCGGGGGGCCGACCTCGTCTTTACGCTCCGCGAGGCGACGTCCCTGGCCCGCGTGCTCGGCGAGGCCGGTGACGACGAGGTCCGCCGGGCCGGCATCGTCCGCGTCCTCGACCCGCACACGCTGGTGTGGCGGCTGACGGCCGGGACCGACCCGGCCCGGGCGCTGGCCCTGGTGAAGAACGTGCTTGCCCGTCCGGGGACAGCCGCCTAGAATGGCCGGTCGCGTTCGATGGGTCCTGTGCAGGGTTGGTGCGATGAAGACGATGCACGTGGTCGCGATGGTGTTGGCGGCGGCGCTGGCCGCGGCCGGCTGCCGCGGGAGCCGGCCGTTCGGCACGTTCACGTCCGAGGCGGCCCCCCGCAGCGAGTTCGACAGCGGTGCCGGCGGGGCGGCCGAGGAGATGAACCCCGTCCAGGTGGCCCGGCCGGCCGCCGAACGCCCGGCCTCCGAGCCCGCCAAGACCACCGGCACGCGCACCCGTCCGGACGAGGACGCGGCGTACGAGGCCCGCCTGCGCGAGGTCGGGCTGCCGCTCGTCCGCGACAGCGAGCCGCTCGTCGTCGAGACCGGCGCCGGCGAGGGCGGCGACTCGTTCATGCTGGTCAACACCGTCCTGGCAGAGGTCAACGGCGAGGTCATCACGCGCGAGGACATTCTGGGGCCGCTCCGCCCGCAGATGGACCAGTGGCGGAAAGAGTACTCGCCCGAGGCGTTCCGCAGCCGCTGCCGGCAGGTCATCGACCTGAGGCTCCGCGAGGAAATCAGCCGCCGCCTCGTCGTCCAGGAGGCCGAGGCCGAACTCTCCGACCAGGAGAAGGAGCAGATTGACCTGACGCTCGCCAGGATGGTGAAGACCCTGACGGCCGAGGCCGGCAGCACCCTGGCCCTCGAGGAGAAACTTCGCGAGCGAGGGTCCTCCCTGGAAGAGCAACGCAAGCAGCAGCGCAGCCAACTGCTCGTCCAGGCCTACCTGCGCAAGAAGATCGGGCCGGACATCCACGTCACCCACTCCGAACTGATGAACCGGTACCGCGAGGTCCGAGAGGAGCGGTACGTGAAGCCGACGCGCGTGCGGCTGGGGCTGATTACCCTGAAGAAGAGCCAGGCCGCCGGCGAGGCCGAGGCCCGCGCGCTGGCCCAGGCCGTCCGCGAACGGGCCGCCGCCGGCGAGGACTTCGCCCGCCTCGCCCGCCGCTACAGCCAGGGACCCATGGCCGAGAACGGCGGCGACTGGGGGTACATCGCGGCGGGCTCGTTCCGCGTCCAGACGGTGGACGAGGCGGCCTTTGCGCTCCCGCAAGGCGGAGTGGGGCCCGTTGTCGAGGCCGACGACGTCTTCTACGTCGTCAAGGCGCTCGAGCGACAGGACGGCCGCACGGTTCCCTTCACGGAGGTCCAGGACGAGATCGAGGCCGAGATCCGCGACCGCAAGTACAACGAGAAGGTGCAGCGTTATATCCAGGACTTGTATGAACGTGGATACGTCCGCGTGATGGTCGATAACCTGTAAGGGCCGCCGCATGCCTCACATTACCTTCCTGCCTTACGAGATTCGCCTCGACGTGCCGCGGGGCACGAGCGTCCTGGCCGCCGCCGACGAGGCCGCCGAAATGGTCGACGACGACTTCTTCATCGGCGAACTGTGCGAGGGCCGGCACGAGTGCGGCAACTGCGTGGTCGAGGTGGTCGAGGGAGCCGACGCCCTGTCGCCCGTGACCGACTCGGAGCGCCGCCTGCTCGACCGGCTCGGCGCCGGCGCCGCGTTCCGGACGGCGTGCACCGCCCGCATTCACGGCGACGCGACGGTCCGGATTCCCCATCCGGTCAAGCATGCCGAGGCGTCGGGCGAGGCCCGCATGCAGGCCCACCCGTAGAACCTGCCGCGCGCCTGCGTGGGCAGTGTGCGCCTGGTGTGTCATTTCGACCGAGCCACACGGCGGCTGAGCCGCTTTGGGGCGAGCGGAGAAATCTCGCTTGACGGACGGCGATAACAGCGAGATTCCTCGACTCGCCCGCCACGGCGGGTAAACTTCGCTCGCTCGGAATGACATTCGCCAGGTGGTTGGCCCGGCGAAGGGGGAGGTTTTGGCAGAGGTGCGGCCGCGCACGTTCCAGCACGTCGTCATTGTCGGGCCGGGCGCCGTCGGGCTGTGCGTGGCGGTGCACCTGGCCGGGACCGACGGCGGGCCGCGCGTCACGCTCGTCGACCACGACGCCGGCCGGGCCGCCCGGCTAAGCGCCCGGCCGCTCCGCCTTCGGACCGAGGGCGGCATCCTTGAGGCGCGGGTCCCCGTCCGCCTGGCCCCCGACGAGCCGCCGGACCTCGTCATCCTGGCGACCAAGGCGCACCAGGCCGGCCGGGCCGTTGCCGCGGCGGCCGCGTGGATCGGCCGCGCCCCGCTCGTCACCCTCCAGAATGGCCTGGGCGTGACCGAGGAGGTGGCGGCCGCGCTCCCCCGTACGGGGGTCATCACGGGCGTGACGTACCAGGCGGCCAACGTGGTGGCCGAGGGCGAGGTCCACCACGCCGCCAACGTCCTCACGCACCTGGGGTACCTGGCCGGCCCGGCCGACGCCGTCGCGGAAGCGGTGGCCGACCTGTTCGCCCGCGCCGGCCTGCCGGCCCGCGTCGAGGCCGACATGACGCCCGTCGTCTGGTGGAAACTGCTCATCAACGCGGCCATCAACCCGGTGGCGGCGCTGGCCGGCGTCCGCAACGGCGAGGTGGCCCATCGGCCGACGCTGGCGGCCCTGGTGTCGGCCCTTGCCGACGAAGGCCAGGCCGTGGCCCGGGCCGAGGGCGTCCGCCTGCCGGGTGAGGACGCCGCGGCAGCCGCCCTCCAGACCGCGCGGGCCACCGCGGCGAACCGGTGCTCGATGCTCCAGGACCTGGACGCCGGGCGGCCGACCGAGGTCGAGTATCTGAACGGGGCCATCGTCCGGCTGGCCGCGGCGCGCGGCGTATCGGTGCCGACGCACCGTGCGGCGGCGGCCCTTGTGCGGCAGGTGTCGAGCGCGAGTGCGGCCTGAACGGGCCGGCGCCGTTTTGGCGCTGCGCCCGGGGGCCCGGTGAGAGCGTAGAGGAAGAAGGTCGACCTTGATGGACAGGGCCGTGGCCCAGCATCGCGTCCTGAGGGTGGCCGGCGTCACGATGGCGCTGGCGACCCTGGCCCTGGTGGGGTTCGCCGTGGTGTGGCCGGAGGTGGCCAAGCCCGCGGGCGAGACCCCGCGGGCGGACGGCCTGGCGCCCGAGACGCCGATGGACTGGCTCGCCGTCCCACCCTACGCGGCGGCGCTGGCCGTCTGTGTGTGGATGCTGGTGCGGGTCCGCGGTCGGCCCGACCGCCGGCCGCTCTGGGTTCTGCTGACGTTCGCCGTCGCGTGGCTCCTGTGGCGCGAATTGCCGTGGGACGAGCGCCTCCTGAATGATGCCAACACCTTCAGTTGGGCCAAGTACCTCGGCCGGCCGGACGTGCCCCTGTGGGCCCAGGTGGTGCTGGGCGGCGGGTCGATCCTCGCAACGGTGCTCCTGGTGGTCTACGTGGTCCGGCGGGGGCGGGTCATCGGGCGGATTCTGGCCGAGAAGGTCCGCTCCGCCAGCGCCTGGGTGTTCGGCCTGGGCATCGGCCTGCTGGCCCTCGCGCAGGCGTTCGACAAGTATGACACCGTCGACGGCCACCTGGGCACGAACCTGGCGGCGTGGAAGGCGACCGGGTGGCTCGGGTACGCCGAGGAGTCGCTGGAAGTGCTGGGCCCGCTGGCCCTCGTGATGGCGTGCCTGCTGGCGGTGGTGGAGGAGCCCCGGCCGGCCGGCCGAAACGCCAAGGCTGCCGACGGTCCGGATCAGGGCTCGTCGCGGGCGTCAGACTCGGGGCCGCCGGGCTTCTGAGGTTCGGTGAGCAGCCTCTCCATGAGTTCTTCGACAATCTGCTGACGGTGTTCGGCGCGTTCGCGGATCTGCTCGCGCAGGCGTTGGAGGCGTTCTTCGAGTTCGCGGACCTGGGCCTCGCGGGCCTTCTGTTCGGCTTCGAGGAGGCGTTCGACGACGCCACGGAGTTCGGCCGTCAGGGCCTTCCGGCGTTTGGGATCGTCGGTCTGGCGGATCTGGCCGGTCAGATCCATGGAGCGGTACCGCAGAGCGCCTTCTTCCAGGGCCGCCTGGAACGCCTTCGGGTCGCTTTCCCGGAGGCGTTTGAGTTGGCCGATCTCGAACTGCAGCCGGCGGATCATCGCCTTGAATATCTCAGGCCGCTCGTCGCGGAGTTTCTCGAGCCCCTCGACCCGCCACGGCATGTGCTCGCGGACAAACGCCCAGACCTCTTCCGTCTGCTCTTGGTCGGGGGTATGGAACATCCGGGAACCGCCCCCATGAGACGACGGCGGTCGCCCGTCGTGCTCAGGCGACCACGGGCCGTATTGGGGCGGGCCACGGCGGGGCGGGCCGGCGCGGCCATCGCGGTCCGGGGGCGCCGGCCTCTCGCGCGGCGGGGTGCCTTCCGGTCCGGGTTCCGCGGCGACCGCGGCCAAGGGCCAGCCTGCAAGCAGGGTGACTGCCAAGGCGAGCGCCAGGTTCCGTATCATCGGGCTCCTCCATCATGCGTTGCCGTCTGCCCGGGGCCGATGGGACAACCCCGCGCCGACCGGGGCCGGCCGGCAGCGCGTCATCCGTTTTGAATCTCCAGTTCGGGCGTATCCGCGCGGCTCTGTCCGGGCGGTGTCTTGACGGGCGGGGCTTCCTTCAGAAGATCGAGTTCCCAGGCGCCCGCGAAGGTGTCGGCCTCGAGCAGTTCGAGTTCGGCGGCGATTTCGACGATTTCGTTTTCGACGTCGGCCGAGTCGGCCCAGGCGTGGTTGTCGGCATCCGGCGTGCTGAGGAACACGGCCAGGACGATCGCCGCTGCCGCCGCGGCCACCGCCGCCCAGCCGTACCGATACGCCTTCCGGCGAAGGCCGGTCCGGGCGCGCGGGCGCCGGCGCTGGGCGGCCAGGCGGTCGCGAAGGGAGGCCAGGGCCTCGGCCCGCACCGGCGGCGCGGGATCGAGGGCCCCAAGCGCCTCCACGCCGCGACGGACGGCCTCGAGTTCGGCTCGGCAGGCCTGGCATGCCTCCAGGTGGGCCGACAGGGTGGTCCGCTGGTCGGGCGATGCTTCGCCGGCCGCGTAGAGCACCCATTCGGTCATGTCGGGACAACGCGTCATCGTATATCCTCCGGAATCAGATTTCCCAACTTTTTCAGCGCCCTGTGGGCCCGGGCGAGAACGGTTCCGAGCGGCTCGCCGGTGGCCTGGGCGATGTTCTTGAACGTCAGGTCGCCGTAGTATCGCATGAGCAATACCTCGCGGTCGGGTGCCGCCAGGCGCGCCATGGCCTGCTCGACGCGCCGGGCGCGTTCGCGGGCGATGGCCCCGGCATCGGGGTCCGCCTCGGCCGCCACCGGCGGGTCAACGCCGTCGACGTCGCGGTTGACCTCCCGGCCCTGCCGGCGGATCCAGTCCCGCGCCTGATTCGACGCAATGCGAAAGATCCACGCCCGGAACTTGCCCTCCGGCTGGTACGTGTCCAGACTTCGGAAGGCGCGTAACATCGTCTCCTGCATCAGGTCCTCGGCCACGTCGCGTCGGCCCACCATGTGCAAGAGAAGACCGTAGACGCGCGGGGCGAACGAAACCAGCAGGCGTTCGACGTTCTCGGTGTCGCCCGGGCTTTGCGTCATGCGTTCCACACAGTCAAACGCCCCTGGGGGCGGATTATTGCCTGGCACAGGGCGGTGCGCCCGGCTCGCCGCCGGAGCGTGCCCCGGTCCTTGCCGGCGGCCGTCGATTGACGGCCACGCGGCGGCCGGCTATAACGGCCGCATGCGAGTTCTCGGTCTGGACCTGGGCGAACGGCGCGTCGGCGTGGCCGTCAGCGACCCCGGGGGTACTATCGCCTCTCCGCTGCTCGAATTCAAGCCCCGGGGCCGGTCCGAGATCGTCGAGACGGTCCGCCGGCTGGTGGCCGAGCACGACGCCGGCCGGGTCGTCGTCGGCCTGCCGCTCCTGGAGGACGGCTCGCGGGGCGAGCAGGCCCGGCGGGCCGAAGGGGTGGCCGAGGCCCTTCGCGAGGCCCTGGACGTCCCGGTCGAGACGTGGGACGAGCGGCACAGCACGGTCGAGGCGGACCGCCTGCTCCGCGAGACCGGCCGGCCGAGGCGCAAGCGCCGGGGCCGGCGCGACCGGGCCGCCGCCGCCGTCATCCTCCAGTCCTACCTGGACGCTACGCGGGGCTAGAGGCCTTGTCGGCCTGGGCCTCGGAGCGGATTTCCCGTCCCTGCTGGTCGTAGCATCGGTAGGCGGCCTGGTCGATGGCGGCGCCGGCGTCGCTGCGGATGCGGACGGCCAGGCGGTGGGCGGTCTCGATCCGCACCAGGGCGTCGCGCTTGGCGTTGTTGACGTACTCGGCGACTTCGGGATGAAGGGTGACCTCGACGCGGGCGGTCTGGTCGCGTCCGGCGAGAAGTTTGAGGTGGCGGATGACCTCCAGGGCCATCGATTCGCCGCTCTTGATGATGCCGCCGCCCTTGCAGTGGGGGCAGTCGATGTAGGTGGTGCGTTCGAGGCTGGGCTGCATGCGCTGGCGGGTCATCTCGATGATGCCGAAGCGGGAAATGCGGGTCATCTGCGAGCGGGCGCGGTCCATCTTGAAGGCCTCGCGGAGGGTCTTCTCGACGTGCCGGCGGTTCGGGTCCTTCTCCATGTCGACGAAGTCGAGGATCAGCAGGCCGCCCAGGTCGCGGAGGACGATCTGCCGGGCGATTTCATTGGCGGCCATGAGGTTGAGTTGGTGGGCGGATTCCTCGGCGTCGCGGCCGTGGCGGAAACTGCCGGAGTTGACGTCGATGGCCACCAGCGCCTCGGTCTGGTCGATCACCAGGCTCCCGCCGCGGGGCAGGGGGACCGTGCGGCTGTAGACCCGCTCGATGGCCTCCTCGATGCCGTACTTGTGGAACAGGGGCACCGGGCCATCGTACCGTTTGGCCCGGTTCTGGTAGCGGGGCATGACGATCTTCATGAAGTCCGAGACGCGCTTCAGGACGGTCTCGGAGTCGACCCAGATGGTCTGGATGTCCGGATTGTAGACGTCGCGGAGGGTCCGCAGGACGAGGTCGGACTCGCGGAAGATCTCGGCCGGCGCCTTGTCGCTCTTGGCTCGGGCCTTGACGACCTCCCAGAGGCGGGCCAGGTAGTTGAGGTCGCGTTGGATCTCGCGTTTGCTTCGGCCCAGGCCGGCCGTCCGGACGATGAAGCCCAGGTCGGGCGAGGGCTTGAGGTCGGCCAGCAGGTCGCGCAACTGTTTGCGGTCGGGTTCCTTCTCGATTTTGCGCGAGACGCCCAGGCGTCCCAGGTGCGGCATGAGGACGAGGTACCGGCCGGGGATGGAGAGGGCCGTTGTCAGCGACGGCCCTTTCGTGCCGATGCCCTCCTTGGTAATCTGGACGACGACATCGTCGCCGGGGCGGAAGATCTCCTGGATGGGCTGGCGGTGTCTGCGGTTCTTCTTGGCCTTGTCCTTGCGGAGCCGGTCCGGGAACGCCCGCGGGATGACGTCGCTGGCGTGCAGGAAGCCGTTCTTCGGCATGCCGATGTCGACGAAAGCGGCCTGGATGGACGGCTCGATGTTGTTGACGCGGCCCTTGTAGATGTTGCCGACGTGCCGCTGCACGCTGGCGCGTTCCATGTAGAGGCCTTCGAGTTCGCTGCCGCGCACGATGGCGATGCGGCACTCCTCGTTCTCGACGACGTTGATGAGCATTTCCATGGCCATGGGTGTAAACGTCCTTTCGGGCGGCGCCAGGGGTGGCGCGGCCGGGGCACGGGGGCCGTCAGGCGAGGCGGATTTCGCACCGGCGGATGTCGGCGCGGGCAATCGCCTCGTCGTCCAGGCCCATGAGCCGCAGCACCTCGTCCGGCCGCACCGTGCCGGTGGGACCGGTGGCGAGGGTCATGCGGACGGTTCCGCCGCCAGGCGTCTCAATGGCCCGGAGAAAGGCGCGGGCGTCGAGGGCCTTGTCGCCCTTGGGGCGATGGCGGACAATGGGCGCCTCGGCGCGCGCGAGCAGGCGCTCGGCGCGCTCGCGGAGGTCGGGAGGCGGGACCTCCAGCCGCGCGACGTACACGACCGTGTCGGGACGGGCCTTGTCGGTGGGGCGGATCAGGTCGAGGGAATCGATCTCGACGCCCGAAGGCAGTTGCCCGCGGAGCCGCTCGAGGACAGCGTCAGGATTGACCCAGTCGGCCAGTTCGAATTCGAGGATTTCGGCCTCTGAGGTAATGCCGACGCTGCGCGGTTCAGGCAACGACATCCTCGGGCGCGGGTTGAAGCCCTGGCTGAACCGCAACGGTAAAGCAGCCCGCCGCAGCGCCCGTTCCCACAGCCGCATCATGTCGTGATGGCTGAGGAACCGCTTGTCGTCCTCCACTCGGAACCAGAGACGCAGCCGCTGTCGGAACAACGGTTCTCCCTGACGAAGGTGCGTCGGTCCGGCGGTCCGCGCCGCAGCCGGTCAGATTCTCCCGTGTGCGTGCCCTATAGTAACCCACCGCCGCCGCGGAGAAAAGGGGAAATCGCGATTTCGGTCGAGCCGGCCGCGGAAGCGGCCGGTCAGGTTCCGCCGACAAGGAACGTGCCACGGCAGATCACGACTGTCCGGGTGCTTCCGCCCCCGGCTCGAACGGCGCCGCAGCGCGCGGCCCGTACCCGCCGCGCGGGACGCCTCAAATCAGCTCGGTCTTGCCGGGGACGGCCACGGGCGGCACGGGGTGCGGGCCGAACGCAAACGTCTTGGGCATGAGGTCCAGTTTCGAGGCCTCCATGGCCCATTTCCACGAGACCTCGCGCCCCGTGTAGGCCGACATGCGTCCGAGGACGGCCACCATGGTGCTCTCGGCGATGCGTCGGCCCTCGTTCAGGGGCTTGCCGGCGCGAATGCTGGCGATCAGGTCTTTGTGTTCCTGGATCGACGGGTCGGGCACCTCGTCCTCGTAGGACCAGGCGTTCTCGCCGGTAATCTTGCCGCTCGACGGGAAGGCCGTGCCCTTCGACCCGACGACAAAGGCGTCGACCTTGGTGAAGGCCTTGTTGGCCTGCCGGCAGAGGCTCATGATGCGAACGCCGCCGGGGTACTCGTACTCGACGCCGAAGTGGTCCCAGATGTTGCCCCACTTGGGGTCGGTGCGGACCTGCCGGCCGCCCACGCCGTACGCCTTGACGGGGTTGGCGTCCAGGAGCCAGTTCATGGCGTCGTGCTGGTGGATGTGCTGCTCGACGATGTGGTCGCCGGAGAGCCAGGTGAAGTAGTACCAGTTTCGGCACTGGTACTCCATGTCGGACCAGTTGGGGTCTTGGCCGCGGTGCCAGAGTTCGCCGGTCAGGAAGTAGCAGGCGCCGGTCCGCAGGTCGCCGATGGCGCCGTCGCGGACGCGCTTGACGGTCTCGATGGCGGCGGCGTGATGGCGGGTCTGGGTGCCGGCGACGAAGCCGAGGTTCTTCTCCTCGGCCATGCGGGCCGACTCGATGACGTGCCGCACGCCCGCCGGGCAGACCGCGACGGGCTTCTCGGCGAAGACGTGCTTGCCGGCCTCAATGGCGTCGCGCAGGGCGTGCGGCCGGAAGCCCGGCGGCTGGCACAACAGGACCAGGTCCACGCACTCGATCACCTGCCGATGGTTGTCCCAGCCGTGGAAGCAGCGGTCGGGGGTCACCTGGAACTGCTCGGGCGTCAGGTCCTTGCTTTTCTTCAGGCGGTCGTAGCATGCCTGGACGCGGTCCTCGATGAGGTCGCCCAGGGCGTGGATGACGACGCCGGGGGCCGAGACGGCGCAGTTGGCCACGTCTTGGGTGCCTCGGCCGCCCGTTCCCACGAGGCCGATGCGGATCGTGTCGGAGCCGGCGGCATGGACGCGGCCGGCCAGGGCGGCGGCCACGGCCCCGGCCGCCGGCAGGGTGCGACGTGCTGTCATGGTCGGTTCTCCCAAAGGCCTCTCTTACCTGCAGGTCGACCGTTTCGCCATTCGAGCCGGCCGCGGAAGCGGCCGCTCACGTTCGATCGGCATGGTACGTGCCACGGCACATCGTGGCTGACCGGGTGCTCCCGCACCCGGCTCGACCGGCGCAGCGCCGTGCGCCCTTCATGGCGTCAGATGAGTTCGGTCTCGCCGGGGATGGCCACGGGCGGCGGCTCGTAGGGGCCGAACGCGTTCCGGTTCGCGGGGCCGAGCTTGAGCGTCGATTTCTGGACGGCCCAGTCCCAGGAAATCTGCCGGCCGGTGTAGGTGGACATGCGTCCGAGAACGGCGGTCATGCTGCTCTCGGCCACCTGCCGGGCCTCGTTATAGTGCGGGCCCTTGCCGAGGATGCTATTGAGGCAGTCGACGTGCTCCTGGACCTGGGGCTTGATGTCCTTGCCCTGGAACTTCCAGGCGTTCTCGCCCTCGATGCTGTTGCTGAGCATGGACGTGCCCTTGGTGCCGACGGCGCGTTCACCGATGCGGTTGGTGGTCTTCGGGAAGTGCGAGCAGTAACTGGCCACGCGGGCGCCGTTCGGGAAGACGTACTCGACGGCATGGTGGTCGTAGATGTTGCCGGGCTCGGGCCGGCTCTGCCGGCCGCCGATGCCGTAGGCCGACTCGGGGTGCGTGCCGAAGGCCCAGCAAATCATGTCGATGTTATGAACTTCCTGCTCGACGATGTGGTCGCCGCAGGTCCAGCACCAGGCGTACCAGTTGAGGATCTGCCACTCGATGTCGGACATGCCGTCGGTGCGCGGCCGGTTGTGGGTGACCGGTCCGCCGCGCCAGTAGCACTCGCCGCCCACCAGTTCGCCGATGGCGCCGTCGTGGATGCGCTTGAGGCACTCGCGTCGGCTGGTCTCGTGGCGCCGCTGCGTGCCGGCGACGACGGTGAGTTTTTTGGCCTTGGCCTCGTCGGCGGCCTTGCAGATTTCGTTGTAGCCCCAGGGGTCGACGCAGACGGGCTTCTCCATGAAGCAGTGTTTGCCGGCCTTGATGATGGCGGGGACGTGGATGGCCCGGAACCCGGGCGGGGCCGCGGTGATGATCATGTCCACGCCGCTCGCGAGCACCTTGTCGTGGTTGTCGAAGCCGCCGAAGCAGCGGTCCTCGGGCACGTTGTACGGCTTGCCGGCGGCCTTGGCGCGGTCCTCCCACAGGTCGCCGCAGGCCCATATCTGGACGTTGGCCTGGATACTCTTGGCGGCCTCAAGGCAGTCCTTGGTGGCGCCCTTGCCTCGGCCGCCGCAGCCGATGAGGCCGACCTTGATGGCGTCCGAGCCGGCGGCGTAGGCCACGCGCGACACGAGCCCGGCGGCCATGACGGCCGCGCCGGCGGCCGCACTCCCCCGAAGGAACGACCGCCGCGACACCGGTTTGCTGGTTGGGATCCGTTTTGAGTCTGACATGACGATTCCTTTCTGAGGCTGCCGTCTCGTGCCCGGCCACCGGGCTGCCCGGTGCCGGGGGTTCATGCGCTCCATGGTACGTTGTGTCGGCGGCGGACGCAACGGAATCGTCCGCGCCGCGGTGCGGCCGGGGGCGTCAGCATCCCGGTGCAGCGGCCGGTCGTGGCGCAGGCACGGGTGCGGCAGCGCGGAGTGCGGCGGGGCCGTGCGCCCGTCAGGCCGTCAGTTCCGGGAACGTCCGCCGGGCCATCTCCGCCAGGTACGCATCGACTTCACGGTCCGTGTCGAACTGGAACACCTTGTCGACGATCTCGCGCGCCTCGTCCATGGTGGCGGTGCGGATTACCCTCTTAATCTCAAGCAGCGTGGCCGGGGATACGCTGAAAACCTGGATGCCCAGGCCCAAGAGGAGGAGGGCGTAAGCGGGTTCGCCGGCCATTTCGCCACACACCGCCACCTCGACGCCGGCCGCCAGGCCCGCCTCCGCCACCTGTCGCACCAGCCTCAGCACCGCCGGGTGCCCCGGCGTGAACATGGTGGCCACGCGCTCGTTCGACCGGTCCACCGCCAGCACGTACTGCGTCAGGTCGTTGGTGCCGATGCTGAAAAAGTCGCATTCCTTGGCGAACTCCTCGGCCATCAGGGCGGCGCTGGGCACCTCGACCATGATGCCGACTTTCAGGTCCGCACGGGGATGGACGCCTTCCTCCTCCAGATCTTCACGCACATCGGCCAGCAGCATCTTGGCCTGGCGCAGTTCCTTCAGGTTCGTGACCAGCGGGAACATGATGCGGACCGGCCCCAGGGTGCTGGCCCGCAGAATGGCCCGCAGTTGCCGCTTGAACGTCGCCACGTGCTGGAGGCTGAAGCGGATGCTCCGGCACCCCAGGAACGGGTTCCGCTCGTCGTAGTCGCCCGAGAGGTGCGTGAACTTGTCGGCCCCGAGGTCGCAGGTGCGGATGGTCAGCGGCCGGCCCTGGCACGCCGCAATCGCCTCGGCGTAGGCCTGGAAGTGGTCTTCTTCGCTCGGTTCCTCGTCGCGGTCCAGGTACAGGAACTCGGTCCGGTACAGGCCGATGCCGGTGGCCCCGCGTTCGATGCACGCCGCCACCTCGTGGGGGAACTCGATGTTGCCCCACAGGCGGACCTCGTGCCCGTCCTTGGTGACGGCAGGCAGGTCCCGCAGGTGCCCGAGTTCCTCCTCCATGCGGTGGAACCGCTGCTCGGCCTCGCGGAACCGGGCGATGGTCGGCTCGTCCGGGTTCACGATGACCAGGCCGCGGTTGCCGTCCACGATGACCATGTCGCCGCCCGAGAGGTCGGCCGTGATGCTCTGGAGGCCGACCACCGCCGGAATGCCCATCGCCCGGGCCACGATCGTGGTGTGGCTGGTCCGCCCGCCGATGTCGGTGGCGAACGCCAGCACCTTCGACCGGTCCAGGCTGGCCGTCTGGCTCGGCGTCAGGTCGTGGGCGATGACGATGACCGGCTCGGTCAACTGGTTGAGGCTCTCGCGTTTGGCCCCGATGAGGTTCCGAAGCAGCCGCTTCTCCACGTCGTAGACGTCGGCCACGCGTTCCGACATGTAGCGATTCGGCAGGGCCAGGACCTTCTTGGCGTAGCCCTTGAGGATCTGGCTGACGGCGTACTCGGGGGCGTAGTGCTCGCGCTGGATGAGTTCGGTGATCTCGCCGAGGAGGCGGGGGTCGTTCAGGAGGGCGTCATGGACGTCGAAGATGGCGCCGAGTCTTTCGCCGATGTCGCTGGCGACGCGCTGGCGGAGGTCGCGGATCTCGGCCTGGGCCCGGTCGACGGCCTGGTGGAAGCGGTCGAGTTCGGCCTGGACCTCGTCGGCCTCGATGCTTCGCCGCGGAATCCGGAACTGCTCGCTGTCCAGGACGACGGCCGGCGCGATGGCCACCCCCGGCGAGACCGCGATGCCTTTGCGCGTTTCCATCCGGCTGGCTTCCGGCGTACGGCGCCCGTCAATCCTTGTCGAAGTTGGCGACGACCTCGGCCAGGGCCTCGAGGCAGGGCTCGGCGTCCTCGCCGTCGCTTTCCAGGCGCAGGATGGTGCCCGGCAAGGCCTCCAGCAGCATCATGTCGGTGATGCTCTTGCCGTTGACGTGCTGGTCGCCCTTATGGACGGTGACCGAGGCGCGGAACCGGCTCGCCGTTTCGACGAATTTCGCCGCCGGCCGCATGTGCAGCCCCAGGGGATTGACGATTTCGGCCTCGCGGACGGGCACGCGTGTGGCTTCCCCCGGCTGGGACGACGGCACGGCAGGACGTCATCCGAGTTCCTCGTCGGCTTCGTGCAGCACGTCGAGCAGGTCCTCGCGCGCCGCCGCCTGGCACATGAATCGCCGCAGGGTGTCGTTCTTGATACACCGGAAGATGTGCTCCATGGCCTTGAGATGGGCCTCGGGTTCCTCCGGGTTCGACAGGAGCAGGAACAGCAGGTGGACCGGCTGGCGGTCGAGGGCGGCGAAATCCAGGCCCTGGTGGCTGATCGCCACCGTCCCCATCACGCCGCGGACCCCCTCGTGCTTGGCATGCGGGATGGCCACCCCGTTGCCGAACCCCGTCGTCCCCTTCTTCTCGCGGCGCATGACCGCGTCGACGATGAGGCGGCGCTGCTTCTCGCGAATGGCCTTGGCGGCAACCAGGCCCTGGACCATCTCGTCGATGGCCGCACGGGCGGAGGTGCCCTTCAGGTCCGGGATGATGGCGTCTTGGATGATGAAGGCGCTGAACTTCATTCAGCAGGCCCCTCCGGCCCCCCCCCGTCAGACGCGCGACGGCTGGTGCGGGTTCGGACCCCGGCCCTTGTGGTGGCGCGTCCGGTCTTTGTATTCGACAATCTGTCGTTCCAGCCGCGTGAAGGTCTGGTCGATGGCGGCCTGGAGGTTGCGGTCGGTGGTCTCGGCCACCAGGTCGTGCATCCGCTCCAGGTCCGCGATCATCTCGCAGGAGTACCCTTCGCCGGTCTTGTCCAGGATGACCCGGACGGACTGGATCTTGTCGTAGAACTTGAGGAGGCGCTGGGCCTTTTCCTCGGCCCGGCGCTTCATGTCCTCGCCAATGCTGTCGTCCCGTAGCGTGACTTCGATCTGCAACGAAGCCCTCCGGTCTGGCCCTTCGTAACACGCACACCCCCAGCGCCGCCCTCCGGCGCTTCGGATGAGGGGGAGTGTAACAGGGCGTCCCGGCGAAGTCAACGATTTCGCCCTTTCGGCCAAGGCGGCCTCCGGCGCGCCCCGTTCGAGCCGGGCGCGCACCTGTGTTCGAGCCGCGACCGGAAGAGCCTGCCCTGAGCGAAGCCGAACGGGTCGCGGGGACGCTTGAACGGCACGCGGGCCTCGCCCCGCCCCTTTTTGGGTTGACGCTCAGCCGGCCCGCGGGTAGAGTACCCCGCTTTGAAGGCGGGGAATGTATGCGCCTGGGGGTATCCCCCTTTTGCGCGGCACCGGGCGGCGGCGAGCCAGGTCGGCCATGGACATCGAAACCTTCCGACAACGCATCGACGAGATCGACACGGAACTCGTCCGCCTCCTGAACGAGCGGGCCCACTGCGCCGTCGAGGTCGGCAAGGCCAAACGCGAGGCCGGCACCGAGTCCGTCTACAGCCCCGACCGCGAACGTGATGTCCTCGAACACGTCGTGGCCGCCAACGAGGGCCCCCTGACCGACCGGACCCTGATGGCCATCTGGAAGGAGATGATGAGCGGCAGTCTGTCGCTCGAGAAGGCCGTCAAGGTCGCCTACCTGGGGCCGGAGGGCAGTTTCAGCCACCTGGCGGCGATCGAGAAGTTCGGCCAGAGCGTGGAACTGTTGGCCGTCCGCGACATCTCGTCGGTCTTCGACCAGGTGGCCCGGGCCTCGGCCGACTACGGCATCGTGCCCGTCGAGAACACCACCGGCGGGGCCGTCCGCGACACCATGGAGTGTTTTCTGTGGGTCCGTGGGCCCATCAAGGTCTGTGCCGAGATGGCCCTGCCCATTCACCAGAACCTCCTCTCCAAAACCACCCTGGAGCGGGTCACCAAGGTGTACTCGAAGCCCCAGGTCTTCGACCAGTGCCGGCAGTGGCTGATGACGAACTGCCCCCGGGCCGACCTGGTGGCCGTCGGGTCGACCGCCGAGGCCGCCCTGCTGGCGTCGCGCATCGAGGGCACCGCCGCCATCGCGTCGAGCATGGCGGCTCAGATGTACGGCCTGGACATACTGAACCCGGCCATCGAGGACAATCCCCAGAACCAGACGCGGTTCCTGGTGCTCGGCCGCGAAAGCGCCAAACGCACCGGACGCGACAAGACGTGCCTCCTCTTCAGCGTCGTCGACAAGGCCGGCGCCCTGGTCGAAGTGCTCGACATCTTCCGGCGCTGGGGCATCAACATGACCAAGATCGAGTCGCACCCGTCGTCGGCGAAGACGTGGGAGTACTGCTTCTTCGTCGATGTCGAGGGCCACGCCGAGGACGAGAATGTCCGCGGCGCCATGGCCGAGGCTCGCGAGCACTGCCGACAACTGGAGGTCCTCGGGTCGTTCCCCGTGGCCGTCTCGGCCGAGTAGGCGGGCGGCTTACGTTGTCGAGCAAGCCACAGGGTGGCTTATCAGGGTGGCTTATGATGTTATTCCGCGCGAGCGAAGCGAAAGGTTGTCATTTCGAGCGAGGCCCGTACGGGCCGAGCCGCATCGGGGCTCGGTCGAAATGACATGCAGGACGGTTTGAAGGTCGAGACGCCGTAACCGGGGCAGGGACTGAAGCCCATGATCATCGTCATGCAATCCGGCGCCGAGGGCGAAAAGGTCGAGTCGGTCGTCGACCGCATCGCGGACCTGGGCCTGAAGGCCCACGTTTCCCAGGGCGAGTTCCGCACCATCATCGGCGTCATCGGCGACGAGACGCTTCTGAAGCCGGAACTCTTCGCGGGTCTGGCGGGCGTCGAATCCGTCATGCCCATCATGAAGCCGTACAAACTGGCCAGCCGCGACTTCCACCGCGAGGACACCGTCCTGGAGATCGGTCCCTTCAAGGCCGGGGGGGCCCATATCTCGGTTATCGGCGGCCCCTGTTCCATCGAGAGCCGCGACCAGTTGTTCACGGCCGCCCGCGTGGTCCGCGACGCCGGCGGCACGATGCTCCGCGGCGGGGCCTTCAAGCCGCGCACCAGCCCGTACAGTTTCCAGGGCCTGGGCGAGGACGGCCTGCGGATGCTCCAGGACGCGGGCGCCGAGGTGGGCCTGCCCACCGTCACCGAGGTCATCGACGTCCGCGATATCGACCTCGTCTGCCGCTACGCCGACGTCCTCCAGATCGGCGCCCGCAACATGCAGAACTTCCGCCTGCTGACCGAGGTCGGCCAGACCAAGAAGCCCGTCTTCCTGAAACGCAGCCCTGCTGCCACCATCGAAGAACTGCTGATGTCGGCCGAGTACATCCTCAGCGAGGGCAACCACCGCGTCATGCTGTGCGAGCGCGGCATCCGCGGGTTCGACAAGGCCACCCGGTACCTGCTGGACCTGTCGGCGGTGCCGGTGCTGCGCGGCCTGACGCACCTGCCGGTCGTCGTCGACCCCAGCCACGCCACCGGCCGCCGCGAACTGGTCGTGCCGATGGCCTGCGCCGCCGTCGCCGCCGGCGCCCACGGCGTGATGGTCGAGATGCATCCGAACCCCGAGAAGGCCCTGAGCGACGGCCCGCAGCAGTTGACGCCCGAGGCGTTCCGGCAGATGATGGCCGAACTCGCCCCCATCGCCCAGGCCGTCGGTCGAACCCTGCATGGGGTCCCGGAAGCGTAACCACGGGCACGGAGATTCTTTGGCCGCATTCTTGTCCGCGAGGCGCAGCCGAGCACGCTGCAACAACGAGGAACCTGCTGACGTTCATCCGGAGGTCAACCTGATGCCCAGAAAACCGTTCATCTGCGGCAACTGGAAGATGTACACCCACCGTGCCGAGGCCGTCGCCCTGGCCGAGGGCACGGCCAAGGCGGCCGCCGACACGCCCGGCGTGGAAGTCGGCGCCTGCCCGCCCGCGTGCTATATCGAGGCCGTCGTCGCCGCCGCCGCGGGCACGCCCATGGTCGTGGGCGGCCAGAACATGTACTTCGAGCCCAAGGGCGCCTTCACGGGCGAAATCGCCGGTCCCATGCTCAAGGACCTCGGCTGCACCTACGTCATCCTGGGCCACAGCGAACGCCGGCACGTCTTCGGCGAGCCCGACGATCTCATCGCCCGGAAGGTCAAGGCCGCCTTCGCCGCGGGCCTCGTGCCCATCCTCTGCGTGGGCGAACTTCTTGAGGAACGCAAAGCGGGCAAGACCGACGCGGTCGTTCGCCGCCACGTGACCGCCGGCTTCGACGGCCTCGCCAGCGACCAGGCCGCCCAGGTCGTCATCGCGTACGAGCCCGTCTGGGCCATCGGCACCGGCGAAACCGCCACGCCCGACCAGGCCCAGGAGGTCCACGCCTTCATCCGCACGCTCCTGGCGGACCTGTACGATGCCCGCCTGGCCCAGGCGGTCCGCATCCAGTATGGCGGCAGCGTCAAACCCGACAACGCGCACGCCCTGATGGCCCAGGCCGACATCGACGGGGCCCTGGTGGGCGGGGCCAGCCTCAAGGTCGACTCCTTCGGCGCCATCATTGCCGAAGGCGCCAAAGCGAAAGGCGTCTAGCGCCTCACAAACGAAAGGCATTCCCGTGCAAACCGTGTTCATGATCCTGTTTCTGCTGACGGCGGTCGTCCTGATCCTGCTCATCCTCATCCAGAAAGGCCGCGGCGGCGGCCTGGCGGGGGCGTTCGGCGGCCCCGGCGGTCACAGCGCCTTCGGCACCAAGACCGCCGACATCTTCATCAAGGCCACGGCCGTCCTCGGGGCGATCTTCTTCCTCCTCTCGATCGCCACCGCCTGGATCATGCGGCCGGACGAGAGCGAGGCCCCCGCCGCGCCGCCGCCCGCCCCGGCGCCGGCCGTTCCCGGCACCCCGGCCGGTGGCACGGGCGATGAGCCCGCCGGCGGGGCCGGCGCGCCCGAGACCGGCGCGCCCGAGGCGCCCACCGGCGAGACATCCGGCGGCACCGGTTCCTGACGCGGCAGAGGCGCCCATGGCACCGCATGACGACGCCATCCTCGACGTGTTCCGCCGGGCCGGCGCCCTGCTGGAAGGGCACTTTCTGCTCTCCAGCGGACGCCACAGCCCGGTCTATCTCCAGTGCGCCTTGGTGCTCCAGGACCCGCGCACGGCCGAGGACCTGTGCACCCGCCTGGCCGGGGCCTTCCCCGATACGCAGGTGGATACGGTCCTGGCGCCGGCGATCGGCGGCATCGTGGTGGCCCATGAGGTGGCCCGCGCCCTGGGGGCACGGGCGCTCTTTGCCGAGCGGCAGGACGACCGCATGACGCTTCGCCGCGGCTTCGCGCTTCGTCCGGGCGAGCGGGTCCTCCTCGTCGAGGACGTGGTCACGACCGGCGGGAGCCTGCGGGACATCCAGGACCTCGCCCGCGACGCCGGGGCCGAGGTCGTCGCGGTGGCGGCCCTCGTGGACCGGACGAGCGGCCGGGACCCCGGCTTCGGCATGCCGCTCGCGGCCCTCGTGACGGTTAACGCGCCGAACTATCCGCCGGCAGACTGCCCCGAGTGCCGAAGAGGGCTGCCGGTCGTCAAACCGGGCAGCCGTAACATGTAGCCGTCACATTTAGCCGCCGCGCTTGCGCGGCGCGTGCCGTTCGAGCCGCGACCGTGAGGTCGCGGGTGCGTACCACCGTCGAGGACGTGAGCGAGGCACCGAAATGATCCGCAGCATGACAGGCTATGGCGCCGCCGAGCGGACGACCGACCAGGTCCGCGTGGCGGCCGAGGTCCGGACTGTCAACAACCGGTACTTCAAGGCCACCATCCGGCTGCCCGACGGCCTGGGCGCCGTCGAACCGCGCATCGAACCGATTCTCCGGCGGGCGATTACGCGCGGCACGGTGTACGTGGGTGTGACGGTCGAGCCGCGAGGGGCCGCCGCCCGCGTGCCCATCAATGCCGAGGTTCTCCAGGCGTACCGGCGAGACCTCGAGACGATCGCCCCGGGGGCGACCGACGACGCGCTCCTGGCGCTGCCCGGCGTGGTCGGCGAAGAGGAGGGCCGCCTGACGGGCATCCCGGACCTTGCGGACCTGATCCAAGCCGTCGTCACTGAGGCCGTCGAGAACCTCAACCGCATGCGCGAGACCGAGGGCAAGGCCACCGCCGACGACATGGCCGCCATCGTCGACGACATCGAGCGCCGCGTGGCCGCCGTCGAGGCCCGCGCGCCGGACGTGGTCCGGGACTACCGCGACCGGCTTCAGGAGCGGGTCCAGACGATGCTGGACGGCGTCGAGGTCACGCTGGACGACCAGACGCTCGTGCGCGAGGTGGCGTTCTTCGCCGAGCGGTCGGACATCAACGAGGAACTGGCGCGGCTGGCGAGCCACGTGCAACAGTTCCGCGGCCTGCTGGGCGAACCGGGCCTGGCGGGACGCCGGTTCGAGTTCATCTCGCAGGAGATGGTCCGCGAGGCGAACACCATCGGCTCGAAGGCGAACGACCCGGAGATCTCGCGCGAGGTGGTCGAAATCAAGGTTGGCGTCGACCGCCTCCGCGAGCAGGCTCAGAACGTGGAATGACCCGACGCGACGATACGACGGCCCCATCGCCCGAGGGTGCGGACCCGGACGGCATCGGCCGGCGCCTGGTGGTCATCAGCGGGCCCAGCGGCGCGGGCAAGACCACCATCTGTCGGGCGGTGGCCGACCGGCTGGGCCTGCCCGTCAGCACCAGCGCCACGACGCGGCCCAAGCGCGCGGGCGAGGTCGACGGACGCGACTACTACTTCCTGACCGAGGACGCGTTCCGCCAACGCATCCGCCGGAACCGGTTCGTCGAGTGGGCCGAGGTCTTCGGCCGGCTCTACGGCACCCCGGTCGAAGAGGTGGAGCGGGTCCGCGAGTCGGGCGGCCTGCTGCTGTTGGAGATCGACGTCCAGGGCGGCGTCCAGATCAAGCGCACGTACCCGGACGCCCTGGCCATCCTGGTGCTGCCGCCCCAGGCCGACGCCCTGCGCGAGCGGCTGGCGAAGCGCGGCACCGAGTCGGACGAAGAGGCCGAACGCCGTC
>JADHXV010000190.1 GCA_016782785.1 Planctomycetota bacterium | reverse complement strand
CAAGGGGGACCGCCGCCGTGACCGCGCCCGGCCGCTTCTCGCCCAACGAATACGTCAGCGACTCCTCGGGCGCGAAGACGTCGTCCGGGCCCGTCACGGTGCCGGCCGCGGCGCCGGCGTCGAGGACCGCCAGGCACATGTCGCCCCAGCCGGGATGCTCGGCAGGCGGCGGGGCCGCCGGACCCGGCACGAAGTTCGTGAACCGGATCCAGTCGACGTTGACGTGCCCCCACGGGCCGGAGTGCTTGTCGACGATCTCGAGGCGGGCCTCCTTGCCCTTGAACTCCTGCACCTTCCAGAGGCACAGCGCCAGGCGCTCGTCGTTCCGCCCCGTCGCCGTCCGGACCACCTTACCGTCCACCACCAGGTTCATGCACGTGGCGCCCTCGTGGCCACCGCCGCCGATGAGGAACACGATAAACGGTTCGGTGACGGTGAACGGTTTCGACGTCAGCGTGCACTGCGGCTCGTCGTTCGGCTGGAATGTGTTGATGAAGCGTTTGCCGTGCCATCCGCCCATGGGCTGCTGCCGGGGCGACTTGCCGGCAGGGGGCGCGGCCGCGCCGGCGTCGCCCGTCACGGTCCACCTCTCGCCCAGGCCGTCCTCGAAATCCTCGAAGACGGTCTCGCGACGCTGGGCCGGCGGCTCGGCGGAGTCCTTCTCGACGGCATCGAGGACCACCGCCGTCAGGCCCTCGCGCTTCGCGGCCCGGTTCCGGCTGCTCACGCGGTCGCCGTACCGGCCGGCCTCGTGCAGAAGGACGCCGTTCTGGAGCCACCCGCTCAGGTGCGCCTTCACCGGTCCCGCGGAGGTGTTCCGCACCGCGAACCGCATCACGGTCACCGGCAGGGCCGAGTCCTTGGCGTTCAGCGGGATGAACGGCGAGAAGACCTCCAGGTCGACCTCCACCGGAAGGGCGGGCTTCTCCTTCGCCCGGTACCGGATTTCGGCGATGGGGTACTCGCCGACGAACTCGATGGCGTCGAAGTCGTCGCGGCTGAGCCGGCGCGAGGCGCGCTGGCCGTCGCCGCTCTCGACCCAGACGGCGAACCCCTGGTCGAGCGGGCTGGGCGGCCGATAGGTCCGGTAGCATTTCGAGCCAGGCCCGGTGTTGGTGGTGTTGTTGAAGATCCACCAGTAGGCCAGGGTGCCGTCGCCGCGGACGTACAGTTGGCCGGCCGCCACGCCGCCGCACGGCATGCCGATGGTCTCGAGTTCCTCGCCGCGATAGACCTTGCGGCCGTCGTCCTGGCGGAGGCGAGCCATCCAGGCGGCGTCGGGCTTGGGGCCCGGCGGCAGGGGCACGTCGCCGGCCGCCGCCAGGGCGAGGCCCGCGCCGCCCAAGAGCAGCGTCGCCACGAGCATGGCTCGGCGGGCGGCCTTGCACCCCCGGTTCCCGATGGCATGACGAAACGGCCGGTCGGCTGCTTTCATGGCGTATCTCCCGATTCGGCGGGCCCCGCCGTCCGCCGGCCCCTTTTCTGCACCGCGGCAGGTTCGATACTTGCATGGCAGCGGCCCCGCTGTCAACATTTCCCTGGGCCGAGCGGGTACAATCGGCGGCTGAAGGACGGCGGGCGCGAGACGTTCCGCTTCCGCGTGACGGTGCCCGCCAGCGCCGAGGCGGGAACCTACGAGGTGGGCGCCGAAGGCTGGTTCGCCGACCGCGGCCGGACGGTTACCGAGATTCACGCCGCCCGGGTCCGCGTGGAGAAGTAGCGCGGCGCGAGCCGCGCGACACGCCCAACGCTGTCATTCTGAGCGAGCGGAGCGAGCGAAGAATCTCGCTGTTCGTACACAATGGGCGGTATCTACCCCGGACCGTGCCGGCCGGGCCGCACACCATTCCGGCCGCCTGCGGCACCCGCCTACTCCGCCTTCTCGACGCGCCACTCCAGGATGCCGCCGGAGAACTTCGGCTGCAACTCCACCTCCAGCCGAAGGCCGGCGGTCGTGACCGGCTCGAACGTCACCTTGTTGAACGCGTCCTTCTTCGTGCCGCAGGCCGAGGCGCCCGCGACCGGCTTCCACGCGCCGCCGTCGCGGCAGAGGACCCGCCATGCCTTGGGCACGCGGCAGCCGCCGCGGCCGGTGTCGTCGAACCAGTAGACCTCGACGGCCGAGACCTTCGTCGGCTTCGCGAAGTCGTACTGGACCCACTCGGCGGTGCCCTGCTTCGGCCACCACGTCAGGCGCGGAATCTCGTGGTCGATGGACGACTTCGGCAGAACCTGGTCGTTCAGCGCCTGCGCCGTGTCGGCGCCCCAGCAGTGCGAGGCCGACACCTTGCTCTCGGAGGCCACGGTCGGCTTCGCCACGGGCGGGGCGGCGCTGGGCTGCTCGGGAATCCAGACGGCCATCGGGCCCGGCTCGCGGTGGTCCCAGGCGTAGTACGGGACGGCCGTGAGGCGCACGTCGGCATCATCGCCGTCGTCGCGGCGGACCTTGCCGTTAGCGAGGAGGACCGTGACGCCGCCCAGGAGGTCCGGCCGGTGCTCGGCCACAATCTCGGCATCAAGCGGCAGGTACGCGCTGGCGAGGTGCGGGTTATCGACGCCCTCGAAGCAGTAGACGACGGGCCCGCGCTGAAGGGCCACGCGGCCGCGGTTGGCCTCGACCCGCTCGTCGGTGTAGACGCGGCAGACGGGCATCGGCAGGGTGAGTTCGACCGTGTCGCCCTTCTTCCAGGTGCGGGCGAGGCGGACGTAGCCGTCCTTCTCCTCGCGTGCGCCGACGGGTTCACCGTTGACCTTGAGCAGGGTGGCCGGCGGGCCGCCCGCGGGGGCCAGGCGGTACAGGCCGTCGGTCCGCGTTTCGCCGACGGACCACGCCGGGATGCGAAGCGCCAGGGTGACGTCGGTCGGCTTCTCGGGCTCGACGGCGATCGTGACGGCCCCGTCCCACGGGTACCGCGTGGCCTGGCGGAGCGTGAGTTTGCCCTTCGGATGGTCGATGGTGGCCGTGCCGGCGGCGTACAGGTTCACGTAGACGGCCTCCGGGTCGGTCGCGACCACGTAGCCGGGCACCGATGGGACGACGCGGACCACGTTCGAGGGGCAGCACGAGCATCCGAACCACTCGCTGCGATGGTGCTTACCCGAGGAGGACAACGGATTGACATAGAAGAACTTCTTGCCGTCGAGCGACACGCCCGACAGGAAGCCGTTGTAGAGGCTGCGTTCGAGCACGTCGGCGTACTTGGCGTGTCCGTGCAGCAGGTTCATGCGGTGGTTCCAGAAGATGAGGCCGCAGGCCGCGCACGTCTCGGCGTAGGCGGTGGCGTTGGGGAGTTCGTAATCGTCGCCGAACGCCTCGCCGGCATGGCGGGCGCCCACGCCGCCCGTCACGTACATCTTGCGCGTGACGGTGCTGGCCCAGATACGGTCGAGGGCGGCGATATAGGCCGGGTCGCGCGTGTAGGCGGCCACGTCGGCCATGCCGCAGTAGAGGTACATCGCGCGGACGGCGTGGCCGACCGGTTCGCTCTGCTCGGTCACGGGCACGTGGTCCTGCGAGTACGGGCCGTAGAGTTTCTCGCGGGCGCCAGCGTTGCCGCGCATGTCGAGAAAGAACTTCGCCAGGTCCAGGTAGCGGCGCTGGCCGGTGGCGTCGTAGAGTTTGACGAGGGCGAGTTCAATTTCCTCGTGGCCCGGCACACCGTGGTTCGCGTCGGGGCCGAAGAGGCGGTCAATCAGGTCGGCGTAGCGCGTGGCGACGTTCAGGAGGTCCTTCTTGCCGGTGGCCCGCCAATGGGCGACCGCCGCCTCGAACAGGTGCCCCGCGCAGTAGAGTTCGTGCATCTTGGCCAGGTTCGACCACTTCTTGTCCGGCTCCTTGAGGATGTAGTAGGTGTTGAGGTAGCCGTCGGGCTGCTGGGCGGCGGCGAAGGTGGCGATGAGGTCATCGAGATACTTCTCCAGGTCCGGGTCGGGACGGGCGGCCAGGGAATAGGCGGCCCCTTCGACGACCTTGTAGACGTCGGAATCATTGAAATAGATGCCCTCGAACTTGCCCTCCATCCTGCCGGCGGCCTTGGCGAAGTTGGAGAGGCGGCCGGTCTCCTCGCACTTGCGGAAATCGTGCGGCACGGTGACCGTGCGGTTCGTCTCGATCCGCGGCGCCCAGAACGCGTCGTCGAGGTGGACCTGCGTGAACGGGACGGGCTCGAGGCGGCGCTGCGGCCGGTCGGCGGCGCAGGCCGCGGGGGCCATGATGCAGGCGATGAGCAGAATGGCCATCAGACGATTCACGAGTAGTCTCCTTACGGGCGTGCGCGGCGCCCTTCCAGGACCGCCGCCGTTCTCGCGGCCATTCGGAGCGTGGTGGCCCGGTCCATACGGAGGCGTCTGCCGAAGGCCACCACGCGGGAGTCTTGAAACCACTTCTACTTCTTCGCCTGCGGGACCACGTCCACGAGGCCGGCGTCGATGAACTGGCCGCCCTTGGTCTGCCGGCAGTGGACGGCGATGACGACCTTGGCGCCGCCCTTGAGGCCCTCGGCGGCCTTCGGGTCCAGTTTGACGTTCACGTACTCGCCCTTGTAGCCCTTCAGGTCGGCCGCCTTGACGCCATTAACGAACACCTGGGCGTCCTCGTCGTGGTGGATGCGCAGGTGCAGGCGACTCCACGGCCCACCGGGCAGGGCGACCTCGCGGCGGAGCCAGATGTCGGCGGTCTTCCACGGGGTGCCGACGACGGCGCCGGGCGTGCTCTCGGTGCCGAAGCCGCCGGGGCCTTCCTTCCAGCCGGAATCGTCGAAGCCGGGCTTCGCCCAGTCGGCCGCCGGTTTCTCGGTGGTGTACCGCCACGTCTGCGGCGATGCTTCGGAGGTGGGGACGACGCTCGTGACGATGGGCGGCGGGGGCATCTTCGAGAAGTCGCCCCGGGTGGCGGCGGCCACGCGGTCCAGGTCGGGCTTGATGACCGCGCGGTCGTACGTCAGCAGGCCGTTGCACTCGATCTCGACGTCGGTGGTCTGCGTGTAGATGGCGCCCGAGAGACCGGGGTCGTCCTTCATTTTCCAGATTGTCTGCATGAGTTCCTCGTAGCCGCACGTCAGTTCCTCTGCGTCGGCCATGCCGCGGTAGCCCCAGTGCTGCTCTTTCCACATGTGGCCGGGGACGGGCAGACCCAGGCCGCCGAACTCTCCCTGGACGGCGGCGCGCGCCGGCTCGGGGGCGGCGCCCTTGGGCTTCGGGTAACTGTGGACGTCGAGGATGTCGCCGCAGTTCTTGTCGGTCCAGCCGGAGGCGTTCGAGACGAGGCGCGACGGGTCCCACCCCTTGACGAGTTCGCAGTACCGCTCGGCATCGTGCTGGCCCCAGCCCTCGTTGAAGACCACCCACATGATGATGGACGGATGGTTGCGGTAGGCCTCGATCATGGCGTGGAGTTCGGCCCCGAACTGTTTCTGGCCCTCGGGCGACTTGTTATTGCCGTTGGGCATGTCCTGCCAGACCAAGAGGCCGAGTTTGTCGCACCAGTAGTACCAGCGTTCGGGCTCAACCTTGACGTGCTTGCGGGCCATGTTGAAGCCGAGGCGCCTGGTGATCTCGACGTCGTACTTCAGGGCCTCGTCGGTGGCGGCGGTGTAGAGGCCGTCGGGCCACCAGCCCTGGTCCAGCGGACCCACCTGGAAGACGGCCTTGCCGTTGAGGAGCATGCGGGTCTTGCCGTCGGGCCCCTTGCCGAGTTCGATCTTCCGCATGCCGAAGTAACTGTCGACCGAGTCCACAACCTTGCCGTCGCGCTTGAGGGTCACCTTGAGGTCGTAGAGGAACGGGGCCTCGGGCGACCAGAGCCTGGGCTGCGGGATGGCCAGTTCCACGCGCACGCCGTGCAGGGACTCCGCGCTGGTGACCTTGGAGATGTCGCGTGTGAGCCGGGCCACGGTCTTGCCGCCGGCACTGGCCACCACGTCGAGTTCGCTCTTGGCAAGAAGCACACTGGGAACGCGCACCACGAGGTCCACGCGGCCGGCGTCCACGTCCGGGGTGATCCGGAGGCCCTTGATGCCGTCCTGCGGCACGGGCTCGAGCCACACCGTCCGCCAGATGCCCGTGACGGGCGTGTACCAGATGCCCTTGGGCTCCAGCACCTGCTTGCCGCGGGGCTGGTCGCCCTGGTTCGTGGGGTCGAAGACGCGGACAACCAGGTCATTGGTGTCCTTCCGCAACTCGT
>JADHXV010000189.1 GCA_016782785.1 Planctomycetota bacterium | reverse complement strand
AACGCCGCCATGACCTTCAGTCGATCCCGTTCCTTCCGGCTCATCCGCAGTTCCATCCTCGTCCCCTTCCCGGACCTGGGCCCGAAAAGAGGACAATTCTACTTTGCGGAAACCGGACATTATCACTTTGCGGCGACAAACACCGGCGCAACCTTGCACACCGCGGCGCCCGCGGCTACGATAGGCGCGCCGGCGTGGCGCCGGCCGCTGATCCAGAGGAGAAGCCATGGCCACGAAGTCGTTCGTTCTCGACACCAACGTTCTGCTGCACGACCCGGGCGCGCTCATGGCGTTTGCCGACAACGAGGTCGTCCTGCCGTTCCAGGTCATCGAGGAACTGGACAAGTTCAAGAAGGCGTCCGACGACGTGGGCCAGCACGCCCGACACGTCATCCGGACGCTGGACCGCCTGCGCACCAAGGGCCGGCTTGTCGAAGGCGTGCCCGTGGAGGAGACGGGCGGCACGCTTCGCGTCGTCCTCGCCGACGAGGTGCCCGACAACCCGAACCTCCAGCGCGGCCGGCCGGACGACCGGATCATCGGCGTGGCGTACAGCCTGATGCAGTCGGGCCGGCCCACCGTGTTTATTTCCAAGGATATCAATGCCCGCATCAAGAGCGACGCGCTCGGCATCAAGACGATGGATTACGAAAAGCACAAGGTGGACTTCAGTCACATCTACCTGGGGTACCGCGAGATCGAGGTGGACCGGCCCACGGTGGACCGGCTGGAGAACGAGAAGGCGGTGGACCCGCCGGCCGACGACTTCCAGCCGAACGAGTTCGCCATCCTCATCGACGCCGAGCGCAAGGACCACCAGGCCATCGGCCGGTTCGACCCGCACCAGGGCAAAATCGTGGCCCTCGGCCACGGCGCGGGGACGTACCAGAACGTCTCGGCCCGCAACCCGCAGCAGCAGATGGCCATCGAACTGCTGATGCTGGACTCGGTGCGGCTGGTCACGCTGCTCGGCCCGGCCGGCACCGGCAAGACGCTGCTGGCCGTGGCGTGCGGCATGCAGAAGGTCATCGCCGAGAAGAAATATGAGAAACTGCTGGTCTCACGGCCGATCATCCCGTTCGGCCAGGACATCGGCTATCTGCCCGGCGCCAAGGAGGAGAAACTCTACCACTGGATGCAGCCGATCTTCGATAACCTCGCCTACATCCTGCGGACCAAGAAGGCGGGCGGCGACGGCGGCATGGACGACCGCATCCAGAGCCTGATCGAGTCCGGCACGGTGGAACTGGAGGCCCTGACCTACATCCGCGGCCGAAGCATCCCCGACCAGTACATCATCGTCGACGAGGCCCAGAACCTGACGCCCCACGAAATCAAGACCGTCGTCAGCCGCATTGGCGAAGACTCCAAACTCGTCCTCACGGGCGACCCGTGGCAGATCGACAACCCGTACCTCGATTCCTCGTCCAACGGCCTCTCGTACGCCGCCGAGCGCATGAAAGGCCTGGAACTGGCCGGCCACGTCATGCTCAAGACCAGCGAGCGGAGCGAACTGGCCAGCCTGGCAGCCCAACGACTGTGACAAGTGCGGAATGCGGAGTGCGGAATGCGGAGTGACGACAAGACTGACGGCACCTGCCATGCAATGCCGGACGATGAGCGCGCCGCCTCCACCATGCAACCATGCGACCCAACGGCTGAGAAGGCATCTCCCGCAATCCAGGCAGATGACCGCCTCAAGCCCCGCACCAAGGCGCTCGGTCTGCGGGTGATCCGACTCGTTGACGCGTTGCCGAAGACCACGGCGGCTCAGGTTGTCGGGAGACAAGTGCTTCGATCGGCTCTTTCCGTCGGCGCGAATTACCGCGCCGCATGCCGGGCGCGGTCGCGCGCCGAGTTCATATCAAGAATGGGCATCGTGGAGGAGGAATCTGACGAGACGCACTATTGGCTGGAAATCCTCGCCGACAGCGGGTTGATTGACGCGACCAGACTTGCTGCGATGCTCCACGAAACCAGCGAACTTACCGCCATGGTCGTCGCATCCATCCGAACTGCTCGCAAAGGAGCGAAATGATGTGCGGCGTTCTGGCTTCTGCGTTTTTCCCGCTCCGCACTCCACACTCCGCACTCCGCATTCGAATGAAAGGACACACCCGTGGCTGATCCCATTTCGATTCAGGAGTTCCAGCGCATCGACCTGCGCGTCGGCACGGTGCTGGACGTCCGGGACCATCCCAACGCGTCCAAGTTGTACGTCATGGACGTGGACCTGGGGCCCGAACTCGGCACCCGCCAGTTGGTGGCCGGCATGAAGCCGTACATTGCCGCCGACGCCCTGAAAGGCCAACTGGTCGTCGTGGTGGCGAACCTCGAGCCGGCCATACTCCGCGGCCAGCGGAGCGAAGGCATGCTCCTGGCCGCCCAGGAAGGCGACAACGTCGTCTGCCTGACGACAGCCTCGCCTCTGGCGCCCGGCTCGAAGGTGCTGTAGCGGGACGCCCGGGTGACCGGCAGCGCCGCTCGCCCCGTTGCGCCGAACGCCAACGCAACCGGCCCGTTCCCTGGAGGCCGCGACCGTGCCAGGCCCACGCATCTTCATCAGCGCCGGCGAAGCCTCGGGCGACCTGCACGGGGCGGCGCTGATCCGCGCGCTGCGGGCCCGCCGGCCCGACGCCCAGATCCTGGCCCTTGGCGGACCCCGCATGCAGGAGGCCGGCGCCCGGCTGCTGGCCGACACGACCTCGTTCGGCATCATCGGCGTGGCCCCGCTGGCGGGCGGCGTGTCGCACTACCTGGACCTGTTGAGCCGGACCGACCGCGTCCTGGCCGCCCAGCGGGTGGACGTGGCGGTCGTCATCGACTGCCCGGGCTTCCATTTTCTCCTCGGGAGCCGCCTGCGGGCCCGGCGGATTCCCGCCCTCTGGTACATTCCTCCGCAGGTGTGGGCGTGGGCGCCGTGGCGTGTGCGGAAACTGGCACGGCGGTTCTCGCACGTCGCCTGCGTCCTGCCGCACGAGAAGGCGTTCTTCGAGGCCCACGGCGTACCGGTCACGTTCGTGGGGCACCCGGTGGTGGACCATCTGCGGTCGCTGCGGCTGGACGAGGCGTTCATGGCGTCGCTTCGGCCCGAGCCGGACGCCCCGCTGGTGGCCATTTTCCCGGGCAGCCGGCGGCAGGAGGTGGCGGGCATCCTTCGGCGGCAGTTGAGTGTCGCCCGCGCCCTGGCCGAGCGCCGGCCCCGGTGCACCTTCGTCTGCGCCCTTGCGCACGAGGCGCATGCCGCCTGGGCGGCCGAGGCGCTGGCCGGGGCGCCCGTCCCCGTCCGGACGGTTGTCGGCAAAACGCACGAGGTCCAGAAGGCCGCCGACCTGGCGCTGGCCAAGTCGGGAACAACCACGCTGGAACTGCTTTACTACGGGACGCCGATGGCCGTCTTCTACAACATCGGCTGGGCCGAGTGGCACCTGCTGGGCCGGTGGATGATCAACCGCCGATACCGCGACAAACTGAGCCTGCCCAACGCCCTGGCGGGCCGGACCATCGTGCCCGAATCGATGCACGACCGGCCGGTGACCTCGGCCGAGACGAGCGAGATCATCCGTCTCCTGACCGACCCCGACCGCCGCCGCCGGATGCAGGACGACCTGGCCGAGGTCCGGGCCACCCTCGACCGTCCCGGGGCCGCAGCGCGCACAGCCGACCTGGTGCTGGACCTGGCGGGAACCACGGTTCCGCCGCGGAGCCGGCGGCCGGGATTCGCAATGTAACTATTCGGATTTCTGCTTATAATAGAAGGGCTGGGCCCACACGTCCACGGCCTTGACGAGGGTGCTGGAACAGTTCTGCCACTCGACGGTCACCTCTTCGGTGTCGCCCGGCTGGATGGTCTGCGTGGCGCCGGCTTTGAGGGCGCCGACGATCTTGCCCTTGCCGTCCACCAACAGGGCCGTCACGAGCATCTCCTTGACCTCCACCGCGCCGTGGTTCTTCACATGGATGCGTATAAGTCCGCTGAGTTCCACCTGGTTGGGGCTGGGCAGGGGGACGGCATCGACGACTTCGAGCGGCGGCAGTTGGGTGGGCACGCCCTCCGGATTGAATTCGATTTGGCCGGGGGCCCAGGCCATGGCCCGCACGCCCTCCCCGTGCCGCAACTCGGCCACCACCGGGGCCGTGTGGCCGGGGGGCAGGTTGAGGATGTCGGCCACGGCCGTCCCCACGTCGGGCCCCTCCCGGCTTTCCATCAGCGGCACCGTGACGCGGACGGCAAGGACCGTCACCGTGCCCCGGTTCGTGATGCGGCCGACGGCATACGTGCACGTGTCGTCGAAGTAGCCGCCCAGAGGCCGGCTGATATGCACCTCGACCTCCGGGGCGGCCGGCGTCCACTCCTGGCCGGGCTGAAGGGCCGTGCCGGCGGCCGTCGGACCATCCGTACCGCCGGGCGTGCCGCCCGCCGTCGGGGCCTCCTGAGAAGGAGCGCCCGCCCACCCGGTGGTCGGCGGGACCGTCGGCCCACCCGTGCCCGTCGTCCGTCCCCTGGCGATGGGCGTCCCCTGCGTGCCCGTCCGCGGCGAGGTCGATGGCCCCGTGTCGCGCTTCCCGAAGACCAAGATCATCGCGATAACGGCGCCGATGAACCCGAGGCCGATCAGGACGGCCCAGACGATGGCCAGGCTGCGGTTGCGGATGCCGCCCTGGACGTTGGCGGCCCGATGAATGACCAGCGGCTTCTCGCCCGGCCCGGTGCCGCGCGCGGCCTTGGCCGACCCGGAGCCGCGCAGGGCCTTGGCGGCCTCGGCGCCGGCCTCGGTCTTGGGCGAGATCTTGACGATCGTCTTGCAGTGCGGGCACCGGACCTCGCGGTTCAACTGGTCGTGGCGGAGCCGAAACCGCTTCCGGCAACGTCCGCACTGGGCATCAACCGTTTTGGCCATCCAACGCGCCTCCTCAGAGGATAGTACGAGCGAGCGGACGGTTTGTCGCGTGCCGACTCGCAGCCGTGCTACTGCCGTGCCTCAACGGAGCCCGCGTGCCGGCCGACGGCATCGGCACACGCGGCTCCGCGTCCGCCGGCGCGTCGCGGCGGCCTGCTCACGGGCTGCCGTAATGAACCAGGTTATCATAGGTACGTGCGTCGGCCCGCTTCGTTTGATCCTTCTCCAGTTGCCCGTGGTACTCGCAGTGGAAGAAGCGGGAATCGAACGCCGGGGCGGGCATGACGTCCTCTCGGCCATCGAGGGCGGCCGCCAGATGCAGGAGCGCCAGCGGCGCCTCGTCGCCGGTCCGCGCGTACGACCTGCCCTGCCGCGGGAAGAGGCCCGTCGCCGCCTGGCGCCGTACCATGTTGTCGGCGATGCGGCAGGCGAGGCCGCGCAGCCGCGGGTCCTTTTCGGCCCGGTCGAGTTCCAGCAGGACGTAGATGAGTCGCCAGTCGTCGCTGCGGGTCTTCGCATCAAGCGCGCGCGACGCCCCGCCCGGTTCGCCCAGGTCGCCCAGGCCCATGCCCTTCGCGAGGTCGCGCAGCACCGACCAGTGGGCCTTGTCGCCCGTCAGGCGGTAGGCCAGCGCGTACCCCCAGGCCAAAAAGCCGTCGGGCGGGCACGGAGCGAACGACTCCGGCACGTAGTAGCCGGTCTTGGCCTGCTGCCACTGGAGCGGCGTGCCGTCGGTCATCTTCGCGATGAACCGGCCGCTGGCGGGGTCGTAGCACTGGCGGGCGTAGATGAGGAGGTCCTCGGCGGCCCCGCGGATCATCTCCTCGCCCAGGGCCGCCCGCGCCCCGCCCGCCTGCTTCAGCGCCAGGCCGTCCTGCATCTGGGCCAGCGGCAGGTGATGGTATCGGCACGTCTGGTGGTACGAGGCGACGATCTTCGCTTCGTTGATCTCGGGATGCACGTGGCCGAGCGCCTCCTGCGCCCGATCCTGCTTGCGGTAACTGAGTTGCCCGCCGCAGAGGCCCGTCTTCGGGTCCCTCCCCTGCTGCCACCGGCGGACCAGCCGGCCCGACCACTCCAGGGCGCCGGCGTCGTCGCCCAGGACGGCCGTCATCACGCTGCTATGCATAAGCGTCGGCGTCACGTTGACGAAGGACAGGATGCTCCCCTTGGCCGGGAACGGCACCTCGATGTCCGGGTCGAACGGGTGGTCCCACCCGGCCGGCAGATTGCTCTTGAGGCTCCCGTGACGGTTGTAGTCCAGCCGCGGCCAGTCCACGATGTGGGC
>JADHXV010000188.1 GCA_016782785.1 Planctomycetota bacterium | reverse complement strand
TTCGTAAGCGCCGAGACCGCCCAGGCCGTGATGGACGCGCTGCCAAGCCCGGCGTGGCGTCTGGCCTTCGCCCTGGCCCGGTGGGGCGGCCTGCGCGTGCCGTCCGAGGTGACCGCCCTGACGTGGGGCGATGTTTCGTGGGAGCGGGGCCGGTTCACGGTGACGGCCGTCAAGACGGCCAAGCACGCCGGCAAGGGTTCGCGCGTGGCGCCGATCTTCCCGGAACTGGCGGGGCCGTTTCGCGAGGCGTTCGAGGCGGCCGAGGTCGGGGCCGTGTTCTGCTGCCCCCAGTATCCGGTGGGCACGGCGAATCAGCACTACCGCGCGGTGATCTTGCGGGCCCTCGCCAGGGCCGGCGTGGAACCCTGGCCGAAACTGTTTGTGAACCTTCGGGCGACGCGGGCAAGCGAACTGGTGGAGTGTTTCCCGGCGCACGTGGCGGCGGCCTGGCTGGGGCACTCGCCGGAGATCGCCCGGCGGCATTATCTCATGGTCACCGAAGGTCACTTCGCCCGCGCGTCGGGCGCGGCGCAGAAAGCGGCGCAGCAAGAACGAGAAATGCCGGAAATGGTGTGCAGCGGTTACGAAGGGGAAAGCGGGAAGCCGGCCTTGCAAGGCATTACAAGCGGATGCAAGGATTTACATAACAACGTGGTGGAGCCGAGGGGATTCGAACCCCTGACCTGCTGATTGCGAACCAGCCGCTCTCCCAGCTGAGCTACGGCCCCACGCGGCTGAACATTATAGCCCGACCTCGCGACGATTCAAGACGGCAGACAGCCGGGAAGCAGGCAACGGGCGAAACGACAACGACAAGCCGCACGCAAAGACGCGAAGCCGCAAAGGACGCCACCGGCAACATTTAGCCGCCGGGCTCGCCCGGCGCGTTTCCCCTTCAGCGCACCTGCTCACACCCGCGCACCCCGCCCTCAATCCAGCGGATTGATGACTATCCCCGACAGCGCCTTCGGGTAGAAGTACGTGGACTTGGGCGGCATGCGTTCGCCCGTCCGGGCCATCTGTTCCAGGCTGGCCACCGGCAGGGGCTTCAGGAGGACGGCGGCGTCGGCCCCGTCTTCGTGGACCGCGTCGAACGCCTGCTGGGCCAGGTGGACGTACTCGCGGCGAAGGCCGGCGACGTCGGCCACCGCCCGCGGCAGGTCCTCGCCCAACAGGACCCGTTCCAGGATGGCCACGTCCAGCCGCCGCCACGCGTCCGACTTGTCGGGGGCCAGGCGGTCCATCACGTCCGGCTTCTTGAGCGTCAGCAGGAACGCCTTCACGGTGTCGCGGGTCCACAGGCCGAACGAGTGGGCCGGGGCGTCGCGCAGGTGCTCGAACAGGCGGGGGCTGGTGGCCTCGGCCCCGACGAACTCCTGCCACGTGAAGTGCTCGGCGGTGGCCTTGCGCAGGCGGTCGGCCGTCAGGTCCGGCAGACCCCGAAGCACCCGGTGCGTGGGCAGGACCGCCAGGCCCGGGTTGTGCATCGAGACGCACAGCGCGAGGACCGAGGCGGCCGGGTGGTTCTCGTCCACCGTCTCGCCCTTCTCGGCGAGTTCACGCCGGTACGCCAGGGCCGTCTCGTACCGATGATGGCCGTCGGCGATGTAGAGCGGCATGTCGGCCATGACCTCGGCCACGCGTTCGGCCAGGCCGGGGTCGCTCGAGGCGAACAGCCGGTGCACCACGCCGTCGGCGTCCACCGTCTGGACCACGGGGTCGCACCGGATCACCTGGTGGACCAGTTGCGTGACCAGGTTCTCGGCGTCGGGGTAGAGGGCGAAGATGGGCGAGAGGTTCGCCCGCACCTCCCGCATGAGCCGAAGACGGTCCTCGCGGGGGCCCGGCAGCGTCTCTTCGTGCGGGAAGACCTTGCCGGTGCCGTACTCCTCCAGGCCCACGCGGGCCAGGATGCCCTCGCGCAGGTACGCCCGGCCTTCCACCTGGAACTCCTGCTGGTACAGGTAGAGCGACGGGTCGGCGTCGCGGACCAGGATGGCCGTGCGTTTCCACTTTTCCAGGAAGTCGGCGGCCCGGGTGTACGAGTTGCGGGTCGCGTCGTCGCCGGGCTGGCGCCGGCCCAGGATGAGGCGGACGATGTTGTGCGGGTGCGTGCGATAGAGTTCTTCCTGCTCCTGGGGCGTGATGCAGTCGTACGGCGGGGCCGTCACCAGGGCCAGGCTGAGCGGGTCGTTCGTGTTGTACCGCAACGCGCGGAACGGTCGGATCTGGGCCATGCGCGATCCTTCTGAGCCCCCACACGCGCCGGGCAAGCCCGGCGGCTAAATGTTGTTGTTACTGTTGAATCCGAAATCCGAAATCCCCAATCCGAAATCGTTCTTACGTCCCCGAATCGCTCGAGCGCAGGTATTCCGTCTGCTCGGGCGTGAGCGTGTCGATGGCGATGCCCATCGTCTTCAGTTTGATGGCCGCCACCCACTCGTCCACCTCGCGCGGGACGTTGTGGACGCGGACGTCGAGCGTCTCGCGGTTCGCCACCACCCACTCGCTCGTCAGGGCTTGGACGGCAAAACTCATGTCCATGACGGAGGCGGGGTGACCCTCGGCGGCGGCCAGGTTGACCAGGCGTCCCTCGGCCAGCAGGTAGATCGTCCGCCCGTCGGGCAGGTCGAACGCGTCCACGCAGTGGCGGACATCCTTGCGGACCGTCTTGGCCATCTTCTCGAGGCCCGGAATGTCGATCTCCACGTTGAAGTGCCCGGCGTTGCAGACCACGGCCCCGTCCTTCATCGCCTGAAAATGCTCCGGGCGGATGACGTGCTTGTTGCCGGTGGTGGTGATGAAGAGGTCGCCGACCTTGGCGGCCTCGGGCATCGGCAGAACGGAGTAGCCGTCCATGGTGGCCTCGATGGCCCGCAGCGGGTCGACCTCGGTCACGATGACGATGGCCCCCATGCCGGCGGCCCGCATGGCGCAGCCCCGGCCGCACCACCCGTACCCGCTGATGACGACGCGTTTGCCGGCCATCAGCATGTCGGTGGCCCGGATGACGCCGTCGATCGTCGATTGCCCGGTGCCGTACCGGTTGTCGAACAGGTGCTTGCAGTCGGCGTCGTTGACGGCGATGACGGGGAACTTCAGTTGGCCCTTGGCCTCCATGGCCCGCAGGCGGATGACGCCGGTCGTCGTCTCCTCCATCGAGCCGATGACGTTGGCGGCGTCGTCGGGCCGCTCGTTCGAGAGCGTGAAGACCAGGTCGCACCCGTCGTCCATGGTGATGTTGGGCTTGTGGTCGCACGCCGTGACGATGTGCTTGTAGTACGAGTCCTTGTTCTCGCCCTTGATGGCGAACGTGGCGATGCCGTACTCGGCCACCAGGGCCGCCGCCACGTCGTCCTGCGTCGAGAGCGGGTTGGAGGCGCACAGAACCAGGTCGGCGCCGCCGGCCTTCAGGGCCCGGCACAGGTTAGCCGTTTCGGCCGTCACGTGCAGACACGCGCTCATCCGGAGGCCGTCCAGCGGCCGTTCCTTCGCGAAGCGTTCGCGGATGTTCGCCAGGACCGGCATGTTGTTGTCGGCCCACTCGATGCGTTTCTTGCCGGCCTTGGCCAGGCCGAGGTCTTTGACGTCGTGGGGTACGTCAGCCATTCGCTGCTCCTTCTGATGCGTGTTCCATGCGTCGGACAGCCTCGACGAAGGCCCGGATCTTCTCGGGCGACTTCTCGCCGGGCGACGCCTCGGTGCCGCTGGAGGTATCCACCCCCCAGGGCCGGACCGCCCGTACGGCTTCGACCACGTTTTCGGGCCCCAGACCGCCCGCCAGGATGAGCGAGCGGAATCCTTCCTGCTGCATGCGGGCGACCAGCGCCCAGTCGGCCGCGCGGCCGGTCCCGCCCCGCGGACCGCCCGGCACGCGGGCGTCCACCAGGTACGCGTCGGGCGTCCGGCCGAGGGCCTCGGCCCGGTCCCGCCACCGTCGGGCGGCCTCCAGGTCGGCCTCGGATGCCACGCCGAAGACCTTCAGGATCTTCACGGGGCCGAGGTCGGCCAGCATCTGGGGCGGCTCGTCGCCGTGCAACTGGACCGCCGCCAGGTGCAGCCGCTCCGCCAGGCCGCGGACCTCGGCCGCCGGGGCGTCCACAAAGACGCCCACCGGGGCCACCCACGGCGGCAGGGCCGCAATGATCTCGGCCGCCGTCTCGGGGAGAATCTGCCGCGGACTCTCGGCAAAAATGAGGCCGATCGCATCCGCCCCGGCCTCTGCGGCCGCGCACGCCCATTCGGGACGCGTGATCCCGCAGATCTTGACCCGAATCCGCACGCCGCCACCCCCATCCGAGACGCTTACCCTACGGTCCGGCCCGCGGAGTGTCAATGCTTTTCGCACACCGCCCTTGCCGGCACCACCGGTGGTGGGCGTATGTCCACGATTTGCCTTGCAGCGTCCCCCCGCCGGTGGTATGCTGAACGCAGGCATCGGACAAGTGGAGGGGCCGACGATGAGCCGCAAACGACAAATCCTGATCGCAATGGCCCTGGGCACGCTGGGCATCCTGGGCCTGATTGCCGTGGCGACAGGCCAGCCCCGGGACCTCGACGCCGCACGCAAACAGTATGAAATCCGCCTGAAACAACTCGCCCCGGACGCCGACGCCGACGCCCACATCGCCCTGGCCAAGTGGTGTCTCCGCGAGGGCCTCGACCCCGAGGCCAAGAGCCACGCCCTCGCCGCCCACAAGGCCAACCCCGAGGACGTCCGGGCCAAGTACCTCATCTACGCCCTCAGCGCGGCCGCACCCGCCACCGGCACCGGTGCCGGCACGGGCACCGAGCTGGACACCCTCCCCGAGGCCGTCATGAACCTCGGCGAAAAGAAGCCTGTGACCATCACCAACGAAGAGGCCCGGGCCCTGACCAACGAGGAAGGGGTGGAGGCCATCCGCGGGTTCCGCGAGGTCCAGCGCATCCTGGCCAGCCGGTGCGGCGACATCAAGTGCCACGGCGGCATCGGGTCCGGCGCCAAATGGCTCCTGGCCCTCCAGGGCACCACCACCGACCGCATGCTGGCCGAGAACTTCCGCACCGTCAGCCGCTATTTCAACCGCGATAACCCCGAGAAGAGCCCCCTCCTCACCATCCCCATGAAGGGCGAAGGGTCCAACCATCCCGAACAGATCATCCGCGGCAAGACCGACCCGGTGTACAGCACCCTCTTCACGTACATCGGCAAACTCCTCAAGGTCACCCAGAAAGACGACTTCTGGGGGTCCGGCAAAGCGCCTTCCACCCCGCCGCAGCCCTAGAAAACCATTCGCGCGAGAGCGAGACGGGAGAAACGGGCCGGCGCCCCTGGCGGCCGGCCCGTTTCCTGTTCCGGCGGAGCGCCCCCCGCATATACTTTAAGCAAATCCGACGGGTCAAAACCCGGCCTTTCGCGGGGTTGAAACGGGTTTGGAGGGTGCCGGCGGGCCGAAATCGCGGTTTTCATGGCGCCAGGGACGTTGTCCTGCCAAAATGGCCGAAAAATGGCCTCCGAAACGCGCGGAAACTTACCCCATTCTTACCCCAAATTTTCGGAAACTTTCGGAAATTTTCAACTTTTTGCGGCTCTTTTCGCCCTCTCTTGCCGGGGCGATTATATGCTTTAGTGCGGCCGAAGATGCCCGCGCGCTCACGCACGCGGCTCGGGGCGCGGCGGGTCGGGAGACTCGCTGGGCTTTGGCGGGTTGCGCGCCGAATGACAAAGGTGTCAGGCACCTTTGCCAACGGCCGAAAAGGCGCCAGACGCCCGCCGGCTGCCGCGGCAGGCCGCACGCCTCCTTGGGCATGGAGCACGTGGCACCGAGCCTTGGCAGCCGCCGCCCGCTTGCCGCTTGACGCCCGTACGGTTCGCCGTATGCTGAGATTGTGGACCGTCACGTCCAGGGTGGCCGCAGAAACCTGGCCGGGCGGAAATCAGTATTGCGTCCCCCGAATTGCCCCCGCTCGCGCGGGGGCTCGGTCGAAATGACAGCGCCTGCGGTCAAGCCACGGCCCGTACGGGCCAGGGAAGGCCTCGCTAAGCACATACACCCGATCTGTTATGCGTCCAGGGCTGACCCTACAACGCTACAAGGCTGTGATGTCGGCTGTTGCTGCTCAGCCCGAAGGGCTGAAACAGGATAGCCCAGGGCAACGCCCTGGGTAGATGGTTCGATTGCCGGGATCCAAGCCCTGTAGGGGCGTAACAGGTGCGTCG
>JADHXV010000187.1 GCA_016782785.1 Planctomycetota bacterium | reverse complement strand
CGGCTGGGCGGACAGGCGGCGGACGCCGACCGCCTGTGGTCGATCATGGAGCGGTACGACGCCGACCGCGCCGCCATCCGGGCGGCCGCCGGACGGGCCTTGCCGGAGGCCCGCGGCACCGTGCCGGTGGCCGTGGTCGGGGGGCCCGTCATGCGGGGCCACGAACGTGTTTTCGAGGCCGTCGAGGAGGCCGGCGGCCGGGTCGTCCTGGATGCCACCGAGACGGGCCTCCGCTCTCTGCCCGCCCCGTTCGACCGCCGGCGCGGGCCGGGCGACGACCCGCTGCTGGCCCTTGTGGACGCGTACTTCGGCGGCATCGCGGACGTGTTTCAGCGGCCGGACACGCGGCTGATGGATGCGCTCGTACACGAGACCCGCGCCTCCGGCGCCCGCGGCATCATCCTTTGGCGATACGTCTGGTGCGACCTCTGGGCGGCCCTGGCCGAGCGGCTCCGCGAGGCCGCCGGCCTGCCCGTCCTGGCCCTCGACGTGGCGGGCGACGCCGCGTCGCTCCGGCAGGCCGTCGGCCGGGTCCAGGCGTTCATGGAAATTCTGCGATGAACGAGCGTCCCCGACGCGTGAGCATGGCCGACCTGGACGCCCTGTGTGCCGCCAGGCCGCCGGCCGCGGGCCCCGCGCCCGCGTACGTCGGGCCGCTGGAGCGGCACGTCCGCGACGGCGACCGCCGGCTCCTGCACCTGGAATATGACGGGTCGCCCGCCGCGCTGCGGCTCTGGAGTTTCCTCCTGACCGAGGAGGACCGGCTCCATGCCGCCCGGGCCGCCGGCAAGACCATCGTCGGCGCCATGAAAGACCTGGGCACCGTGCCCGTCATGGCCTACGCCCTGCCGGACGTCGTGGCCTTCTACCCCGACGGAGCCTGGTGGACGCCGTGCATCATGGAACTGGAGGCGGGCCTCTTGCGGCTGGCCGACACGCTGGGCATCGGCGACGCCTTCTGCCCGGTCCGGGCGATGCTGGGGGCGTTCGTCAACCGTCGGCACTTTCCGATTCCGGACCTGCTGACGTGCAGCGCGGGGGCGACGTGCGACGACTTCTCGGCCATCGCCCAGCGGCTGGAATCGCTCGGGTTCCCGATTCTGTGGTGGGAGATGCCCGCCCGGCGCCGGCCCGACCCCGGCGAGACGGCCGTGCCCCTGCCCACGGGGTTCGAGGCCCCGGCCTCGCAGGTGGCGCTGGTGCGGTCGGAACTGGAGCGTGTGCGGCAGGCCTTGGCCGACGCCGCCGGCTGCGACCTGACCGACGCCCGGCTGGCCTCTGGGCTCCGCCGGGCCAACCGCGTCCGGGCGGTGCTCGACCGCCTCCGGCACTTGGCCTACACGGCCGAGCCGTGCCCGATACCGGCGCTCGAGATGCTGATTGCCGAGATGCTGGCCATCCACTTCTGCTCCGACCAGGCGGAGGCCGAGGCCGTGCTGGCGGACCTGCTGGACGAGGTCCGCCGCCGCGCGGACGCCGGCAAAGGGGTCTTGCAACCGCGGGCCGTCCGCGTATTCTGGGTCAACCCGGTGGCGGACCTCAGGGCGATGAACGTGCTGGAGGACTGCGGCGGCCGCCTGTGCGGCACCGAGTTCCTCTTCTGCCACGCCCTGGACCCGATTCCCCAGGACTTGCCGCCCATGGAGGCCCTGGCCCGGACGGCCCTGGGCGACCCGATGGTCGGGCCCGCCACGGACCGGGCCGAGCGCATCGTCCGCGATGCCCGCCGGTTCGGGGCCGAGGCGGTGGTCGTCTCGCGGATCCCGGGGGCCAGCCACTGCGCCCTCGAGGGGGCCGTCATCGGCGAGGTGGTCCGCCGGCGGCTGGGGCTGCCGGTGGTCGAAATCGAGGTGCCGCCCGTGGCCGACGCCGTCCTGCCGACGCTCCGGACGCGCCTGGAGGCCCTCGTCGAGGCAGCCGAGCAGCGGAGAGAACCATGATTTGTGCCGGCGTGGACGGCGGGTCGCGGGCCATCAAGGTCGCCGTGATGGACGGCGGCCAGGTGCTGGCCTCGGGCGTCCACGACCAGGGCGTGGACCACGACGGCCGGGCTGCCCGGTTGCTGGACGACCTCCTGGCCGGGGCCGGTCTTGGGCGGGGCGACCTGGCGCGCATCGTCGCCACGGGCTACACCCGGGCCGGCATCACGTTTGCCGATACGACGATAACCGAAATCACCTGCCACGCCGTGGGTGTCCGCCGGCAGGCGCCCGACGCGGCCACGATCATCGAGATCGGCGGCCAGGACTCGAAACTGCTGCGCCTGAACCCGGACGGCAGCGTCCGCGACTTCGCCATGAACGACCGCTGTGCCGCCGGCACCGGCCGGTTCCTGGAGGTGGTGGCCGGTCGCCTCGGCGCCGACCTCGAGGACCTGGGCAACCTGGCCCGCTCGGCCACGGCGCCGGCGCCCATCAGCAGCATGTGCGTGGTGTTCGCCGAGACGGAGATCATCGGCCTGATGTCGGCGGGGACGAAACCCGCCGACATCGTCGCGGGGGTCCAGGCGTCGGTGGCGTCGCGCGTGGCGGCGATGCTCGGCCGGCAGGTCGCCCCGCCGGTGGTCTTCACGGGCGGCGTGGCACTCATTCCGGGGATGGCCAAGGCGCTGTCGGAGGCGATCGGCACGCCGGTCCGCGTAGCGCCCGACCCGCAGATGACCGGCGCGCTGGGCGCAGCCATCCTGGCCTGCCGGCAGGCCGAGGCCCGTGACGCGTCCTGACCGGGCCGCACAAGACCTCGGAAACCGTTTTCGCCCGTCCGCTGCCCCATGCCCCAGGTGTCTTATGGAGCGGCGTTGATGCCATCGCCGGCGGGTCGGCGGCCCTCCGGCGGTCGTCGGCGGCGGTGATCCGGCCGGCCCGTCGGCCCTGCCGGAAGGCGCCGACGGGGGCGCCGGACGGCGCCGAAACGGCGTTGTTCGGCGCGCCGAAGTGCGTCGGCGGCCCGTCCGCCCCTCCCGCACCTTGCCTGCCTTGCGCAGATTGGCGAAAAAGCCGCCTCTCGGCCTCGCCTTAGCGCTTTTCGAACCGGTTTTCGGCCCGCTGGATTTGACTTCGGTGGATTCGTAAGGTATACTTAGCGGCCTACCTTAGTCGGTCCGAAGCCGCTGAGGGGGGCCAGGCACTTACGTAGCGGCTGGTTGCGATACCAGCGCAAGAGACTGGGCAACGATTAAGGTACACGTCGTGTGCTCGCAGAGGGGAAACGCCGTAGCCCCCAATGCTTTGGTCAACCCGGTTCTGATGTGCGCGCACGCGACACGCGCTTGTCGGATGAAGAATGGCGCTTCAAAGGCGATGTTTGCCTGCGGGGCGATGCGGACGAAAGCGGCAAGAAAACTAAAAAAGGGGCGGATCAGCCGTAAGCCCTAGCCAGGTTTGCTGATCCGCCCGGGACGGTGCGCCGAGGCCGTGTCGGTCCCCGGCACTAGCGCTTTATTATACCCGGCGCTCCGTCCCCCCGTCAAGCCGAAGGTGCCCGTTGGGCGCCCGGCCAAATGCGAGGGGCAGCAGCGATGCCGGAACCCATCACGATCATCGGGTTTAGCGCCGGGATTCTGGCGATCGGAACCCACCTGGCCCGCCGGTTCTTCGGCCTGGCCAAGGAAGTGTTCGACATCGTCGCCGGCTCGGTCCTGACCCTGGTGTGCCTGCCGCTGCTGGCCGTCTGCGCCCTGGCGATCCGACTGTCGAGCAAGGGCCCCGTCCTGTTCACGCAGATGCGCGTGGGCAAAGACGGCCGGCCGTTCCGCATGTACAAACTGCGGACCATGTACGCGGACGCCGAGGCCGCCGGCGGCGCCGTCTGGGCGAGCCAGAACGACCCGCGGGTCGTGCCCCTGTGCCGGTGGATGCGCAAGAGCCACGTCGACGAACTTCCGCAACTCTTCAACGTGGTGCGCGGCGACATGTCGCTCGTCGGCCCACGGCCGGAGCGGCCGGAGATCCTGGCCGAACTTGAAAAGATGTACCCCGAGATCCACCGCCGCCTGGCGGTCCGCCCGGGCATCACGGGCCTGGCCCAGGTCCGCAACGGCTACGACACCTCGGTCGAGGCGTTCCGCTACAAACTCAAGGCCGACCTCGAGTACGTCGAGCGGCAGAACTGGAGCACCGAACTCAGGATTCTGGCAGCCACGCTGAGGAAACTGAACGACAAAACGGCTCACTAGGCATGAGTCCGGGGGAGAGAGAGGCGCACCAGACGTGAACTTCACAGCCCAGGTTGGCGCAAGGTGTCGGCGGGTAGCCTGCCCCTGTACCGGGGCCGGGCTCACGCTGTATCTCTGGCCCGCCGTCGTGGCCGCCGTCGCCCTCGGCGCGTGGGCGGCCCCGGCCTGGGGAATCACGGTGGACGGCCTGGTGTCCGCCGGCGAGTGGGATGAGGCGTCAATCGTGCTCACGGACCCGAACGAAACCGACTACACGGATAACCAGTACGACATCGCGCAGATTATGCTGGCAGGCGGCGACGCCATGTACATGCGGATGGACGTCTACGCACCGCCCGTCACCATGGTTGGCCGCCAGGGAAAGGCCTCGTTGGTCTTCATCAACTGGACCCTCGACACCGACCCCGGGGCCAAGTACGTGCTGACGGTCAACGACGGCTTCGGCTTCACGGCCGGCGAGATGCACCTGCTCAGGCGGGAGACGACGTGGGACTACTGGCTGGACCTCGGCCAGGTCACGTATGCCACGGGGCCGGTCCTGGAGGCCATGATCCCCTGGTCGCTGTTCCCGGCGGGCGTCATTCCGGCGCCGGGCGGCGAGGTCGCGATGAGCACGTTCCAGTACGTCTTCGAATCGGGCGACGACTTGGCCGACGACTTTGAGGACGGCATGGATATCGAAAGGAATGACCCGTTGCCGGTCGTTCCGGAGCCAATCACGCTGGTCACGCTGCTTGCGGGGTGCGCGACGGCGGCTTGGCGATTGAGACGGCGATGGCCGGCGCAAACGACGGGGCGTCTTGAGGCGCGTGAGCCTCGCAAGGAGGGGACGTCCCGACTCGGTGCTGTTGGTTGTGCGGAGGACTGCACATGACTCGTTGGCAAATCACCCTCCTGATGGGGCTCACCCTGGGCCTTGCGGCAACCGCCGCGCAGGCCACGATCACCGTGGACGGCACGGCCTCTGCCGGCGAATGGGCCCTGACGGCCGACCTCGTGGACCCGAACGAGGGCGCCATCGACAACCGCTGGGACATCAGCGACGTCTGGGTCATGGTGGGCGGTACGAACATCTACTTCCGCTGGGACACCTATAACACGCCCGTGCTCAAGAACGACGACCTCCAGTGGATCAACTACATCATCAAACTGGACACCGGCGGGGGCACCGTGCTCCAGGCCAAGTCCGTGCCGACCAACGTAGCCGGCGTCAAGGGGACCGCCTACCCCGCCGACGACTACTTCCTGGAGAACAACGGCTCGACGGCCGGCCACCGCGGCAAGTACGCCGTCGGCTCGGTGGTCGAGGCCTCCCTGCCCCTGGCGGCGTTCACCGACCTGGGGATGGTGCTCCCGGACACGTTCACCATCTGGGGCGAGATCAACAACTGGATGTACGAGGCCGACGACATCACGGACGGCACGTTCAACGGCGAGGTGCCCGAGCCGGCGACCTTGGCCCTGGTGGCTTTCGGTCTGGCGGGCCTCGCGGCACGGTGTCGCCGGAGCCGTTGAGGCCGGCGGGCTCAAGGAGAAGCATCCCGGCCGACGCCGGGAGCGGCCTGGTCGGCTACATCCGCCGACGCAGCCGGTAACCAGCGGCTTGCGTGCCGCGGCCGGGCTTCGCCCGATTACCTGCGGCCGGCCGTTGATGACGTAGGGTGCTGCGGCGCCGCCGTGGCCGCAGCGCCGGATCCGGCCCGCCCCTTGGCGGTGCGGGCCGGGCAGGCAGCGAAGGGGCCGAGGGCGTCCCGCCCCGGGACGTCGGCAGGCTCCTGCGGGACCCGATCCGTCGGAAGGGGCACGGATCCCCAGAGGGGTAGCCGGGGCAATGCAAGTGAGAACGTGACGACATGAAACGTGCAACAGCCATAACGATCGTGCTGATCCTCGCCATGGCGGGATCGGCCCTCGCGAACACGGCGTACATCAAGTATGACAGCCCGGGCCGGTACTACGGCGTGGCAGGGTTCTGGGTCGACTTCAATGACAACGGCACGTGGGACGAGGTGTACAACAACAACGTGTACACGGGCGAGTACAAGTT
>JADHXV010000186.1 GCA_016782785.1 Planctomycetota bacterium | reverse complement strand
CCACCCGGCCGCGGTCGCCGCCAGGACGGCCACCGCCCCGGCCGCACCCACGGCCGCGTACGCCGCGCCGGGCAGTCCGAGTGCGGCGTCAATGGCCACGAGGCCGGCCATCGCCGCCAAGGCCCCCGCCAAGACCCACACGGCCGCCGCCGTCGCCGACCGCCGGCGCAGACGCCGGGCCAGCGTTTCCAGCCGTCCTACGACGTACTGCGACCCGCGGTCGCCGGGCGATTCGCGCACCGTCGTCCCGTCCGTTGCAGGGGATACCCGGTTGTGCTCCGGGCGCAGGGGACCGCCGTCACCCGATGTTATCGGCACACCGGGTCGGAGACTTCCAGCCAATTGGACGCCGGCGGCCGGCGGCGGTTCCCGCAAACCGCCCCGCGCAGGGAGTCTCCCGACGCGCCGGGTGTCTCGCGGCCCCTGTCCGCATAAACTAAAGCGTATAATCGCCCCTTGAAAAAGGCGAAAAAAAGCGAAAATTTCTGAAAATCCCTGAAAATCTGAGGTAAAAATGGGGTAAGTTTCCGCGCGTTTCGGAGGGGTTTTTCCGGCCATTATGGCAGGACAACCCCCCTCGCGGTCCAAAAACGGCGATTTGCCCCCCGCGGCGCGCCAAAATGCCCTCAAGAGGCGGGGTCCGGTATGCTTTAGTGTATGCCAGGAGCGGGGCAGTTCGAGCCGCGACCTCACGCACGCGGTTCGGGAGGCCCCGGCGCGTCGCGCGGGCTTCTGCGGCGAGTTTTCGTTGAGGCCCGGCCCGGCCGCGGCTATCCTGTGAGGTCCGATTTCCACGACGCAGGAGCCACGCATGCCCCAGTGCGACGTCTGCCACACGTCAACGACCCGGGGCCGGCTGCACCGTCGGCTGGCCATCCCCGAGTACCGCAGCATGATCGGCTTCTGGCCGTGGATCTTCATCCACGTCTGCGACGCGTGCGTGACGGCCCACGACCGGAACCTGCGGGAGCGGGTCCACCTGCTCGCGCCCGACGTGGTCGAGAACGACGAGCCGATCGTCCGCCGGGTGTGCCTGGTCTGCGGCGAGGCCGAGACCGACGTGGCGTGGCAGCAGGCGTCGAAGTGGCTCGACGCCCAGGGCCGGCCCGTTCGCCGGTGCACGTTCACCCTGTGCGGCGAGCATGCGGGGGCGGCGTACGCGGAGGGCGTGGTGGTGTCGAGCAACCTCACGGGCCGCGAGGCGATGGCGGCCCTTCTGGACGAGTTGCCGACGGTCAGCCCGTCGATCCTCGAGCGGGCCGAGGGCTGGCAGCCGGGGGCGGGGTCCGGCCCGGCCGGGGCGGAGGCGTTCACGCCCGGCCAAAGCCGCGACGACGCGGTCGAGGCGGCCCTTGAGTTCTGGCAGGCGTCGCCGGAGGGCCTGGAGGCCAAGGCGGCGTGGCTGGGGCCCGTCCGCCGCGATTACCGGATGCGGTACCGCCTGGACCTGGTCCGCGACTTTACGGACGCGCGGCGCGAGACGCTCGTCGTCACGCGGACCGGGCCGGAGGCGTTCGCGACGTACCGGATGGCGGGAAAATGATTTCGGATTAGCAGCAACGGCGGGCAAGGGGAAAGCGCGGCGGCCTGGGAAGGCCGCCGCGCTTCGTTTGTTTCCGCGCCGCTACGCCTTGGAGCCGATCGGGTAGACCGGCAGGTGCTCGCGCAGGAGGCGGTACACTTCCTTTTTCTGGTCGATGACGGTCTTGGCGGTTTCGCGGAAGGTTTTCTGGAGTTCGTCGAAGTCGGAGGCCTTGAGTTTTTCCGCGTCCTTCTTGGCCTCGTCGCCGGAATGGGCGGCGACGAACTTGGCCATGGTCTCGGCGGCCATGTCGCGGATGAGTTGCCAGAGTTCGCGGCCGTCGCGTGCGGCGATGGCCCGGCCGAGGGCGAGCGACATCGAAAGGATGGCGTTCATGCCGAGGACGCCCTTGCGCTGCATGGCCTGGATGAGGTCGTCGGCGGAGGCGTCGGGCTTGATGCGGCCGGCGTCGATGGCGGCCTTCTTCTCCAGTTCCAGGAGTTCGCGGTCGGTTTCGAGCAGGGTGCCGAGGTCGCGCAGGCGTCGGCCGGTGAAGGCGGCGCCGAGGATCTTCTCGATGTGCTCGACGGCGGCCATGCATCCCTTGCCCTCGTAGCGGCCCGCGCGGCGCCAGGCCTCGGCCAGGTTGGGGTCGTTCTTGGCCTGGATCTGGTCGGCGCCCACGGTCTTTCGGAAGCGGAAGGTGCCGTCGCCGGCGTCCTTGAAGAGGTCGGGGTGCTTCCGGGTGAGTTCGCCGGGTTCGATGATGGAGTCGACGTAGTGGATGGCCTCGTCGATGCCGGCGCTGGTGCCCAGGGGCGTAGCGCCGCTGTAGCGGATGATGCCGGAGTGGCCCAGGAACAGGGTGGCCCGTCCGGAGGGGATGCCGGCGTTGGTGGCTTCCTCGTTTCCGCCGACGGCCTCGATGGCGAGCATGCGGAGCATGAGGGTGGTGATGTCGTGTCGGGCGGCGTCGGGGGCGAGTTGGACGTCGTCGCGGCCGGTGAGGCGTTTGGCGAGTTCCGTGAGGTTGGCCTCGACCTCCTTGCGTTCCTCGTCGGTGACCTCGCGTCCGGCGGTCTCGGCGAGGGCGAGGATTTCGACGACGCGGCCGTACTTCTGGAGGCGTTCGGTGTTGGCCCCGCCGCCGGCCTTGAGGCCGAGGGCGTTCATGGCGGTGGCGATCTCGGCCTCGAACGGGTCGTTGGGCGACTTGGACCGGTGCGAGACGACCAGTTCGCAGCCGTAGGCCAGCGAGGTCAGCATGGCCAGCACGGTTTCGCTGAGGGTGCCGATCTGGTTGGCTTTGATGAGGGAGGCGTTGATTTCGCCGCTGGCGGCGCACTGCTCGATGTTCGAGTCCTTGGTGGTGACGAGGTCGTCGCCGATGACGAAGACCTTGTCGCCGAGGCCCTCGACGCCGGCCGCCGGGTCGCCGGTCATGAGGAGTCGCCAGCCGGCGTGGTCGAGTTCGCCGAAGCCGTCCTCGATGGAGAGGATGGGGATGTCGTCCTGCTCCATGGAGGTGCGGTAGAGGGCGAGGATCTGGTCGCGGCTCATATCGACCTTGCTCTTGTCGCGCCAGAAGCGGTACATGCCGACGGAGTCGTGCTGCTCGGTTTCCTCGCGGTAGAGGTTTTCGAGTTCGGAGCAGGCGGGGTCCAGCGCGATGGCGACGTCGACGCCGGGGGCGTACTCGCAGTCGAGGATGGCCTGGCGCATCATGCGCCACATGCGCTGCTCGGGGACCTGGTCCTGGGGTTCCTTGTCGATGTAGGGGGCGATGCCGCCCTCCAGGCCCACGCCCATGACCTTGGCGCCCGGGGCGGACTCGATGATCTCCTTGAGGCGGCTCTGGAGTTTGACGGTCATCTCCTGGGCGTCTTCGTACGTCTTGGCCGAGAGCGGGACGAACATGCCTTCCTGCATGGAGATGTTGCTCTCGGGGTACTCTTTTTCGGTGTGGCGTCCGCCCATGGCGCAGTTGCGGAACTGCCAGGGGGCGGCGACCTTGGTGCCGTCGGCCAGGGTGACCGTCTGCATGCGGGTCGTCAGGAGGCGCTTCTTGACCTCGCCGACGCGGTCGAACCAGGTGCCCTCGGCCTTGCGTGCGGCGGCGCGGGCGGCCTTTTCGGCGGCGCGGCGTTCGCGCTGGCGGAACTCGCGCAACTTGCCGCGGTCCGCCAGGAACCGGTCCAACAGGCCCACGAACGCCGGGCACAGGAAGAACCGGCCGACATAAATGGCGTATTCGGCGTAATCGCCAAGCTGCTCCCGCATGGCCAGGCCCAGGCCGATGCCGACGGCGGCAATCGGGAAGCAGACGGCCGACAGCCAGCCGCTCCAGACGGGAGCGGCGGCGGCGACGGCCAGGTTGTACGGGGCGTCGGGGGCGTAGTTGCCGGCTTCCTTCTTGACGCCCTCGAACTTGCCCCACGGAATCAGGAGGAACATGCGGGCGTACCAGCCCACTTTGCCGCCCTCGGCCATGACCTTGTCGGCGGCCTCCTGCGAGTCCTTGTTCAGGGCGGTCAACTTGGCGGCCGTCAGGTAGTGGCCCATCTCGTGGATGGCGATGCCGACGTGCCACGAGAGGTACAGCATGGCGACCGAGACGATCGTCTCGCCCGAGAGGAACATGAACTGGAGGACCTCGAACTTGAGGTTGGCGCCGGCCGCCGCCTTCGCCGCCAGGGCCGCCACCGGCAGGCTCAGCACGCTGGAGATGAACGCGGCGTGGAACGAGACCAGTTTATGGTTCGCGATCACCCAGCCGCGGTCGAGGTACCCGGCAGCCTGCCCGCCGAGGGGCAGCAGGGCCGGGTCGGTCCGCAGGCGGCCCAGGAGGGCGTCGCCGAGGCGCTCGAGCGCCCAGCGTCCGGAGGCGACCCAGTGGGCGACGGCCGCCACCACCGCGGCCAAGGGGCCAGGCCGGCGCCGTGCGGGCTCGCTGCGTTTCGCGTGCGTCATGCCGACGTCTCCTCTTCTTTGTGTTCGATTGGTGCCAGTACCGGTTTGCGAAGCGGTTGCTGCGCCCGAGCCCCGACCGTAAGGTCGGGGGTATCTCTGCCCAGCGCCGGACGCGCGGCGCGCCAGGATCGTCGGCGCCACGACGTACCCGCGACCTCACGGTCGCGGCTTGAACGTTCGAAAGCCCGGCCTTATAGCGTTTTCGAACGCCTGCGCCAAGACTTCGCCGCGGGCCTCGGCGTGCTCGGCCACGAAGCGGTTGAACCAGCCCAGGTCCGGCGCGAGCGGCCCGCAGCGGACGCTGAACTCGAGAAACCCGACGGCGAACCGCCGACGCATCGGGTCCGCCAGCCCCGCTGTCTGTGCCGCCACGAACGCCAGGTACGCCTTCCCGAGCCGTTGCCGGCCGGGCGGGTCCGGCACCCCCGCGTCCAGGGCGACTGCGAACGTCCGCCAGACGGCCGGGTCGTCCCGGGCCAGGTACGTGTAGAGCCAATACCCCTGGGCCGCGAACCACTCGTCGAACCGCGCGATCGGCCAGCGGTCGGCCCGGCCCCAGTCGATGAGGCGGACCCGCAGGTCCGTCCCCCGGCCGAGCACGAAGAGGTGCTCGGGCTGCTCGTCCTTGTGATACACGAGGTCGCCGGCGTCCGGGCGGACGAGGGCCGCCACGATGCGGGCCATGGCCCGGCCGAGCGGCTCGCCATCGTCCGGCCCGAGGCGGCGGTGCCGGAGGTTCGTCGCCTCCGGGAGATACTCCTCGGTGATGACGCCGTCCGAGACGTCGAGCACCGCCGGCCCGACGCCGAGGTCCGAGGCCAGGACGGCGCTCGCGGGCTCGGCCCCGTGGGCCTTCTTCAGGCCGTACATCAGGGGCTGCCCGCCGGTGCCGCGGATTTCGACGACCTCGACGCTGCGCCGGCCGCCGGCGACGGTCCGTCCGGCCAGGTCGAGCCGGCCGAGCGGTGCGTCGCCCTCGGCCACGCCGAGCCGGGCGAGGGCGTCGGCCTCGATGGCCCGGGCCCGGTGCGGGGTCATCAGGACCCCCGTTTCGAGCCGGCTCAGGCGCTCGGCCAGTGTGCCCACGGCGGCGGGTCGCTTTCGAGTCGTATGGCGCGGTACGCCCGAGCCGCGTGCGTAAGCACGCGGGTATGCTCGATGGGCGCGCGATGCTCGCGCGCCAGGATCGTCGGCACCACAACGTACCCGCGACCTCACGGTCGCGGCTCGAAGGGCGCGATGCTGGCGCGCCCGCCCCTCGCAAGAGCGGGCCTTTTACCAGAATCGGCGGGAGGTTGCAAGAGGGTGTGTCGGGGCGGGACGAGCCCGAGCCCCGACCGTAAGGTCGGGGGTATCTCTGCCCAGCGCCGGATGCCCGGCGCGCCAGGATCGTCGGCACCACAACGTCCCCGCGACCCGTTCGACTCGGCTGCGCCTCGCTCAGGGCAGGCTCTTCCGGTCGCGGCTCGAACGGTCCCGGCCGGGCAAGCCGGCCGGGCCACACAAGCCGGCCGGGCCACACGGTTCGTGGCCACCCGCCAGGGCCCGCCCCTACGCGTCGCCGTCGTCGGCGGGAGCGGCCTTGGCGCCCTTCTTCTTCGGTGGATTCTCGGCGCGGCCCTGGCGCTGGGCGGCGTTCATTTCGGAGGCGTTGCCCTGGTCGCCCTGCTGGGCCATCCAGGCGTCGAGGCGCCGGCTCAGGTCGGCCTTGGCCTGGGCGTGGGCCGGGTCGTCGGCG
>JADHXV010000185.1 GCA_016782785.1 Planctomycetota bacterium | reverse complement strand
GCCGGCACGCGCGACGCGCCCCTCGCCACCCTCCAGGCGGCCGCGGACCGCGCCGGGCCCGGCGACACCGTCCTGGTGCGCGGCGGGACGTACCGCCAGGCGGTCCGCCTGACCCGCTCCGGCCGCGAGGGCGCCCCCATCCGCCTCATGGCCATGCCGGGCGAGACCGTCGTCCTCAGCGGGACGCGGAAGGTCGCCGGCCCCTGGCGGAAGCACAGCGGCTCCATCTATGCGACGACGGTGGAGGGCAAGTTCATCCAACTCTTCGTCGACGGCGCCATGATGATCGAGGCCCGCTGGCCCAACGTCGCCCTCGCCGACGTCCTCACGTCCAAGGCCTGGGCCGAGACCGGCAAGGGCAGCCGCTACGGCACCGTCGTGGACCCGGACCTCGCCGCGACCGGCATCGACTGGACGGGGGCGGTGGCCACCCTCAACGTCGCCCACCAGTTCTTCACGTGGACCCGCACCGTCGAGGGCCACCGCGCCGGCAGCGACCGCTTCACCTACGCCAAGGACCTGGACGGCATCACGCATTACGCCGACAAGACGGGCCCCTGGGAGGACGACCGGTACTTCCTGACGGGCAAACTCGCGGCCCTCGACACGCCCGGCGAATGGTTCCTGGACGACGCCGGCACGCTGTACCTGTGGGCGCCCGGCGGGGGCGATCCGTCGGGCGCGGACGTGGAGGTGAAGGTCCGCGACTATGCCGTCGAGGCCGAGAACGCCGACTACCTGGTCATCGAGGGCTTCCACTTCTTTGCCGCCACGTTCCGCCTGGACGACTGCGACCACTGCGTGATCGACGGCTGCCACCTGCGGTTCCCCACGTACGCCCGGCGGGTCGCAGACCCGGCCGCCCCGGAGGAATGCGCCGCCGAGACCCACGTGGCCGGCTCCGACAACGTCGTGCGGAACGTGTCGCTGGCGTGGACGCCCACGAGCGGCCTGGCCGTTGAGGGGCAGCGCAACACCGTCGAGAACTGCCTCGTCCACGACACGTGCTGGCTGGGATCGCTGCGCGACATGCCGCTCTCGCAGCGCAACACCGCGAAGGAGGGGGAGACCGCCCCGTGCGTCACGCGCCGCTCGACGGTCTTCAACGGCGGCAACGCCCTCATCGGCTTCCGCGGATGGGGCGGCCACGTCATTGAATATAACCATGCGTATAACGGCGGCCTGGCGTGCAAGGACGTGGCCCTCATCTACACCGGCCAGCCCTCCACCGCCGGCTGCGTGGTCCGCTACAACTGGGCCCACGGCTGCCGGACCCGCGAGAAGATGGCCGGCGGCCTGACGGGCGGACTGGGCATCCGCGGAGACGACCAGACCCGCAGCCTCACCGTCCACCACAACGTGGTGTGGGACTGCGGACGCGACGGCATCATCGTCAAGGGCGACCACAACCGCGTCCACCACAACACGGTCCTCGACATCGGCTCGGCCGACACGCCCGGCCACTACATCAGCCTGCACGTCGTGCCCGAGCCGAAGAAGTGGTGGCGCCAGCAGTTCCCGCTGCTGGAGGTCCAGAACGCCCACACCGCCGTCGCGAACAATGCCGCCCTCACCATCACCGGCAGCAACCGGGGGACGCCCTTCCCCTTCGCCGAGAACATGGACCACAACTACCAGGGCGGGGACCTGCACCTGGTGGATGCGGCGCACCTCGATTTCCGTCCGCGGCCCGATTCGCCGCTCGTCGACGCGGGGCGCGTGGTCGAGGGCATCACCGGCCCCGTCGTCGGCCAGGCCCCCGACATCGGCGCCTACGAGGCCGGCGGCGAACGGTGGGTGCCCGGCTACCGCAACGCCCTCTGGGTGTTGCCCGACGGCCCGCCGTCCGGTACCATGCTCCGCGTGCGGGTGCTCTTGACGATGCCCCCGCTCGCGCCCGTGGCGGTGGACGTGACCGGTGAAGGCGGCGCGGCGGCGTCGCCGGAGCGGCTCGTCTTTACGCCCGAGACGTGGCACCGCCCGCAGACGCTTGCGGTTCGCGGCGGCGCGGACCGGCCGCGCGTGCGGCTGACCGTCGCCGAACTGGGCCTGGACGAAACGGTCGACCCGGCCGGCCTCGACCCGCGCGACGGTGTCCGCCTGCCGTTTCGGACGATACCGTGACGCGGCGGGCAACCTTTTAGCCGCGACGCGAAGCGGAGCGCGCGGCCGCGGCGGGCTCGACTGAGGAAGGAAGGATCATGATGAACCGCCGTCAGTTCCTTCGAAGCGCCGGCCTGGGGGCCGCGTCGATGCTGGCCGGGTGCCAACTCCGCGCGGGCCAGGCCACGGACGCTCCGAAGCCTGGCCCCACAGCCGGCCGCCGGCCCAACCTCATCGTCCTCATGGCCGACGACTGCTCCGCCAAAGAGTACTCGTGCTACGGCAACACCGAGACCCGCACGCCCGTCCTCGACGGCCTGGCCGATACCGGCGTCCGTTTCCGCACCTGCTGGTGCGCCCCCATCTGCAGCCCCACGCGGGCCATGGTCATGACCGGCCGGTACGCCTTCCGGACCCACTGGTGGCACAACAACATGAAGCCCACCGGCAAGGAGCCGCACGGCGACCTCAGCCAACACAACAAAATCTTCGCCCAGGTCCTGAAGGAGTCCGGCTACGCCACGGCGGTCTGCGGCAAGTGGCAACTGCACGGCACCGAGGAGGCCTACGGCTTCGACGAGCGCTGCATGTGGGAGAAGTGGGACGGCTTCGACGGCCCCGTCGAGCAGGAAGGCCAAAGCCTGCCCGGCCGGGCCGCCCGGTACTGGCACCCGTCCATCGTCCGCAACGGCCAGGGCGTGCCGACCAAGGCGACCGACTACGGCCCGGACCTGTTCGTCGAGTTTCTGCTGGACTTCGCCCGCCGCCACAAGGACCGGCCGTTCCTCGTCTATTACCCGATGTGCCTGACGCACGGCTCGTGGGACTTCGAGGCCGGCCGCCAGGGCTACCTGCCCGTGCCGGAACTGGACTCCGCCGGCAAGCCGACCGGCCGGAAGGTGCCGGGGTCCCTGAAGAGCAACGTCGAGTACGCCGATGCGCTCGTCGGCCGCATCGTCAAGGGGCTGGAGGACCTCGGCCTCCGCGGCGACACGATCCTCTTCTACACGTGCGACAACGGCACGGCCGTCTACGGCAAGAGCCGGGTCAGCGGCGAGCGGGGGCCGCTCGTGCCGATGATCGTCAACGGTCCCGGCCGCGTGAAGCCGGCCGGCGCCCGCGACGAACTCGTCAGCCTGGTGGACCTGTTGCCGACGCTGGCGGATTTGGGCGGCGCCGCGCTGCCCGCCGACTACGCCCTCGACGGCCAAAGTTTCGCGTGGCTCCTGCGCGGCGAGCCGGGCAAGGAGCGCGACTACATCTTCTCCTACTGCGCCGACGCCCGCATGATTCGTACCAAACGGTGGCTGCTCGACGGCGAGGGACGCCTCTGGGACTGCGGCAACGACCGCAGCGGCGAGGGATACACGGACGTGACCGACTCCACGGACGCCGAGCCCGTCGCCGCCCGCAAACAGTTGGAGCGATACCTGGACGACCTGCCCGGTCCCGCCCCTGACGACCCGCTGCTGGAGCGTTATCGCCAGACGGAGCCGAAGAAGCCTGCTGCCCGGCGCCAGCCGAAGGGCCAGGACGCGAAGCGCGAGAAACAGCCGTGACGCGCGGGCGCGGCCCGTACGGGCCGCGCGGAACGCGCCGTTCGAGCCGGCCGCGGAAGCGGCCGGTTATCCGCATCCGCCGTGGCACGTGCCACCGCGGAGGAACGTGCCCCGCCGCTCCCGCGGCGGGCTCGAAAGGAGCCGCACGCGGCTCGGCCGCGGCGGGCTCGCCCAAGGAAGAAAGGATCGCCATGAACCGCCGAGCCTTCCTGCGGACCGCCGGTCTCGGGGCCGCCGCCGTCCTGGCGGGATGCCGTGCCGCCGCCTCGCGGGCCGCCGCCCCCGCCAAGCGGCCCAACCTCATCGTCATCATGTCCGACGACATGGGCTTCTCGGACCTGGGATGCTACGGCGGCGAGATTGCCACGCCCACCCTCAACGGCCTGGCCGCCAAGGGCGTCCGGTTCACCCAGTTCTACAACACGGCCCGCTGCTGCCCCACGCGGGCGAGCCTCCTGACGGGGCTCTACCAGCACCAGGCCGGCATCGGCCACATGATGGGCAACAACAACCTGCCGGGGTTCCAGGGCGACCTGGGCACGAACTGCGTCACCATGGCCGAGGCCCTGAGGCCCGCCGGCTACGGCACCTACATGACCGGCAAGTGGCACGTGACGCCGTACCGCGGCCCCGACACGCCCAAGCACAATTGGCCGTGCCAGCGGGGGTTCGACCGCTACTTCGGGACCATCCACGGGGCGGGGTCGTTCTACGATCCGAACGGCCTGACGCGCGACAACGAGTTCATCCCGCCCGGGTCCGACGATTTCTACTACACCGACGCCATCAGCGACAACGCCGCCACGTACATCCGCGACCATCGCCGCGAGAAGCCCCAGGCGCCCTTCTTCATGTACGTGGCCTACACGGCCGCCCACTGGCCCATGCACGCCCGCCCCGAGGACATCGCCAAGTACAAAGGTCGATACGACGCCGGCTGGCAGGCCGTCCGCCAGGCCCGGTACCAGCGGATGCGCCGCATGGGCCTCCTGAAGGAGCAGTGGGACCTCTCGCCGCGCGACGCCGAACTCTGGGAAAACGTCTCGCCCGAAGACCGCGCCTGGCACATCCGACGCATGGAAGTCTACGCCGCCATGGTTACCGTCATGGACGAAGGCATCGGCCGCATCGTCCAGGCCCTGAAGGACACCGGCGCCTACGAGAACACGCTCATCCTCTTCCTCCAGGACAACGGCGGCTGCGCCGAGGAGTTCGGCAGCCAGGGCGAGCCCCGCAACAACGCCAAGAACGTCAAGGCCGAACCGATGGCCCCCGGCGAACTCCAGACCCAGATGGTCCCGCCCGTCACGCGCGACGGCAAGCCCGTCCGCGTCGGCCACGGCGTCATGCCCGGCCCGGCCGACACGTACATCGCCTACGGCAAGGAGTGGGCCAACGTCTCGAACACGCCGTTCCGCCTGTACAAGCACTGGGTCCACGAGGGCGGCATCGCGACGCCGCTCATCGCCCACTGGCCCGCCGGCATCCCCGAGAGCCGACACGGCGCCTATGAACCCCAGCCGGGGCACCTCATCGACATCATGGCCACCTGCGTTGACCTGGCCGGCGCCGCGTACCCCAAGACGTTCAAGGGCAAGGAGATCACGCCCATGCAGGGCGTCAGCCTGGCCCCGGCCTTTAGCGGCAAGGACCTCGGCCGACCCGGGCCCATCTACTGGGAACACGAGGGCAACCGCGCCGTCCGCGACGGCAAGTGGAAACTCGTCGCCAAGGGCGCGGCGGGCGACTGGGAACTCTACGACATGGAGGCCGACCGCAGCGAACTCCATAATCTGGCCGACCAGCACCCCGACCGCGTCAAGGAAATGGCCGAGCGGTGGGAAACATTCGCCCGCCAGGCCCACATGATCCCCTGGCCGTGGAAAGGCAAGTACGCCGCGCCGAAGGACCAGAAAGGGAAGAAGCCATGAACCGCCGCTCGTTTCTGAAGTCGGCCGGCCTCGGGGCCGCCGCCCTGGCCGCCGGCCCGCTGGCCGTCGCCGGCCGCGCCTCGGCCGCCCGCGCCCCCGCCCGCGCCCCGGAAGCCGCCGCCGGGGCCGCCGCCGGGAAGCAACCCAACGTCCTCCTCATCATCGCCGACGACCAGACGTGGCGCGACAACGGCTGTTACGGCAACCCCGACGTCAAGACCCCCAACATCGACCGCCTGGCCACCGAGGGCATGCGCTTCACGCACTGCTTCACGGCCACGGCCATGTGCGCGCCGACGCGGCAGCAACTCTACACGGGCATGTTCCCCGTCCGCAACGGCGCCTACCCGAACCACAGCAAGGTCTACCCGGGCACGAAGAGCGTGGTCCATCACCTGAAGGCCCTCGGGTACCGCGTGGGCCTGTCCGGGAAAACTCACTTCGGCCCGCCCGACTCGTTCCCGTTCGAGAAGGTGGCGGCCAACAAGGTGCCGGAGTTCCTGGCGCGCGACCCGAAGCAGCCGTTCATGCTCGTCGTCTGCTCGCACAGCCCGCACCTGCCGTGGAGCGAGGGCGACGCCGCCGCCTACGATCCCGCCAAACTCACCCTGGCGGGCAACTTCATCGATACGCCCGAGGCCCGGAAGG
>JADHXV010000184.1 GCA_016782785.1 Planctomycetota bacterium | reverse complement strand
GCAGGCCCAGACGGCGGCCAGGGCGTGCCAGTGGTTGCATGTCGATATGCAGACGACCTGGATATCCTTGTCGTCGAGCAGTTCGCGCATGTCCTTGACGGCCTTGGCGTCGGCGTGCTTCTTCGTGTTGGCGCCCAGCGACTTCTCGTCCGGGTCGGCCAGGCCGGCCACGCGTACGCCCTTGATCTTCGAGAACCAGCCGACCGATCCCGAGCCGCGGCCGCCCAGGCCGATGAAGCCCATGTTGATGGTCTCGTTGGCCCCGAAGACGCGCGACGCGCCGAGCGCCGTCGCGGCCCCTGCGGCCATCGTGCCATGAAGAAAACGCCGACGGGTCAGACGGGTCATGATCGTCTCCTGCTCCAGGTTCCGTTTTGCGGTGGGTTCGTTCCAGGCCAACCAGCCGCGCCCCTTGCCCGCGGGCGCCGCGACTTTGGCCGGAAGGTTAAACTCGCCGCGGGCGGTCCCGTGACGCCGATTCCTCGGACCAGACTCCCCTGCCCGACCGGCTATTCAGCGGCACAGGCCGCCGACCGGCCGCGGCCGCCACCATACGGTCCGCCGCCGCGGCAGACAAGCGTATTCGCCCCACCAGGCCGCGCGGCCGTTTCAGGTTGACGCACCGGCCGCCCGGCCGTATGCTCGCGCGCCATGGCCGAGACGCCCGATCCGACCGCATGCGCCGACGCCGCGCAAGCCGCCGGCGCCGTCCCGCCCGGCCCCTGGCGCCTGGCCGACGTGCCGTGCGACTTCTGCGGCCACGCCGACGCCGACGTCCTCCTCGCCGGCCGCGACCGCGCCTTCGGCCTGCCGGGCCAGTTCGCCGTCGTCCGTTGCCGCACCTGCGGCCTGGTCCGGACCAACCCGCAGCCCACGCCCGAGAGCCTCCCCACGGCCTACCCGGAGGCGTATTCGCCGTACCAGGGCGGCACGCGGTCGCCGCGACCGCCCGCGGGGGCGCTGCGATGGGCCCTCGTGAACGTCCGCGGTTATCCGCTCGGGCAACCCGCGGGGCCGGTGCTTCGCGCGCTGCTTGGACCGTGGGCGAGGTGGCGACTCAACCGCCGCCGGAACGTCGGCTACCTGCCATACACGGGCGAGGGACGCCTGCTGGACGTCGGCTGCGGGGCCGGCCGGTACCTGGCCCGGATGGCCGCCGCCGGCTGGACCGCCGAGGGCCTCGACTCAAGCCCCACCGCCGTCCGCGTCTGCCGCGACGCGGGCCTCGTCTGCCACGAGGGCACGCTGCCCGGGGCCGACCTGGCGGCCGGCTCGTTCGACGCCGTCACCCTGTGGGCCGCCCTGGAACACGTGCCGAGCCCGCTGGCCACGCTGCGTGCGGCGCGGGACCTGCTGCGTCCGGGCGGGCACGTGCTGGCCTCCGTGCCGAACATCGAGAGCCTGGCCGCCCGCCACTTCGCGGCCGCGTGGTACGGCCTGGACCTGCCTCGGCACCTGACGCACTTTTCGCCCGCGACGCTGGCCCGGCACTTCGAGAAGGCCGGCCTGGAGGTCGAACGCATCCACCAGCGGGCCCGGCCCACGTTCACCCGCCACAGTTACGCCTGGCTGGCCGAGGAGACCGGCAAGGGCCGGCACCGTCGGCTGGCGCGGTCACGGCTGCTGGTAGGCCTGATGGCCGCCGCCGGACGGCTGACCGGCCGGGCCGACGATCTGGTCGCCATCGCCCGCCGGCCGTGACGGCTCGCGAAGACTGCCGAGGCTCATCGCGTGCGGCCCATCGCGATGTCATTTCGACCGAGGCCTCGCCGCAGGCGAGGCCGAGCGGAGAAATCTCGTCTTACGAACAGCGGAAACGACGAGATTCCTCGACTCGCTGCGCTCGCTCGGAATGACAGCGTTTGTGGTAATCACGCCGGCCGTGAGTCAGGCGCCGCAGGCGGCCGGCGCTCGGGCAGCCACCACGCCAGGACGCCCGCGGCCGCGTAGCATCCAAGGGCCACCAGGCCCACCCGCGCAAACCCCACGTGCATCGCCGCCAGCGGCGCGGCGACGGTCGCGATCACCGACGCCACGCCGTTCACGGCCCACGCCCACGGCACCACGGCCGGCGCCGCGAGGCCCACCTGCCTCAGGCCCGACGGGAAGAGGTGTCCCATCGCCACGGCCAGCGGCGCCACGAAGGCCGCCGCCACCAGGAACCGGACGGGCATCGCCTCGCCCTGCGTAGCCGCGAGCCACGCATCCAGCCGCAACAGGTAAGCCGTCCCGATGGCCACAACCGCGGCCGCGGCCACCGACGCCACCTGCCGCGGCGCGAGCGGCCACGCCCGGCTCGCGAGGCTCCCGATGCCGCCGAACACCAGGAACGACGAGATCACCGCCGCCGCCGCGTACACCGGGTCCGCCAGGTACAGCATCAGCCGACCCAGGAACCCCATCTCCAGGGCCATGAACCCCAGGCCGATGAGCAGGAAGTACGCCAGGCCGGCGGCCTTGCGGGGCGCGCTCCGCAACTCGCCCGCCCGCGGCGCGAGCGGCACGAGAATCAGCACCGCCGCCAGCAGCACCGACTGCACGAGCGCCGCCGCCAGCAGCAGGTACCCGCGCTCCAGGTACGCCCGCAGCCGCCGGCCGAGTTGGTCGGCCAGGGCCGGCAGGCTCTTCCAGCGGAAGAAGTGGGAGAAGAACGGCCGGTCGTCGGTCGTCGCCCGCACGTCAAACGGATATTCCGCCAGAAACGCCTCGCGCCCCGACCCGAGGAGCGCCGCCGCCCCCTCGGCGAAGTACGGATGGTCCAGCACGTGGTACCGGTTGACCTCGCCGGGCCGCAGGTCCGGCAGGTAGCAGAGGTCGAACCGCCGCGGCCCGCAGAACGCCCGCAGCCGCGCCGTGTCGGCCGGCGAGAACGGCTCGGCGCTCGCCAGGACCGTGACGGTGGCCCAGTTTCGGATCATCGCCAGGCGTCCGGCCGGCTCCAGGCCGCGACGCTCGAGCGCCGCCCGGGCCGTGTCGAACAGCCGGAGACCGTCGCGCGGCGGCTCGTCGGCCCACCGCGTCAGGCACACCAGGCCGCCGTCGGCCATGTGGTCGAGCATCGCCTCCATCGCCTCGACCGTATACAGATACGATTCCTGCGTGGCGTACAGGCCCGCGCCCGACGCCCCGAACGCCTCGACGGGCGGCACCTGGATAACGCGGAACCGGCGACCGGTGGACGCCAGGTACCCGCGGGCCTCGGCCTGGCGGACCTCGACGCCGGGCGCCTCGTAGATGCGGCCGCCGCGGTCGCGAAGCGGGCCGGTCATCGCCGCGATGATGTCCGGATTCTGCTCGAGCCCCGTGATGGACCCGGCCCCGTGATAGCGCGCCAGGCCGATGTCGCCGCCCCCGCCCGCGCCGACGATAAGGACGGCGGGCGGTCCATCGTCCCCCTCTTCCATCGGCCGAACGTGGTACGCCGACGCACCGGTCGTGTAATCGAGAAATGACCACTCGTCGCGCTCGGTGCAGTCATACACGGCGCCGGCGGCGTCGCCGTCGATCATCAGGAGGACGTGCGGCGGCAGCGAGTCGCTGAACTGGAGGCTCAGGCCCGGGGCGTAATGCAGCGCCGGGCCTTCCACCACGTCGAGCCGTCCCAGCGGCCCCTCGTCGTGGTGGATGACCCGGCTGCCGGGCATCGCCAGGGCCTGAGGCAGCATCTTGTACGGCGAGAAGAGCGGGTCCCGCGGCGCCAGGGCGAACAGGTGGACCAGCCCGGCGGCCGCCAGCAGCACCGCTGCCACGCCGCCCGGCCGGTACCACGGCATGGCTACGGCCCCGGCCACCAGCGCCACGGCCGCCATCACGATGAAGAGGTCCTCGGCCGGCAGGACGTGCATCAGCAGGACCGCCGCCACGCCGCCCAGCCCCGACCCGACCAGGTTGGCCGCATAGTGCCCGCCGATGCGGTCCGGCTCGTCCGTCAGCGCCAGGCCGACCACCGCCCCTCCGAAGAAGAACGGCACGAACATCAGCATCTGGAGCAGGCCGACGTACACCGCCTGGCCCAGGTTCCACGAGAGGTACTGGACGTCGAGCGGCACGCCGCGCGCCAGCCACCGCGCCGCCGGCACCGCCAGGGCGAAGAGAAGCGCCGCACCCGCCAGCCACTCGCGCCGCCACCCGCCCATCGCCCGGCCCAGGAGCGCCAGCGCCGTCCCGCTCGCCCCGAACCCCAGAAGGGCCACGCTGATGACCAGGTACGCGAAGTGGTGCCAGTACCGCAGCGACAGCGACCGCATCAGCGCCAGTTCCGTGCCGATGACGGCCAGCGACACGAGGGCGACGGCCAGGCGTGTGCGAAGGGGGGGCATAGGTCAGTCGCGCGTGGGGTCCCGGCGAAGCAGCGGCACAAACTGCACCGCCATCAGCGACCGGCTGCTGACGTCGCCGGCCTCGTCTTTCACAACGAGCATCAGGCGCTGGATCGAGAACGGCCCGCCCACCGGAATCACCATCCGCCCGCCGGCCTTGAGTTGCTTGATGAGCGGCGGCGGAATCTGGCCCGTGGCGCACGTGACGATGATGGCGTCGAACGGGCCCTTCTCGGGCCACCCCTCGTACCCGTCGCCGTGGCGGACGGCGACGACGTCGTACCCGAGCCGGCGGAGCCGCTTGCCGGCGGCCTCGGCCAGCGGGCCGACGATCTCCATCGTATAGACATTTCTCGTGAAGTGCGTCAGCACGGCCGCCTGGTACCCCGACCCGGTGCCGATCTCCAGCACCTTCGCGCCGGCCTCGAGGCCCAGTTGCCGCGTCATCTCGGCCACGATGTACGGCTGCGAGATCGTCTGGCCGTAGCCGATGGGCAGCGGCCCGTCGTCGTACGCCTGCCGCGAGAGCGCCTCGGGCACGAACTCATGGCGCGGCACCGACCGCATCGCCTCCAGCACCGGCTTCTCGGTCAGGCCGTAGGCCTGGATCTGGCGGACCATCCGGTCGCGCTCGGCCCGGCGCTCGGTGAACGCGGGCGGGGCCCAGGGCTTCTCGGCCTGGCCCTCGGGGGGCTTCTCGGCCGGCTTGTCGGTCTGCGCGTCCGCCGCGGCGGCGTTCGCTTGGTCCGGCGGCGGCGCGGCGCCGTCCTGTGCCGGTTCGTCCGACGCGGGCTTGGCGGGATCCTCGGCGGCCCCGCATCCGCCGGCGAACGCGAAAACGGCCGCCACGATGCCGGCAACCAGGAGCACCGACGGCGGCCAGCGCGGGCGGGACATGGCGGACCTCCTTCCTTGCACTTGCGCAGGGCCTTCGAACCCTTCAACCCTTCAGTATCGCGCATGGACCGCCGCAGAACAAGGAGGGAGCCGAACCCGTCTCGATGCAACCGGTCGGTCACACGTCTGTACGCGGTTCGGCCGGGGACTATTCATCCCCCGCGCACCTCCAACCCCGTGCCACGGCCGGTCTTGCCCGGCCGTGCGACCCCCAACCCCGTGCCACGGCCGGTCTTGCCCGGCCGTGCGACCCCCAACTCCGTGCCACGGCCGGTCTTGCCCGGCCGTGCGACCCCCAACCCCGTGCCACGGCCGGTCTTGCCCGGCCGTGCCCCGCTACTCGGGCAAAGAGTCCATGGAGATCAGCACGCCGTCCAGCCCCTCCCAGAATCGTGCGCTCGACCATATCCAGTCCGTGGGGCTCTCCGCCAGGCCTCGGCGGACGGGGTTCGCATGAATGTAAGCCATAACCTCCGGAAGGTCCGCCCGGTCGGTCATGTTGCGGTCAAACCCGCCGCCCGGCTGCCAGAAATGAAACACGTTTCGCCGACCACGGGTTGACGTGAGCCGATCAAGCCATGCCGTGCGGCCTCCAGTCCTGAGCCACGTCTTAGCCTTCCAGGCAACGGGGCGTTTCAGATCGTATAGGAACCGGGAAAGCCCATCGTGGCCCGTGCGGCCTCGGACGAGAAGATGCGCGTGCTCCGGCATGATGACGTACGCATATACGTCGAACGCATGACGCTGACGCGCCGTCTCCACCGCCTCAAGAAACCACCGACGTGTACGGTCCTTCCCCAAGAGCGGCAATCGATGTCGACACGAGAAGGTCAGGTAGTGCGCGTGACCGGGTTCGTCGTACACCCGACGCCGTTTCCGAATCGGCTCGTCCATGGCAACACGCGCTGAACCCTGTGCACGGCCGGGCAAGGCCGGCCGTGGCACGGCCACGCTCGCACGGCCACGCCTTCCTCCGCACGGCCGGGCAAGGCCGGCCGTGGCACGGGCATGTGCCTTCCACGTCCGCCGCGGCCATGCCGCCGCGTCACTTCGGCTGG
>JADHXV010000183.1 GCA_016782785.1 Planctomycetota bacterium | reverse complement strand
CGACGCACCTGTTACGCCCCTACAGGGCTTGGATCCCGGCAATCGAACCATCTACCCAGGGCGTTGCCCTGGGCTATCCTGTTTCAGCCCTTCGGGCTGAGCAGCAACAGCCGACATCACAGCCTTGTAGCGTTGTAGGATTAAGCGGGGCGGCTAAATATGTGCGCTCGACGTCAGTTGTCGCGTGTCGCCGCCGCGCGAAGCGCCTCGACGAAGGCCGCCACGTCGGGCGGGTCGCGCCACGCCTTGACGACTCGGCCGCGGGCGTCGAGGACGATGACGGCCGGCGGGTTCCGGCCGCGGTAGGCGTCGGCGAAGTCGGCCTTGGCGCCGGCGGGCGGCGCGGTCACGTCCACGTAGATGCGGTCCAGCGGCTCACCGGCCTCGACCGCCTCGGGGGCGGAGAAGAGGCGGGCCTTCCAGAGGCGGCACTCGGTGCACCAGTCGGCGCCGAAATAGAGGAGGACGCCGCGGCCGGCCGCCTTCGCGTCGGCGAGCGCGCCGGGGCGCCAAGCGGTCCATTCCACGTGGGGCGTCGCGGCACCCGTACGGATGGCACCCGGCGAGGGAGCATCGCGCGCCGAATCGGACGTACCCGCGTCCTCACGGACGCGGCTCGGCGCGACGGCACCCGTACGGGTGGCACTGGGCGAGGGAGCATCGCGCGCCGAATCGGACGTACCCGCGTGCTCCCGCACGCGGCTCGGCGCGGCGGGCGACTCGGGCGCGTAGGCCGCATAGACGTACACACCGGCTACGAGCAGCGCCACCGCCACGGCAAGGCGGACCGTCCAGAACGTCTTCGAGAACGGCCGGCGCGCAAGACCCTCCAGCAGTCCCATGTACACGGCTGCAAAGATGAAGAGCGCGAGGACCATCGGCCGGAACATCGCCGGCGCGATGTACGGGCGGAGGAAGGTGAGGATCAGGCCCCCGAGGGCCATCGCCAGCAGCCGTTTCGTCCAGACCAGCCACCCGCCGCTGCGGGGCACCTGGTTGATGAGCCCCGTGAACGTGCCGAGGAAGACGTACGGCAATCCCAGGCCGAGGCCGACCGCGAAGAACGTGGCCGCCCCGAACACGACCGACCGCTCGGCCGCCACGAGGGCGATCAGGCCAATCAGGAACGGCCCGACGCACGGGGCCGCAATCGCCCCCATGACCATCCCCATGAAGGCGGCGCCGAGGAATCCCTTGCGGGCGCCGAGTTTGCCCATGGCCCCCGAGGGCAACCGGATGTCGAAGGCGCCGAACGCGCTGGCCATCATCGTGGCCAGCACCGCGACCACGGCCAGCACGCCCCACGGGCTCTGAAGGACCAGGCCGACGCTCTGGCCCGCCAGGGCCGCCAGCACGCCCACCACGGTGAACGTCGCCGCCAGGCCGAGGACGTACACCACGGCCAGCGGCAGGACCTTCATCGGCCGGCGTTCGCCCTGCTGGGCGAAGAGGTTCATCGTGACCGGAATCAGCGGGAAGACGCACGGCGTCAGGTTTAGCGCCAGGCCGCCCACGAACACCAGGGCCAAGTACACGATGAGGCCGCGCTCGAGCCAGGCGGCGACGTCAACTTCGTCCTCGAAGCGGAAGGCGGGCGCGGCGGCATCGTGCGACGCATCGAACGTACCCGCGTCCTCACGGACGCGGCTCGGCGCGGCCTGAGCGAAGATGGCCGTGTTGGCGGGAGCGGGGGCGGCGTCGGCGGCCACGATTTCGGTCGCGACCTCCAGCGTCCGCTCGCCCGGCTGGTAGCACGTCTGCGCGTCGCAGCCCTGGTACGTGACCGTGAACGCCAGCCGCGCGGGGCCGAGGGGCGCGTCGTCGGCCACGGTGCCGTCCACGACCACGATCGTCCGGCCGGCGTAGAGGCGGACCTTCGTGTCGGCCCACTCGGCGGCGACGGCCTCGCCCGCGGGATAGTGCACGTCGCCCCAGGCGACGCCTTCCTGCGGCCGGGGCGCGACGGTGACCGGAATCAGGAAATCGAGCGACGGCGGGTTGGCGTTGACATGAAACCCCTCGTCCAGGTCGACCACGACGGCGGCGCGGAACGCCGCCCCGCGGGCCAAGGCCTCGTGGTCCAGGTAGACCGACGCTTTGAGCCAGGGATCCTGCGGCGGCTGGGCGGCGGGCGCGGCCGAGGGTGGCACGGCCATCCCCCGCAGGGGGTGACCGTGGTCCGCTTCGGGCTGCCCAGGGTCACCCGTCGCGGCCACCATGCCACCCACGGCCAGGAAGACCGCGCCGGCGAGCAGAATCAGCGTGCGCATACCGGCTCCTTCCCCGGTGCATCCATTTCATTATGGGCAGGAGCGGCGGGGCGAACAAGCGGGGAGCGGCGTTGTTCGAGCCGCGACCGCCTGCCCGCCGAAGCCTCGGCGAAGGCGGGTGAGGTCGCGGGTACGTTCGAATGGCGATGCGATGCTCGCGCGCCCGATCGAACGTACCCCGCTGCTTACGCAGCGGGCTCGAAAGGCGCGGCGCCCGATCGAACGTCCCCGCGTGCTTCCGAACACGGCTCGGGCACGGCAGGCCATACCCCTACGACGCCGGCGGCGAGGCGGCCGGGACGGTCACGACGACGGTCGTCCCCTCTTCGGGCCGGCTGTGCATGTGGATGGTCCCGCCCAGGTGAGAGATGAGTTGGCGGCAGGCCGCGAGGCCCACGCCGGCGTGGCCCCCGTCCTCGCTCGCGCCGGCGACGCACGGGGCGAACATGTCCTCGCACCTCCGCTCGGGGACGCCGTTGCCGTTGTCGTGGAACTCCAGGTTCAGGTGGTCGCCGTCGGCCGCCACCGTGATGGTGAGCCGCGGCTCGTCGGCGCCGGCGGTGGCGTCGCGGGCGTTCGAGGCCAGGTGCAGCGTCACGTACGCGAGGGCGGCCGGATGGACGGGCGTCCAGGCGGCCGGCACCTCGGGCCGGAGCACCACCTGGAGGTCCTGGAACGCCGGGTCGCCGTCGGCCAGTTCCAGGGCCGCCTCGATGACGGCGATGGCGTCGACGGGGCCGTCGCCGGGGCCGTCGCCGGCGTCGGGCCAGACGGAGGCGCGGCTGAGGGCGTCGAGCAGATGGTCGAGGTCGTCGCGGCAACGGACGGCGGCCTGGGAGGCGGGGCACTCGGCCGTGACGGCCTCCAGGGCCTGCATCAGCCGATGGGCCGGGCTGTGGCACGCGAACGCCAGCCGGCCGAACGCCGCCGCCGCCTCCGCCCGCAGCGACGACTCAAGCCGTTCCAGCCTCAGGCCCGTCACCAGCACCGCGCCGGCGGGCGCGTCCTGGCTCCGCACGCGCTGGAAGCAGCACAGCAGCGGCTCCGGCCGGCCGTCGGCGCGGAGGAACGTGACGCGGTCCCAGACGGCGGGGCTGTGGCGCGTGCGCGCGAGCAGGCGGGCCAGGTGAGGACGTTCGTCCGGGACGACGAGGTCCGGCAGCGGCGTGTCCACGAGGGCCGCCAGGTCGTGGCCGAGGGCCTGGGCGCGGCGGCGGTCGGTCGTCCGGATGAGGCCGCGCGGCGTCACCGTCACCACGAGGTGCATGGCCCGCGAAAGATACCGGCACTCGGTTGGCGTGCACATCGTGCGAGCGGTCCCTTGCGGCGCGGCGAGTCGCTGGCGCTTCAATGGATTGTAGGCGCGCGGGGGGAGCCGGTCAACGGGGCGGCGCGGGTGTCCCGGCCATTCGCTGCGCTCATGGCCGGGCGTTGGCGCGGCGCGGTTCGAGCGGGGGGCGGGAGCGCTGCGTCGTTCGAGCCGCGACCGTGAGGTCGCGGGTACGTTGTGCCGACGACGATTTCGGCGCCCCGACGTTTCGGGGCGATACTTACAACCCCCCGACCTTCCGGTCGGGGCTCGAAAAGCACGTCGCGCACCCGGCTCGAACGGCGCCGCGCCCCTACGCCGTGTGGACGGCCAGGGGGACGACCTTCGGCCGGGCCAGGCGCTGGTAATCGGCCCAGGCCAGCAGGACCGAGTCTTCGTGCGTGCCGGCGGGGATGAGGATCGTCTCGTCCTCGGCCAGGTGCTCGTCGACGTAGGTTTCGAGGTCGTACTCGGCGCCGAAGGGCGGCATGGCGCCGACCTCGCAGTCCGGGAAGAGGGCAGCCATCTCGTCTTCGGTGGCCAGGGCGACCTTGGCCGCGCCGAGGGCCTTCTTGGCCTTGTCCATGTCGACGATGCAGGTGGCCGAGAGCACGCACATGACGGTGCGGTCGTCGGCCTTGAGGATGACGACCTTGGCCACCTCTTCGCCGGTGATGTGCTCGGCGGCCGCAACCTCCTGCGCCGTGTACCGGGCCGGGTGGTGCCGCAACTCGAACTTCACCTTGTTCGACTTCAGGTACTTGACGACATTCATGGCGGCCCCCTTTCGTAAGATGCTGATGCCCACGGCCCGGCCGCGCCGCCTGGCATCGTCGGCTGGCGTGGCCACGCGCCGTGCCGGCCCCTTTCACCTTGCCCGCCATGATACCACCGTCGCGCGATGCAGGGAAAGGGGAAGTCTGTGAAATGGGGCGCGGCGAGCCCGCCGCGCCCGAGCCGCGCTCCGCTTCGCGTCGCGGCTAAAAGGGCGGCCCGTCGCGTCGCGGCTAAAAGGGCGGCCCGTCGCGTCGCGGCTAAAAGGGCGGCCCGTCGCGTCGCGGCTAAAAGGGCGGCCTGGCGCCTGCGAACAGCACGCGCCCCGCAAGCGTCGCGGCTAACTGGTCGTTGTGGCTGTTAATCCGTCACTTCGTTACTTGTTCATTACCTCATCGGGATGCGTGATGCGGCCGGTCACGGCGCTGGCGGCGGCGACGGCGGGGCCCGAGAGGTACACCTGGCTCTTCGGATGGCCCATGCGGCCGGTGAAGTTGCGGTTGGTGGTCGCGAGGGCGACCTCGCCCTCGGCCAGGACGCCCATGTGCCCGCCCAGGCACGGCCCGCACGTCGGCGGCGAGACGACCGCCCCGGCCTCCAGGAAGATCTCCAGCCAGCCGCGCTTCAGGGCCTCCATCTCGATGGCCGGCGTGGCAGGGAAGATGAGGCACCGCAGCCCGTCGGCCACCTGGCGGCCGCGAAGGATGTCGGCGGCCACCTCCAGGTCGCTCAGGCGCCCGTTCGTGCACGAGCCGATGACCACCTGGTCCAGCCGCACGTCCCCGAGGGCCGACACCGGCCGCGTGTTCTCCGGCAGGTTCGGGCAGGCGACGACCGGCTCGAGGGCCGAGATGTCCCACTCATGCGTTTCGACATACGTGGCATCCGCGTCGGAGGCGTGGTAGACGGCGTCGCGCTCCAGCCGGCCCTTGGCGTACGCCCGGGTGACGGCGTCGGGCGGGATGATGCCGTTCTTCGCGCCCGCCTCGATGGCCATGTTGCACATCGAGAGGCGGTCGTCCATCGGCAGGCCCTCGATGACGGGGCCCGCAAACTCCATCGCCCGGTACAGGGCCCCCGAGACGCCGACACGGCCGATGGTGTGCAGGATAAGGTCCTTGCCGGTGATCCATCGCCCGCGCGTGCCGGTGAACGTGAAGCGGATGGACTCGGGCACGCGGAGCCAGACCTTGCCGGTGGCCATGGCGGCCGCCAGGTCGGTCGAGCCGACGCCCGTGGCGAACGCCCCCAGGGCCCCGTAGGTGCAGGTGTGACTGTCGGCGCCGATGACGAGGTCGCCGGGCCCGACGACGCCCTGCTCGGGCAGCAGGGCGTGCTCGATGCCGCAGCGGCCGACCTCCCAGTAATGCGTCAGGCGCTGGGCGCGGGCAAAGTCGCGGAGGACCTTGGCCTGCTCGGCGCTGGCGATGTCCTTGGCGGGCGTGAAGTGGTCGGGCACCAGGGCCACCCGCTCGCGGTCCCACACCCGGTCGATGCCGGCCCGGGCCAGTTCCTCGATGGCGATGGGCGCGGTGATATCGTTGCCCAGCGCGATGTCGACGTCGGCGTAGACGAAGTCGCCCGGCGCAACGGCGTCCCGGCCGGCGTGGGCGGCGATGATCTTCTCACTTATCGTCATCGGCATGGGGAGACTCCCGAACGCGGCGCCGACGGCGCCGGCACGTCAGTTGCTGCCGAACCGGGCCCGCAGACGCCGGGCCGACAGCAGCGGGTCGCGGATGTACTCGGCGTGGCACGCCGGGCACAGGTCGAACCGGAACGACTTGTAGACCTGGTCTTCCAGTGCGTCGGCGCTGGCGTCCTCCATCGCGCCCAGGAGATCGCGGATGTCGTCGGACCGGTCGTCTTCAAGGTCCTTGCCGGTGATTTCCATGGGGTCGTAGGCGGCATAGGTCTCGATGCGGACGACGTACCGCGTGTCGTCGTCGGCCAGGAGCGTTTTG
>JADHXV010000182.1 GCA_016782785.1 Planctomycetota bacterium | reverse complement strand
GATGGGCGGCTGCGGCCGCGGCGGGGCCGTACGTGGTCGGCTCGGCGGCCGTCGGCGCGGGTCGGCCCGCGCCGTCGGAGCGGATCACGGTCGGCATGATCGGCTTGGGCGGCCAGGGCATCGGGCGGAACCTGCGCGGCTTCCTGGCCCAGGGCGACGCCCAGGTCGTGGCGGCGTGCGACGTCGATCGCGACAACTGCTACCGCGGCAAACAGTTGGCCGACCAGCATTACGCCCGCGAGGCCCGCGGCGGGGCGTTCCGCGGATGCGACCCCACGTCCGACTTCCGCGAGGTCCTGGCCCGCAACGATATCGACGCCGTCTGCATCTCCACGCCGGACCACTGGCACGTGCCGATGTCGGTCATGGCCATCCGCGCCGGCAAGGACGTCATCTGCGAGAAGCCGACGCTGACGATCGGCCAGGGCCGCCTGCTCGCCGACACCGTCCGCCGGTTCGGCGCGGTGTTCCAGACGTCGACCGAGGACCGGTCGCTGGCGGTGTATCACCGGATGGCTGAAGTGGTGCGTAACGGCCGCATCGGCAAGGTGACGCGCGTCCGTCTCCAGTTGCCGGCCGGGCCGGCGACGCCCGGCGACCCCACGCCGCAGCCGGTGCCGGACGGGTTCGACTGGGACCTCTGGCTGGGCCCGGCCCCGTGGGTGCCGTACACGCCGGCGCGGACGCACTGGAACTTCCGCTGGATCATCGATTACTCGGGCGGCATGCTGACCGACTGGGGGGCCCATCAACTCGACACCGTCCAGTGGGCCCTGGGTACCGAGCGGACCGGGCCGGTCGAGGTGGAAGGCCGCGGCGTGGCCCATCCCGACGGCCTCTATGACACGTTCCACGAGTATCACCTGGCGTACCGGTACGCCGGCGGCGTCGAGTTGCTTGTGGAGAGCGGCGGGACGGCCCTGCGGTTCGAGGGCACGGACGGGTGGGTCGGCAACGCCGGGTGGAGCCGGCCGGTTGAGGCGAGTTCGCGCGAGATTGTGCGCAGCCCCGTCGGCGCGGGCGAGGTGCACCTCTTCACGTGCCCGGCGGGCGAGCACCGGAACTTCCTCGATTGCGTCAAGACGCGGGCCGACCCGTACCAGCCGGCCGAGGTCGGGCACCGGGTGGCCAGCATCGCGCATATCGGCAACATCGCCATGTGGACCGGTCGGCGGCTGCGGTGGGACCCGGCGACCGAAACGTTCCCCGGCGACGCCGAGGCGAACCGGTACCTCGACCGGGCGCTGCGGTCGCCGTGGGGGCTGTAGACAGGGCCAGTTACTGAGCCAGGCAAGAGTAATATCCGCGTTTGTCATTCTGAGGAGGCCGTACGGCCGACGAAGAATCTCGCCTTTATGCTGTTCGAACGGCGAGATTCTTCGGCCCCGCACGCGGGGCCTCAGAATGACAAACTCGCGGAATGAGGACATTACTATTACCTGAATCAATAGCCGCCGCGCTTGTCCGGTACGGCCCCGTATGGGCGCGGCGCGTTGCGCAAAGGAGGCGTTGTGATGCGAAGGGCGTCAATCCTGTTTGCGGGTGTCGTCGCGCTCACCGCCGCGTCGATGTACGCCGGCGGTCCGTCCGAGGCCCCCAAGATTGATCCGGCCGTGGCGTCCTATGTTTCGGACGGGGCGGCGTGGAAGAACCTCCTGCCGGGCCCGGGCATGAAGGGTTGGCGCGAGCCGACGGGTGACTGGCAGATGGTCGGCCAAGTCGTTCTGGACCCGGCGGATGCGAAGAAACTCGCCGTCGAGCCGGGCGTCGGCACGATCTATAACGGGCCGAAGGGGCGGACACGGAACCTTTTTACGGCCGAGGCGTTCGGCGACGTGGTCGCCCACATCGAATTCATGGTGCCCAAGGAGTCGAACTCGGGCGTGTACTTCATGGGCCGGTACGAGGTCCAGGTGTTCGACAGTTTCGACAAGACGGGGGCGTACCCGGGCATCGAATGCGGCGGCATCTACCAGCGGTGGGACCCGAAGCGCGGCAAAGGCAAGGAGGGGTTCGAGGGGCATTCGCCGCGGGTCAACGCGTCGCGGCCGCCGGGCCAGTGGCAGACGTTCGACGTGGTGTTCCGTGCCCCGCGGTTCGACGCCGCCGGCAAGAAGATCGCCAACGCCCGGTTCGTCAAGATCGTCCACAACGGCACCGTGGTGCACGAGAACGTGGAGGTGACGGGCCCGACCCGCGGAGCCGCCTTCAGCGACGAGCAGGCCTCGGGGCCGCTGATGTTCCAGGGGGATCATGGGCCGGTGGCGTACCGGCGCATCGCGATCGTGCCGATCGCGAGCAATGACGAATGACGAATACAAAATGACGAATGAATGACCAATGACGAATGATCAAGGACCAAGGACGAAGGACCACGGACCCATGACACGTTTCGCGATGATGCTTCGGGCGGCCGTGTTTGCGGCGGCGATGTTGCTTACCGCGCCCGCCACCCGCGCCTCCGCCCCCGGACCGCAGGACTACTTCCTCATCGAGGTCGTCGACGCCGACACCGGCCGCGGCGTCCCGCTCGCGGAACTGCGGACTGTCAACGAAATCCGCTACTTCACGGATTCGGCGGGCCTGGTGGCCTTCCACGAGCCGGGCCTGATGGACCGCGACGTCTTCTTTTTCGTGTCGAGCCACGGGTACGAGTTCCCGAAGGACGGTTTCGGCATGCGCGGCAAAGCGCTCCGGACGACGCCGGGCGGGACGGCGCGGCTGACGGTCCGGCGGACGAACATCGCCGAGCGGCTCTACCGCATCACGGGGGAGGGCATCTACCGCGACACGGTGCTGGCCGGGCGGCGTGCGCCGATCGCCGAGCCGGTGCTGAACGGCCGCGTCCTCGGCCAGGACTCGGTCTTCGCGGTGCCGTACCGGGGGAAACTGTACTGGTTCTGGGGCGACACGAGCCGCGAGTCGTATCCGCTGGGCCATTTCGCGACGGCCGGGGCCACGTCGCTTCTGCCCGGCCAGGGCGGGCTGGACCCGTCGGTCGGCATCGACCTGACGTACTTTGTCGATGACAAGGGGTTCAGCCGGCCGATGGCCCCGCTGCCCGAGCGCGGCATGGTGTGGCTGGACGGCATGGTGACGGTGCCCGACGCGTCCGGCCGCGAGCGGCTTGTGGCTCACTACGGCCTCATGAAGAGTCTGGGTGAGCGGCTCGAGCACGGCCTGATGGTCTATGACGATGAGAAGGAGATGTTCGAGCGGGTCCGGCGGCTGGACGACGACGCCCGCCTGTATCTCCAGGGCCAGGCCACGCGCGTGACCGCCGACGGCCAGGCGTACTGGTACTTCGCCGAGCCGTATCCGCACATCCGCGTCAAGGCCCAGTGGGACGCCCTCTTCGACCCGACGGCGTACGAGGCGTTCACGTGCCTGGCGCCGGGAAGCGATTACGACAAGGCCGCGCCGGCGCTGGACCGCGACGCCGACGGCCGGCTGGTCTGGGGCTGGAAACGGAACACCGCCCCCGTCACGTGGGCCCGTCAGCAGGAACTCGTCAAGGCCGGCCGGCTGAAAGCGGACGAGGCGTGGATCGATCTCCGCGACGCCGCCACCGGCAAGCCCGTCGTCGCGCACCGCGCCTCCGTCCGATGGAACGCGTACCGCGAGCGGTGGGTCATGATCCTGTGCGAGCAGGGGGGGACCTCGTTCCTGGGCGAAATCTGGTATGCCGAGGCCGACGCCCCGGAAGGGCCGTGGCGGCAGGCCGTCAAGGTGGTCACCCACGACGCGTACAGTTTCTACAACCCGGTCCATCACGCGTTCTTTGACCAGGACGGCGGCCGGGTGATTTACTTCGAGGGGACGTACACGCAGACGTTTTCGGGCGCGAAAACCCCCACGCCCCGCTACGATTACAACCAGATCATGTATCGGCTGGACCTGGCGGACCCGCGCCTGAAGGCCGTGACGGGGCAGGCGGCAGAGGCGGGAGGCACGCAATGACGAGGTTGGCCTGGTCTGCGATCGCCGTGCTCGTGGGGGTCGGGTTTGCCGCAGCCGCCGATGCCGACCTGCCGGCCATCGAGAAAGTCGAGATTCGCGATCGCGCCTTTCGCGTGAACGGCGAACCGTTCTTCCCGCTGATGGCGTGGCTCCAGGACGCGAAGAACTTCCCGGCCGTCCGCGCGTGCGCGATGAACGCCGTGGCCGGCTACTATCCGAAATCCGGCGGCACGCGCGACGTGAGCGAGTACCTGCCGCTGGTCTGGCAGGCCGGCCTCTACGGCGTCATGCCGTTTGATGCGCGCCTGAAAGGCCACCCCGGCCTCCTGGGGTACATCCACGGCGACGAGCCCGACCTGCCGCACAGCGAAAGCGATGCCCGCGTCGTGCCGGCATCGGATCTACGCATCAACAAGAGCGCGCCGCTATGGAAAGTGGTCGATGGCGTGTGGCACTCGTGGTCGGTGCTCGACCCGCTCGAAGGGGCCGCCCTGACGGTCGAGCGCCGCGAGCCGGCTACGGCCGCGCGCCTCACCATCTACGTGACCACCTCGAAGGGCCTGGCGGTGGCCAAGGACGTGGTCTTCGAGGCCGACGGGGTGCCGGTCCTGGAGGCCACGCTCCGCAGCGCCAAGGGCCCGCAGATGTTCGACCTGCCCGGGCCCGTCACGTTCCGCGCCCTGACGCTTCGGGTCCGCTCGACGTACGCCGGCGACCAGGCGTGGGGCTCGGTGGGCGAAATCGAGGCGCTGGACGCCGCCGGCCGGAACGTCCTCCTTTCGCCGCCGCGCAACGTCCCGCGTGCCACGCCCGAGCAGACGCTCGAAGAGTACCGGGCGATCAAGGCGCAGGACGCCGCGCGGCCGGTGTGCATGACGGTGACGGGGTACTTCCATCCCCATTTCAAGAAGTGGCCGGACGACCGCCGCGACGCGCTGTACCGCGCGTACGTGCGGGCCACCGACGTCATCGGGTTCGACATCTATCCCATCTACGGCTGGAACAAGCCGGAGTGGATCCACCTGGTGCACGAGGCCACGGCAATGCTGACGGCGATGGCCGGACCCCGGCCCGTCTACGCCTGGATCGAAACGAGCCGCGGCGGCCAGTACACCGGGGCGCTGGAGCAGCAGAAGGAGGTGACGCCCCGCCACATCCGGGCCGAGGTCTGGATGGCGATCACGGGCGGCGCCACCGCCATCGGCTACTTCACGCACGTCTGGAAACCATCGTACGACCAGTTCGGCGTGCCCGAGGCGAATCGCAAGGCCCTGGCGGAAATCAACGCGCAGATTGCGCGCCTGGCCCCGGCCATCCTGGGCGAGGCGTGCGACGGCAAGGCGGCGACCGACCCGAACGCCAAGGTGGCCGCCCTCTTTCGCGAACACGGCGGCGCGCGGTACGTCTTTGCCGTCAACTGCGACGAGCGGCAGGTGGCCACGCGCGCCACGTTCGCGGTCCCCGGTCTGCCCGCGGGCGCCACGGTCGAGGTGGTGGACGAGGGTCGCACCGTCCGCGCCGCCGCCGGTGCCTTCACGGACCGGTTCGACCCGCTGGCCGTCCACATTTACCGCGTGGCGTCGGCCACGTCGGCCGCGCCCTCGACGGCTCCGGCCGCGCCCGCCTTAGGGTCCGGAGGGGTCGAGGGCGCCACAGACGCCAAGCCCGCCCCGGACGCCAAGCCCGCCCCGGACGCCAAGCCCGCTTCGGACGCCAAGCCCGCCCCGGAGGCCGAGGCCGGCTTCGTTCCGCTGTTCCCGAAGGACGGCGTGTCGAAGGGATGGCGGCTCGGCCACTGGTCCGACGTCGGCAAGCCGCCGCCCGAAGGGGCCGCGTGGACCGTCCGCGACGGCGTCCTCCACGGCTCGGAGCCGCGGGGCACCTGGCTCGTCAGCGAGAAGACGTACGGCGACTTCATCCTGGAATGCGAGTTTCACCTCGACGCGAGCGGCAACAGCGGCATCGGCCTGCGGTTTCCCGACGCCGGCGACCCGGCGTACGACGGCCTGGAACTCCAGATCGTCGACCCGGCGTACTATGCCGGGTTCAAGACCACCCCGGACCAGTTCACGGGCTCGCTCTACAGCGCCGTGGCCCCGAAGAAGCAGGTGTACCGGCCGGGCGAGTGGAACCGGTATCGCATCACCCTGCGCGGGCCGAAGGTGCACGTCGTCCTGAACGGCGAGGTGATCCAGGACCTGGACCTGGTCGAGCAGACGGCGGCGCTTGCGCGCGGCGAACCGCTCGCGAAGCGGCCGCGGCGCGGGCACATCGGGTTCCAGGAACTCGGCCGCGCCGGCAGCCACGTCCAGTTCCGCAACGTCCGCATCAAGGTGCTGGACGAATAGGGCAGCCGCAGGCGGCAAG
>JADHXV010000181.1 GCA_016782785.1 Planctomycetota bacterium | reverse complement strand
TGGAGCCCCACCTGCGCCCGGAAACGCCCGTCCTCGTGTCCGAACATCGGCCGAGCGGCGTCGTCCTCCTGGACGGCACGCGGCGCGACGCCGACTGGCTCCGCGGCCGGAAGGTGACGGCGGCGTGCGGCATTGCCAACCCGGACGCCTTCGAGCAGGGCCTCGACCGCCTCGGCGCCCACGTCGTCCGGTTCGAGGCGTTCCGCGATCACTACGCGTATGCGCCCGCGGAGATCGACCGCCTCATCGACGCCGCCCGCCTGGCCGGGGCCGAGGCGCTTGTGACTACCCGCAAGGATTTTGTAAAATGGCGCCCACTGCTCGAAGGCCGCCAGGACGACCTGCCCGTGACGGTCGCCGCCCTGGGGGTGGACCTGGCGGTGACCGAGGGCGAGGACGTCCTCCGCCGACGGCTGCTGGCCCTGCTGCCGGCCTCGGACCATCAGGGAGAACGCTGATGCGCCAACCCAAGACGTACAAGCCGATCGACCTGTCGGCCCTGGAGGTGTTCTCGATTGCCGACCGGACGCACAAGGTCCACCTGGATGCCCTGGCCCGGCCGGCCCCGGCGGACGCGTCGGTCGCCGACTTCGTCGCCTCGCTGCCGCGGACGCCCGTCACGGAGGGCTTGCGGCGGCTGGCGTCGGCCGTCGTGCGGGCCGTGGACGCCGACGCCCCGGTCGTGGTCGCGTTCGGCGGCCACGTGGTCAAGTGCGGCCTGGGACCGGTGCTCATCGACCTGATGGAGCGAGGCGTGGTGACGGCCGTCGCCACGCACGGCGCGGGGGCCATCCATGATTTGGAACTGGCGTTCCACGGCGAGACGAGCGAGGACCCCGCCCAGACCCTCCGCGAAGGCCGGTTCGGCATGGTCGAAGAGACGCCCGCCTACCTGAACGACGCCGCCCGCCTGGGCCGACATCGCGGCCTTGGCCAGGCCATCGGCGACCTGATGAACGACGACCCGGAGGAGTTTCCGCACGCCGACCGCAGTATCCTGGCCGCCGCCGGCCGGCTCGGGTGCACCGCCACGGTCCACGTGGCCATCGGCACCGACACCGTCCACATGCACCCGGAGGCGCAGGGGGCCGACATCGGCCAGGCCACACTGCTCGACTTCCGCAAACTTTGCGCCGTCGTCGCCGACATGGCCGAGGGCGTCTGGATCAACCTCGGCTCGGCCGTCATCCTGCCCGAGGTCTTCATGAAGGCCTACACCGTGGCCGTCAACCTGGGCGCGAACCTGGAGCGCCTCGTGACGGCCAACCTGGACCAGATTCAGCACTACCGGCCGCAGGAGAACGTCGTCCGTCGGCCGACCGACCGCGGGTACGCATTCACCGGCCACCATGAGATCATGCTGCCGCTGCTTCGGCACCTGATTCTCGAAGAACTCAGGGAGGAGTAGCCCAGCCCCATGTTCCGGCACCTGATTGACCTGGTAGGCCGCCTCGGCCACCCGCGGATTCTCGTCGTGGGCGACCTTATCTACGATCGGTACGTCTTCGGCGACGCCGAACGTATCAGCCCGGAGGCGCCTATCCAGGTGCTCCGCGTGGCCCACGAGGAGAGTCGGCTGGGCGGCGCCGGGTCGGTGGTCGCCATGCTGCATGCGCTGGGGGCCGAGCCGGCCCTCTTTGCGGTCGTCGGCCGCGATGATGCGGGCCGGACCGTCCTCGCGGAACTCAAGGCGGCCGGGGCCATGACGGGCGGCGTGCTCCGCGCCGGCGACCGGCCCACCTCCGTCAAGGTCCGGTTCGTCGGCCGGGCCCAGCACCGCATTCCGCAGCAGGTGCTTCGCGTGGATTGGGAAGAGGTGCGACCGCTCTCGCGCGGCGACGAGGAACGGCTGCTGGCACGCGTTGAACGCGCCATGCCGAAGGCCGATGCGGTCCTCCTCAGCGACTATAACAAGGGCGTCCTGACGTCGCGGCTGACCGAGGCCGTCATCCGCCAGGCCCGCCGACGCAAGGTGCCCGTCCTCGTCGACCCGTTCAAGGGCACCGACTACGCCAAGTACCGCGGGGCCACCCTTCTGACGCCCAACCGCGACGAGACGCAGACGGCCACCGGCGTGCGGCTGGAGGACGAGGCCGACATGAAGCGGGCGGCAAAGGCCCTCGTTGACGGCCTGGACCTCGACGCCCTCGTCATCACGCTCGACAAGCAGGGCATGTACGTGGCCGCCCGCGGCGAGAAGCCGCGCATGATCCCCACCCGCCCGCGCGAGGTGTACGACAACGTCGGCGCCGGCGACATGGTCATTGCGGTGGTGGCCCTCGTGGTGGCGGGCGGCGGGTCGTACGAGGAGGCGGTCCGTCTCGCCAACGTGGCGGGCGGACTGGAGGTCATGAAGTTCGGCGTCCAGACGGTCACGCGCGACGAAATCATCGCCGACCTCCTCGGCGAGGCCCGACGCAGCGGCGACAAGGTCCGCTCCCTCGAGAACCTGCTCGTCGACCTGGGTCGGCACCGCGCCCTGGACGAAACGGTCGTCTTCACGAACGGGTGCTTCGATCTTCTCCACGCCGGGCACATCGAGTTTCTCGACTTCGCCGGCCGCCAGGGCGACGTCCTGGTGGTCGGCCTGAACTCCGACCGCAGCGTCCGGTCCATCAAGGGGCCCGAGCGCCCCATCTGCCCCGAGGGCCAGCGGGCCCGCGTCCTGTCGGCCATCGAGGCCATTGACTACATCGTCCTCTTCGACGACGATACGCCCCAGCGGCTTATCGAGGCCGTCCGGCCCGACGTGCTCGTCAAGGGCGAGGACTGGCGCGACAAGGGCGTCGTCGGCCGCCGGTTCGTGGAGTCGCACGGCGGGCGCGTCGTGCTCGCGCCGCTCGTCAAGGGCCTGAGCACGACCGACATCGTCAACCGCATCCGCCGGAACAGCGCCGGCCCGAATCCGCCGAAAGGGGGAACGTCATGATTGAGGCCATTCGCGCGCACCTTCAGATGGGCGCCGGCGTGTACACCCACATGGCCGACGACATGGCCGAGCCCATCGCCCGGGCCGCCGAGATGCTCATCGAGGCCCTCCGGGCCGGCCGGCGGGTGTACGTCTGCGGCAACGGCGGCAGCGCCGCCCAGGCCCAGCACATTGCCGGCGAGTTGATCGGCCGGTTCCTGAAGGACCGCGGGCCCCTGCCCTGCGTCGCCCTGACGACCGACACGAGTGTCCTGACGGCCGTGGCCAACGATTACGAGTTCGAAACGGTCTTTGCCCGCCAGGTGGACGCCCTCGTCGGCGAAGGCGACGTGCTCTGGCTCCTTTCGACAAGCGGAACCAGTGTCAATGTGTTGAAGGCGGCGTCGTGCGCTAACCGCCGCGGGGCCAAGCTGCTCGGCATGACCGGACGCAGCGGCGGCAAACTCAAGGAACTCTGCGACGTCACGCTGCGCGTCCCGGCCGACTCCAGCCCACCCGTCCAGGAAGGCCACCTTGCGCTCATCCACATCCTGTGCGGGCTCGTCGAGCAGGCCCTCTTCCCCGAGAACGAAGCCGCCCCGTAAGGTGAACTCGCGTGCCTGACGCCGCCGTCTTCCTCGACCGCGATGGAACCCTCATCGAGGAGGTGGGGTACGCCAGCCGGCCCGAGCAGATCCGCATCCTCGGCGGTGTGGCCCGCGCCTTGGCCCAACTCGCCGACGCCGGGTACAAACTCATCGTCGTCACGAACCAGTCGGGCATCGCGCGCGGCTATGCCACCGAGGACGACCTCGAACGGTTTCACGAGGCGCTCGACCGGCAACTGCACCTCCTGGGCGCCGCCGTCGACGCCTACTACGCCTGCCCGCACCTGCCCGACCCGGCCCTCGCCACCCGGGCCGACCTGGCCGTCGACTGCGACTGCCGAAAGCCCAAGCCCGGCCTCTTGCTACGGGCGGCCGAGGATTTCCGCATCGACCTGGAGGCCTCCTGGATGGTCGGCGACACGTGGCGCGACGTGGCCGCCGGCCAGGCGGCCGGGTGTCGGACCGTCAAACTCCCGGCCGACGCCGACCACGACTCGCCCCGGCCGCCCGGCGTCGCCCCGCCGACCGCCGAGGCCGATGACCTGGCCGCCGCCGCCCACATCATCCTGAAAGGCGAGGCCCTTACCGCCCCGGTCGGCGCCCCCACGGCTTTGCCCGATGCTCGGGCGCAGGCCGAACCGCCCGGCACCCCGGCGCCGGAGCCGCCGGCCGAAGAACCGCCTGCGCCCGAGGCGCCGCGCGAAGAGCCGTCCGACGAGGCGCTTAAGGAGCCGGCCGACGAGGCCGAGACCGACGTAATCGAGACGGACGAGGTCTCCGCCGATGTCGGTGAGGACCGTGATTTGTCACACACTGGCGGGCAAGCCGCCAGTGGCACCCGGCACATCCCGCCCGCGCCGGTCGCCGACGAGCCACTGGCCACCGAGCCGACGATCATCCCCGAAGCCACGGCCGCCGCCGCGGCGCCGCAGGCGCCCGCTGGCCCGGTCAAGACGGCCGCGCCTCACGCGTCCTCGCCGAAGCCGCCGCCCAAACCTGCGCCGCGCGCGCCGGCGGCACCCACGTGCGGGCGGTGCGGACGCGACATCGACCCGGCCCACGTGGCCGACGGCTCCGCCGCCGAGCGGCACGGCTTTCTCCTCTGCCCGGAGTGCCTGGCCGAGCAGCCCGGCGACGCTTCGACCTCGGGCGAGGCCGGCACCGAGGCCCTCTTGCGGTCCATCCTGACGGAACTCGAGCGGATGCGGCGGGCCCAGCGGCCGTCGAGCCTCTCGTCGCTCCGGCTACTTGCCTACATCGCCCAGGCGGCGGCGCTGTTCTTCGGCTTCGGTCTGGGGCTCCTCGGCGAGGACCGCGCCCTCTACGTCCAGGTGGCGCTGCTGCTGCAACTGTTGGTCCTGGCGCTGCTCCTCTTTGAGAGGCGGTCATGACGCTTGCCGTGGCCTTGCCGAACTGGGTGGGCGACGCCGTCATGGCCACACCCACGCTGCGGGCCCTTCGCCGGCGGTTCCCCGACGAGCGGATCGTTGCGGTCACGCGCCCGTACGTCCGCCCCGTGCTCGACCCCAACCCGTGGACCGACGCATTCATTCAGTGCGATAAGTCGCTCGGCGGCATGTGGCGGGCCGTCAAGCGGCTGCGGCGAGAGCACGCCGAGACGGGCCTCCTCCTGCCGAACAGCCTCCGAAGCGCGCTTCTCTTTCGCCTTGCCGATGTGCACCGGCGCATCGGCTACGCCCGCGAGTGCCGCTCGTGGCTGTTGACCGACGCGGTCGCCGCCCCGCACGACGGCCGCCAGTACGTCCCCACGCCGCAGATAACGTATTACCTGGCCCTGGCCGAGGTGCTGGGCGCCCCGACCGACGACCGCCGCATGGAACTCGTCGCGACCGACGAGGACGACGCCGCCACCATCGCCGCCTTCGGCCAGGTGGGTCTGGACCCGGCGGAAACGCTGCTCCTCTGCCCGGGCTACGCCTTCGGCCCGGCCAAGGCGTGGCCGGTCGACCACTGGGCGGCGCTGGCGCGCGGCGCCCGCCAGCGGTTCGGCCTGCGCTCGGCGGTCCTGTGCAGCCCGAAGGAGGCGGCGCTGGCCAAGGCCATCACCGACGCCGCTGACGGCTGCGCGTCGCTTGCCGACAAGGGCATCACGCTGGCCTCCGCCCGGGCGGTGGTCCGCATGACGCGGGCCATGGTGGCCGTCGACAGCGGCCTCCGGCACTACGCGGCCGCGTTCGACAAGCCGGTGGTCGCCCTCTTCGGCCCCACGCACGTGGCGTGGACCGAAACGTGGCACCCGAAGGAGGTGCGGCTCCAGGCCACCGTTCCGTGCGGGCCGTGCCAGCAGCCCGTGTGCCCGACCGGCACGGACGACTGCATGGGGAAGATCGCGCCGGACGAGGCGCTCGACGCCCTGGCCGTGGCCCTGGCGCGCGATTGATGCCGACCCAATGCCGCGCGGTGGGTCTCCGGACCCACCGCGCTTGAAACGACGATTCCAGTACGCGCGGCGGGTCCGGAGACCCGCCGCGCGGAAACGCACGATAGACGCTGCCATGCTCGACACCGACCAACTCCAGGCCATCCGCGACGGGCGCTCGACGCCCGACGGCCTGGCGTCCATCGTCATCCCGCACTACCGGACGCCCGATCTGGTGCGGCTGTGCCTGCGGGCCATCCGTCGGCTCACGGATCACCCGTACGAGGTCATCGTGGTCGACAACCACAGCGGCGACGCCTCGGTGGACGCGCTGCGCCAAATCACCTGGATTCGCCTCATCGAGCGCGGCCCGGAGACCGAGCCCGAGGCGGTGCACGCCCACGCCTCGGCCATGGACATCGGCACCCGCGAGGCCCGCGGACGCTGGCTTGTCAGCCTCCACACCGATACAATTGTTCGCCGCGAGGGATGGCTTCGCGACCTGGTCGGCCGGCTGGAGGCCGACACCAAGGCGGC
>JADHXV010000012.1 GCA_016782785.1 Planctomycetota bacterium | reverse complement strand
CAGAAACGCCTCCGGGCCGACGAAGATGGCGCGGCTGCCCAGGGCCGCCAGGCCGTACAGGTTCGACCGGGCGACGCGGCTGTGGCGGACGTCGCCGCAGACGGCCACGGTCAGGCCATCCAGTCGGCCGAAGTGGTGCCGGAGGGCGAGCAGGTCCAGCAGGGCCTGGGTGGGGTGCTCGTGGCCGTCGTCGCCGGCGTTCAGGACGGCGCAGCGGACGGCCTCGGCCACGCGGTGAGGTGCTCCGCGCTCCTTGTGGCGGATGACGATGGCGTCCAGGCCCATGGCCTCGATGTTGCGGGCGGTGTCGATGAGCGTCTCGCCCTTCTCCTTCATGCTGCTGGATGCGGCGTGGAACTGGACGACGCGGCCGCCGAGGCGTTCGGCGGCCAGGGTGAACGAGGTGCGGGTGCGGGTCGAGTCTTCCAGGATGAGGTTCAGGACGGTCCGGCCCTGGAGGGTCTGCGGGGCGGGCTGGCGGCCTTGGGCGAAGGGGAAGAAGTCGTCGGCGGCGTCGAGCAGGGTCAGGATGGCGTCGGCCGGCATGCCCTCGAGGCCGAGGAGGTGGCGGTGGGGCCAGCGGTCGGTGGCGGGTTGGGGCATGTTGTAGGCCTCCCCGTGGGCATGCGATGCTCGCACCGCAGATCGAACGTCCCCCCGCTGCTTCCGCAGCGGGCTCGAAACCTGGCGCTACGCATCGATGACGCAGCAGCCTGAGGCTCGGGCGACTATAGGCCGCGGCGGCAGGGCGGGCAACCAAAAACGGGCGGGTCCCCGTCGGCAAGTGCGGGGTTGTAGCACGCGGCGTCCGGGTGTGCTAGGATAGAGCAGCCCGACGGACGGGGAAGCCGGAGGCGCGCATCATGCGAAGGCGGAGCGGGACGCGGCGTGCAGCATGCGTGACGGTTGCGCTGGTCGCGCTGCTGGCGGCGACGGCACTGGCGGGAAACGATTTCGGATTTCGGCCTGCCCGAGCCGCGTCGCGGGACGGGACGCGGCCAGGGATTTCGGATTTCGGATTGGGAGCAATAGGCGAAATCGGAAATCGGAAATCGGAAATCGGAAAGAACGGCACAACAGCTGCGGCGCCGGAACCTTATAGCCGCGACGCGAAGCGGAGCGCGCCGGCACCGGCGGCCACGCCGGCGGCGGCACGTGGCGAGGCCGAGGCGTTGCGCCTGGCCATCGATGACCTCATCGCGACATTCGGCGACGCGTATCCGAAGGGGCGAGACTACCTGGCGCGGCTCGCGGCCATTGAGAAGGCGGCGGACCTTCCGGAAACGCAGCGGGGTCAGCAACTCCGCTCGCTCAGGCAAGAAGCGCTGCTGGCGAATCCGCTGCTGGACTTCGGCCGGCTGCTCCTGGTGAAGCGGAAGCCGCGGCCGCAGGTTCGCGGGCCGGGCGAAGAAATCGGCATGCCCTCGAACCACGAGTGCAACTCCAGTCTGCCCATCGGGGGCTGGGACAACGAAATCGCGGTCCTGGAACCGGTGCGGCCGAAGGGGCGCCTTCGCACGCTCTATCGGCCGGAGGGCGGCGGGTACGTGGGCGAGATCGACCTGCACCCGAACGCCGACCGCCTCCTTTTCACGCAGAGCGATGCGACGAACTGGACGGTGTGGGAACTGGCGCTCGAGGAGGGCGCCAAGGCCGGCCGCCTGCGCCAGGTTTCCCGGATGCCCGACGACGTCGACGCCTTCGACGCCTGTTACCTGCCGGACGGGGGCCTGATGTTCTGCTCCACGGCGTCGTTCCAGGCGGTGCCGTGCTGGCACGGCCTGAAGTGGGTGGGCAACCTGTACCGGATGGAGGCGGACGGGTCGGGCGTGCGGCAGTTGTGTTTCGACCAGGACCACGACCTGCATCCGACGGTGCTTCCGAACGGGCAGATCCTCTACAACCGGTGGGACTACACGGGCATCATCCACATCTATCTTCGGCAGTTGATGTTGATGAACCCGGACGGCACGGGCCAGCGGGCCGTCTACGGCAGCAACTCGTGGTTCCCGAACGCGCTGTACTTCACGCGGCCGGTGCCGGGCGAGACCGACCGCCTCATCACCATCCTGAGCGGGTACCACGGTCCGCACCGGATGGGTCGGCTGGTGCTCCTGGACACGGGCCGCGGCTGGTACCGCGACGAGGGCATCGTGCATGAGTTTCCGCGGCGGGGACAGCCGATCGAGGTCGCGATCCGCGACCACTTGGTCCAGAATCACTGGCCGCTGTTCCTGCATCCCTGGCCGCTGGGCGACGCGTCGCGCCCGGAGACGTGCGGCAAGTACTTCCTGGTCTCGTGCTGGATGAACAAGAAGGCGTCGTGGGACATCTACCTGGTCGACGTCTTCGACAACATGGTGCTCGTGCGCAGCGAACCGGGCTACGCGCTGCTGGAGCCCGTGCCGCTGATGAGGCAGCCCACTGCCCCGGCGGTGCCCGACCGGGTGGACCTGTCGCGCGACGACGGCGTGGTGTACCTGCACGACGTGTACCGGGGGCCGGGCCTGGCGGGTGTGCCGCGCGGGACGATCAAGCGGCTGCGGGTGATGGCGTACCATTTCGGCTACCGGCACATGGCCGGGCCCGACAAGGTGGGCCGCGGCGGGCCGTGGGAGGTCATGCGGATCCTGGGGACGGTGCCGGTCGAGGCCGACGGCTCGGCCGTCTTCCGCGTGCCGGCGCGGGTGCCGGTGGCGTTCCAGGCGCTCGATGGCGAAGGCAAGGCCGTCCAGTTGATGCGTTCGTGGGTGACGCTGATGCCGGGCGAAACGCAGTCGTGCGTGGGATGCCACGAGCCGCTGGGCAACGCGCCCACGGTCCACATGGCGAACGCGATGAATCGCGATCCGGTCGCGATCGAGCCGTGGTACGGCCCGCCGCGCGGCTTCGACTTTGCCCGCGAGGTGCAGCCGGTGGTCGACGCGTACTGCGTCGGTTGTCACGACGGCAGCGAGAAGGACCGGCCGGACCTGCGTGCGGAGGACCAGGTGCCCGGGTACAAGGGCCTGCTGTTGAGCGCGCTGGGCCTGAGGCGGCTGCATCCGGACCTGGAGGAGAAGACGGGCGGCGTCTTCAAGTACACGCCGGCGTACGAGGCGCTGATCCCGTACCTGCGGCGGGTGGGCATCGAGGACGACGCGTCGCTGCTCATGCCCGGCGAGTACCACGCCGACACCAGTCCGCTGGTCCAGATGATGCTGAAGGGGCACCAGGGCGTCCGGCTGGACCCGCAGGCGTGGGACCGGATCGTGACGTGGATCGACCTGAACGCGCCGTGCCACGGCACGTGGCACGAGGTCCATCCGCTGGTGACCGATGCGGCCGAGCGCCGGCTGGCCATGTGGCGCGAGTACGGCGGTCCGCGGGGCGACCCGGAGGCGGTGGTGGAGACGCCGCGGCCGGCGTTCGCGCACACCGACCCGTCGCCGCTGCCCGAGGTGGAGTCGGCGTCGGCCGAGGGCTGGCCGTTCGACGCCGCCGAGGCCCGCCGGCGTCAGGCCGAGGCCGCGCCGCACCGCGAGGTCACGGTAGACTTGGGCGACGGCGTGCCGATGCGGCTGGTGCGGGTGCCGGCGGGTGAGTTCCTCATGGGCCGCGACGGCGGCGCCGCGATCGACGAGCGGCCGGCCACGCGGGTACGCATCGCCGAGCCGTTCTGGATGGGGGCGACCGAGATCACCAACGCGCAGGTCCGGCGGTTCGACTCGGCGTTCAGTCCCGGTTACTACGCGCGGCGGCACGCCACGCAGGACGACCAGGGGCTGCCGCTCGACGGCCCGGACCAGCCGGCGGTCCGCGTGTCGTGGGAGCAGGCGCTTGGCTTTTGCCGGTGGCTCTCCGAGCGGACCGGCCGAACGTTCACGCTGCCCACCGAAGCCCAGTGGGAATGGGCCTGCCGGGCCGGCAGCGACGGGTGCTTCTACTTCGGCGGCCGGCAGGCCGACTACACGGCGTTCGCCAACGTGGCCGACGAAGGCTTCAGCCGCGGCCTGCTGACCCTGGGCAAACAGACGACCGGCGGCGTGGACAGCCTGGTCCTCGAAGGCGGCTACATGGCCGACACGCGCTTCAATGACGGCGCCGTCGTCACCGCGCCCGTCGGCCGGTACCAGCCGAACGCGTGGGGCCTGCACGACATGCACGGGAACGCGGCCGAGTGGACGCGTTCGGCGTACCTGCCCGGGGCGATGCCCGCCGGCGACGGCCTCGACGCGCCCGATGCCGCCGGCGAGAAGGTGGCGCGCGGCGGGTCGTTCTTCGACCCGCCCAAACGCTGCCGCAGCACGTGGCGCATCGGGTACCCGGTGTGGCAGCGGGTGTTCAACGTGGGGTTCCGGGTGGTGTGCGAGGAGGACAGCCTGCCGGCCCGCCTGGCCGCGGGCGGCGCCGCGTCCGCTGAATAGGCGGCGTGCGGCGGCGTCTCGTGGTGTGTGGCCGGCCGAGTTGGTTGCGTTGGCGGCCCGTTTGCGATATGCTCCGGGCCGACGGATCGACCGCGACGATGTACCCGGGGAGGGAGCCTGGCATGATGACGCACGTTCGTGCGTGGCGAATGGTTCGGATGATGGTGCTGCTGACGGCCTCGCTGCCGGCGGCGGTGCTGCTGGCGTTGACGCCGGTGTCGGCGAACGCGGCGGAGGGCGGTTCGCTCGCGGCGGCCCCGGCCCCGGCGGGTGCGACGGTTCCCGATCCCGACGCCGAGAAGACCCAGAAGTGGCGGGACCACATCCTTGCCTCCGACGAGGCCTTGAGGCGGCGCGACTACGCCAAGTGCGAGGCCGAACTCCTCGCGGCTGTCGAAATCGGCGAGACGTTCGGCCCCACCGACGAGCGCCTGGCTACCGCGCTCGCCAGGCTCATGCGGGCTTATTCGGTCCAGGGCCGGCACGCCGAGGCGATCGTGCCCGGCAAGCGGCTGCTGGCCCTGTACGAGAAGGCGCTCGGGCCCGACAACGTGTCGGTCGGCATGGTCCTGAACGATTTGGCCGGCCAGTACAAGGACCAGGACAAACTCGATGAGTCGCTGCCGATGTACGAACGGGCCCGGGCCATCTGCGAGAAGGCGGGCGAGCCCGGCCGTTCGCTGCTCGCCATCGCCCTGAACAACCTGGCCGAGGTCCATCGCGACAAGGGTGACCTGGACACGGCCGAGCAACTGGCCCGGCAGGGCCTGGCTATCCGCGACGAAATCTACGGCAAGGAGCACCGCTGGTCGGCCTCGAGCTTCGAGACGCTGGGGACCATCCTCCTCGCCAAGGGCCAGGCCGCCGAGGCCGAAACCGTCCTCCGCCAGAACTTGGCCATCTGCCAGAAGAACGCCAGTTGGAACCGGCCGGTCCTCATCCAGGCGATGGTCCACGTGGCCCGCGCCCTGGCCGCCCAGGGTAAGACCACCGAGGGCGAGACCTTCTACCGGCGGGCCATCGCCATGGGCGAGGGCGGCCTGGGCCGAAGCGACGATGTCCGCGCCGACGCCTACGAGGGCTACGCCGACTTGCTCCGCAAGACCGACCGCGCCGCCGAGGCCGACAAGATGGCCGAGCAGGCCAAGGCCATCCGCGACGCAATGAAGAAAGAATAGGCATGGGACGATAGGCAGTGGGCAATAGGCAATAGGTAATAGGCAACGCCGAACGATGTCATTCTGAGCGAAGTTTACCCGCCGGAGGCGGGCGAAGAATCTCGCTGTTCGTGTCGTGTCGCGGGTTCAGACGCGGGCGACGTGGCAAGATGTCATTCTGAGCGCAGCGAAGAATCTCGCTGTTTGTTGTTTACCGTGAGGTCGGCCGGCGGCTTGGTGAACCAGTCTGCTGCCAGATCCTTCCAGTTCCGGTTGGCGGCTTCGACCAACTGGATCTTCTTGGCCCGCTTCCAGCCCTTGATCTCTTTCTCTCGTTCGATGGCGCTCAGCACGTCGGTCGTGTATTCGTAATACACCAGCCGGTTGATGTTGTATTGTGCGGTGAAGCCCGGCTTCACTTTGCACTTGTGCTCGTAAACCCGCCGTCTCAAGTTGCCCGTAACCCCCGTGTACAGGGTTCCGGACAGGTTGGTCATCATATAGACGAAGTACTGTTTCATTGGCACGACGCAGAACCCTGTGTGCGGCCCCGTGTGGTCACCTGCCTGAACGGCAAAACGAACGGCGAGATTCTTCGTCGCCCGTACAGGCTCCTCAGAATGACAGCGTTTGGCGATCCGCTGTTCGTGCTGAACGGCGAGATTCTTCGTCGCCCGTAAAGGCTCCTCAGAATGACACCGTTCGGCAAGCCGCCTTTCGCGCCGCCCCGTCCGCGAACAGCATCGGCACGGCACTCGCCAGGCCGCGGAGCGAGTACAGCGCCTCGACCTCGCCGCGGCAATTGTACCAGCAGGCCCGGCACCGGTTGTCCCGCCAGCGCCGGCGCAGGCGCGCGAGGAGCACCGGCATCGGCGTCTCCAGGACCGACCCGACGGGATGCTGCCGGTCCTCCACGCACTTCGCCACGAGTCCCCGCTGGTCGATGTTGAAGGTGGCCTGCCCGGCCCGGCACCCCGCCACGCCGCCGTCCAGTGCGGCATCGAAGCGCCCCAGGAAGTACGGGTTCGACAGGAAGTGCCGGTGCCGGCGGTGGAGGTCCAGCAGCCGGCGCGCGACGGGCGGCCGGGGCCGATGCGACTCCTCGCCCGTCTTCAGCACGCCGTACGGCTGGACCATGACGTTCGCGCCCAGCCGACCGGCCAGGTCCACGACGCCGGCCAGGTCGTCCTGGTTGTCGGCCGTCAGGACGGCCATGACGTTGACGCGCTGGTGGCCGGCGGTGCGGGTGTCGCGGAAGACCTCGACGGCCCGGACGGCCTCGCGCCACGCCCCCGCCACGCCGCGCTGGGCGTCGTGCCGGTGGGCGTCCGGGTAATCGATGGAGATGCTGGCGCCCCAGAGCCCGGCGTCCCAGAGGTCGCGGGCGCGGCGCGGGTCCACGCGCCAGCCGTTCGTGGTCAGCAGCGGAAAGTGCGTGCGGGCGAGGGCGGCCACGATGTCGGCCAGGTCCGGCCGGAGCATCGGCTCGCCACCCGCCAGGTTGATGAGCATCGACCCGGTGCGGGCGAGGTTGGCGGCCCCGCGGGCGAAGTCCGCCGGCCCCAGTTCCTCCGCGGCCGCGTGCGGCTCCCGCCAGTACGAGCAGATGCGGCAGCGGAAGTGGCACCGGTACGTCACCTGCCAGGCGCACCAGACCGGGTGCCGGCCCAGGTACGCCCGGACCAGGCGGGCCTTCTTCTCGGAGTTCGTCAGCGCCGGCGCTGTCGCCACGCTCAGGCCTTCCTCACCGGTGGGACCAGGAACGGTTTGACCAGGCACTCGTACACCGTTCCCTTCCCTGGAATTCTGACGCGCCGCGCCAGGCGAAGCAAGGGCACGACGCGCGGCCGAAGGACGCGGTACGGCAGCAGTTCCGCCGCCTCGATCAGGGCCTCGGCCGAGAGCGACGCCGGCACCACCGCCGGCCCGCCCGCCAGGTACGCCGACGCCGGGTCCGGCACCAGCCACTCGTGTTCGCGGGCGATGCGCTCCGAGGCCGACCCCGGCTCGGGCCAGTGAAGCCGGGCCGCCACGCGGTCGGGCGCCAGTCGCCGCAGCAACTCGACGGTCTCGTCGATCGTGACGGGCGTCTCGTACGGCGCGCCGATCTCGACGGCGACGGCCGTGCGAATCCCCGCCTGCCGAAGCGCCGCGGCCGCCGCCGCGACCGCCTCGGCCGAGGCGTCCAAGCCCAGCACCTCGGTCCGAATCAGGTTCGACGCGCTCCCCAGCGGCAAGGTGACCTCGTTGCAGCCGGCGCGGGCGAGCAGGGCGGCCGTCTCGGGCGTCACGTCGGCGGCGTGGAGCACCGTGCGTAGCGGCAGGCCGACCTCGCGGGCGTACCGCTCGGCGAACGCCTCCAGGTACGCCGGGTCGGCCGTCCATCGCGCGTTGCCGACGGACCACCCGCCCAGGTCCAGTTGCTCGGCCGCGACCTCGTGCATCTCCTCCAGGATGGCCTCGACCGGCCGATGCAGGACGGGCCACGGGGCGGGCGCAGCGGCCGGTCCGGGCAGCGGGGGCGCCGGGGGTTTGCCGGGCGCGGAGGCCGAGCCGCGCGCTCCGGGGGCTCCAGGCGCTCCGGTCGGTTCGGTCGGCGAGGGCCCCTCGCCGCCGCGGGCCACCGTAATCGGCGCGAAACCCGCCGCGTCGAGCGTCTGGTCCGACGTGTACAGGCCGCGGTTCGGCAGCGGCTCATCGCCGAGCGACGCCGGCGGCCGGGGAGCCGCGTTCCGCATCACGCCCGTCTCGCACTTGACCCACAGGCCGGGGGTCCGAAGCGAATCGATCCGCCCGCCGCGGGCCTCGACGTACTCCGGCACGACCCACGGCCCCGGGGCGACCGCGACGGCCTCGGCCCCCGCCAGGCTCAGGCACGCGTCCGGGCAGAGGCGGGCGTGCGGCCCGAAGGCCACCAGCGGCGCCCCGACGGCCGACGCCGCCGACCCGGCCGCCTTGGCTGCGGCGTCGGCCGAGAGGCCTTCGACATACAGCAGGATCACGTCGGGCTGCGCCTCGGCCAGGGCCCGGGCCGCGTCGCCGGCCTCGTCCGGCGCGAGGACCGCGAGCGTGACGGCGTGGCCGGCCCGGCCGAGGACCGCCGCCAGCAGCGCGACCTCGTCGCGGTACGCGCGGGCGGCGTGCCGGACGTCGGCGACGGGTTGGATGATGGCGAGGTTCATGCTGGGTCCAGTGTAACGCGCTCCGCTGCGCGTCGCGGCTAAAAGTACGGCGTGTCGCGTCGCGGCTAAAAGTACGGCCTGTCGGGTCGCGGCTAAAAGTACGGCCTGTCGCGTCGCGGCTAAAAGTAGTAGGTCGGGTCAACAGACCCGACAATCGAGTTGAGGGAGCCGCGGCACGCCGCGGCCTACATGCACGCCATCAGCCGGGCAAAGAGCGGCTCGTCCTCCGCCAGGCCGCAGACCTTCCGCAGCACGTGCGCCCGGCCGGCCTCGGCCAGCATTTTCTGGAGCCGGACGGCCGACGGGTCCTCCGGATGGTCGTACGCCAGGGCCGCCCGGATGCCGCCGACCACGTGCTCGGGGTCCACGCCCTCCTGGAGGCACAGCCGGGCCGAGCCGATGAGGCGGTCGTCGGGGCCGAGTTTGCGGAGCGGGTCGGCGGCCACGCGGACAACCTGGTCCGCGAGGGCCCGGTTGCGGTACCGGGCCAGGAGGTCCGCCTCATAGGCCTGCTGTTCGTCCGGGTCGAAGCCGAAGCGGGCGACGAGGGCCCGGCCGGTCTCGGCCATCGCAGCGCGGACCTCCGCCTCCACGACCGGGTCGTCCAGGGCCTGCCACACGAGCGCGTGGCGGGCCGCGTAGCCGAGGTACGCGCAGACGGCGTGGCTCATATTGTGCGTGGCGAGTTTGCGCTGCTGATGGGCCAGGATGTTCGCGACGGGTTCCAGGCCCGCGACGTGCGGGACCGGTCCGCGGATGGCGGCGGCGTCGACCGGCAGGCGGGCGTACGGTTCGCAGGCGATCCAGAGCGGGTCGCGGCGGCGCGCCGCCTCGGGCACGATGGGGACCATCCGGCTGACGACGGCCTCGACAAAGCCGATGCGCTGCTCGAAAGCCGAGCGGTCGGGCGGCGGCGCGCCGCCAGAGTCGGCAAGCCGCTCCATCGTCTGCCAGACGAGTGCCTGGAGCCGCCGGCCGGCCCCGATGAGGTTCTCGCACGTGATGACGTTCAGCGGGTCGGCCCCGCGCGCGAGGCGCCGGGCGATGCCGGCCGCCAGCATCGGCGCCACCGCCGCGAGGGCCCGGACGCCCACGGCCGTCGAGGCCACGGCACAGCCGGCGATGGCGTCGGCGGCGGCCTCGCGGTCGTCGGCGTGAATGGCGCGGACGCCGGTCACGCGGACGGCCTCGTCGCCGGTATTTGAGATATGGTGGACCTCGTAGGCGCCGCGGTCGGCCAAGGCGTCGACGAGGGGGCGGTCGACGTCGATGAAGGTGACGCGGTACCCGCCGGCCGAGAGGAGTTCGCCCATGAAGCCGCGGCCGATGTTGCCGGCCCCGATCTGGACGGCGACGGGTTGGTCGTTGGGTGGAGGCATAGCGTCTTGTCGTGCGTCCCGCGCGGCATGCGCTTCAAACGGCAACGGCAACAGCTACGGCAACGGCGAGATTCTTCGCTCGCTCAGAATGACATTGTGGGGGGCGGCGCGGCATGGCCGCGCCGCTACGCCCGTACGGGCCGGGCGCCGCGGCGTGCCGCGGCCTACATGCTAAAAGCCCGCCGCCTCGTGGGCCGTCAGGCCGCGCGTCTGGCGCGGATGGCACAGCCGGTGGACCAGGGTCTCCATGGCCATGCGGTCGCTGGGTCGGGTCTTGGCGTCCAAGTCGGCGTCGACGAGGGCCTGGTAGGCGTCGGCGAGGTCGTCGACCGAGAAGCGTGCGACGGCCCGGCGGACGCGGTCGAAGGCGGCCCGGTGGACGCCGGCCCGGTCCATGGCGGCCTCCAGGCCGATCGAATCGGTCAGGGCCCGGACGCGAACCAGTTGCCGGAACGTCGGCCGCAAGAGGCCCACGATCTGCGGGGCCTGCATGCCCTCGGTCCAGAACACGTCGAGCAGTTCCAGGGCCCGGGCCACCTGGACGTCGGCGACGGCGTCGCACAGGGCCCAGACCCGCTCGTGATGGCCGCGGGCCACGAGCGCGTCGACGGCGTCGGCGTCGATGCGTTCGCCCTCGCCGACGTACAGCGCCAGGGCCTCGACGGCATGCGTCAGCGCCGCGAAGTCGTTGCCGAGATACTCCTGGAGCATCCGGGCCGCCTCGAACGTGAGGTCTTTGCCGAGCGTGTCGTGGGCGTGACGGCGAAGCCAGCCGGGGACGCGGTGCGGCTCGTGGGTCTCGCAGGCGACGACCAAGCCTTTCGCCGCCACCAGTTTGCCGAGCCGCGTCGAGGCGTTCCACGAGGTCACCTCCAGGCACAGCACGCCCGCGGGCGACGGTTCGGCGAGGTACTTCTCCAGGACGGGGCGGGTGTCCTTGTTGATGAACGGTTCGGCGTCGCGGATCGAGACGAGCCGCCGCGGCGCCAGGAACGGCAGCGTGCGAAGGGCGTCGAGGACGTCGGCGAGGCCGGCCTCCTGGCCGTTGAACTCGGCCACCGCCAGGCCGGGTTCGGCGTCGCCGATGGTCCGCTCGCGGACGGCCATGCGGGCCTTATCCACGAGGTACGGGTCCGTGCCGCGCAGGACGTAGACGGGCAGGGGCTCGTCGCGGCCCTTGTGCTGGAGGAAATCGCTGAGCCGCTTGGCGGGGTCGGGCTTCTTCTTGGGCGAGCGTTTGGCCATGACGGTTCCTCGGTGCGTTTGCTGCGGCCGCGAGTACCCCGCTGCTTACGCAGCGGGCTCGGTGGCAGGCGGCGCCGACGCCTTTTTTACGCGAGGCGGGGGGGGATGTCCAGCGTGGTTTCGCGGGGCCAGGGTTATCCGGCCGGCAGGAGGACGCGGAAGGTGGTGCCGCGGCCGGGTTCGCTTTCGAAGGCGATGCGGCCGCCGTGGCGATTGACGATGGCGTAGGTGGTCGAGAGGCCGAGGCCGGTGCCGCCGCCCTCGGCCTTGGTCGTGTAGAACGGCTCGAAGATGCGGCCCTGGTCCTCGGGCGCGATGCCGCAGCCGGTGTCCGAGACGGTGACCATGACGCCCGGCCCGGGCCGGAAGGCGGGACCGAGGGACCCGTTGCCGTCCAGTTCCACGTTCTCGGTGGCGACGGTCAGGGTGCCGCCTTGCCCCATGGCGTCGCGGGCGTTGACGAGCAGATTCATCAGCACCTGGTGCATCTGCGAGGGGTCGCCGCGGACGCTCCGCAGGTGGGGTTCGAGGCGGGTGGTAACGTCGATGCGGCCCGGAAAGGTGCGCTGGGCCAGGTCGACTGCCTCGGCGACGAGTTGGTTGAGGTCGACGGGCTCGCTGCGAGTCGGCTGCCGGCGGCTGAGGGCCATGAGTTGGGCGACCAGGTCGGCGCCGCGGCGGGCGGCTTTCTCGATGCTGACGGCGGCGTCGTAGTTCTCGGAATCCTTGGGCAGGTCGTCTTCGAGGAGGTTGGCGGATCCGAGGACGGCCGTCAGGAGGTTGTTGAAGTCGTGGGCGATGCCGCCGGCCAGGGCGCCCAGCGTCTCCATTTTCTGGGCCTGGACCAGTTGCTCGCGCAGGCGGACGCGTTCGGTGATGTCGCTGAGGATGCCCAGGGTGCAGATGACCGAGCCGCGGGCGTCGAACACCCGCGACAGGCTCAGGAACCCCGTGAACGTCTCGCCGTTCTTGCGGACGAGGGGGAACTCGCCGGACCACACGCCCTCGCGCTGGAGGACCGGCAGGATGTGCTCGACGACGTCGGCCCGGCGGTCCTCCGGGTAGATGAACTCGACGTGGTGGCCTTCGACCTCCGTAGCCTTCCAGCCGAACAGGCGCTGGGCCCCGCGGTTCCAGAAAATGACCTGGCGGTAGGCGTCGACGACGATGACGGCGGCCTGGGCGTTCTCGACGATGGTCCGGTACTTGGCCTCGCTCTCGGTCACGCGTTCCAGCAGGCGGGCGCTGTCGATGGCGGCGGCGGCGTGGGCGCACAGGGTCTCGAGCAGGCGAATCTCGCCGTCGTCGAACGGCCGGCCGTCGGCGCGTCCGGCGGTCAGAACGCCCACCGTCTGGTTGTGCACCAGCAGCGGGACGGCCACGACGTTCGTCAGGCCGTACCGCCGGCCCAGGTCGGTGGTGGCCGCCGGGGCGCGTTCGTCGCCGACGGCGACCTGGACGGCCTTATGCCGGCGGAAGACCTGGCCGGACAGGGTGGCGTCGGCGTCGAAGACGTGCTGTTCGTCCTCAGGCAGGCCGTGGCTGGCGCGGACGGCCAGGCGGTCGCCGCCGGGTTCGGGGGTGAAGATGGCCACCGCGGGCAGCCCCAGCAGCCGGGCCGTCTGCGCAACAACCTCCTCCATGATGGTCTGCGGGTCGTGCCGCGGCGTCAGGTCGACCGCCAGCCGGTGCAGGGCTGCCAGCCGGTCGTAACTGCGGCGGAGGCGGCGGCGGTCTTCCTGCTCCGGCACGATGATGAACAGGAAGAGCCAAACGATAGGCAGGAGCGGCTCGAAGAAGTCCTCGGCGATGTCGGCCTTCAAGAACACACCGGTCCATTCGAGGACGTTGAACGCGGCCCATGTCAGGACCAGAGCGGCCACGGACAGCAGGAGTCCCCGGGCGGCCCCCCGGACGAGTCGGGGCCACATCAGGAGGCGGAGCAGGACGGCGCAGGCCGCCGCCGCCCCCGTGGCGTCGATCGCGACAATGAGGGCGTTGGGAATCATCGGCCGGTCTCCGCGCGGGCGCGCGACCGGCGCCACAGGACCGCGGCCAGCCAGATGGCGGCGGCCGCGAAGCCGACGTGCTCCACCAGGTTCAGCGATTGGCTTATCCACCCGCCCGCGCGAGCCACCACCGGGCTTTGCTCCCAGAAAATGATCTGGCCCGTGGGTGAACCCGACGGCACGCCCTCGAGAACGGTGGCCAGGGAGGCAAGAGCCATCAGCAGAAATGGAATCACCAGCGGCCGCAGTGCCGGCAGTGCGGCAATGGCCTGCCGGTGAAGCAGCAGGTAGGCACAGGTGACCAGAAACAGACCGAGCGTCAACAACTCGCCGAACTGAAACATCGCCTATCCCCCCATGTCGGCCATGCCGGAGGTGCCCACCCGCCCGGCCTGTTGCGTCTTGCGGTCCCGCGGGGCCGGTGCAGGACACTGCACCAAACCCACGAATGATTCATTATAAGATCCGCGTGTGGCCCCGGCAAGACATACGCACGCAGTGGCGCCGCCTCATCCGGTCCGACCGCCGGAGAGGGTCATTCGGCACGCGGGCCGATGCGGTCGAGGCCCACGAGCGGCCGCAGGACCTCGGGCACCACGACCGACCCGTCGGCCTGCTGGTAGTTTTCGAGGATCGCCAGCAGGGTCCGGCTGACGGCCACGGCCGTGCCGTTCAGGGTGTGGACGAGTTCGGGCTTGGCGCCCTTTTCGCGGCGGAAGCGGATGGCCAGCCGCCGGGCCTGGTAATCGGTGCAGTTGGACGTGGAGGTGACCTCGCCGTACTCGCCGGCGTCGCCGCGGCCGGGCATCCAGGCCTCCAGGTCGTACTTGCGGTAGGCCGGGCCGCCCAGGTCGCCGGTGCAGATGTCGACCACGCGGTACGGGATGCCGAGGCGCTGGAAGATCTCTTCCTCGATGCCGACGAGTTCCTCGTGCACGGCGTCGGACTGCTCGGGCGTGGTGAAGGCGAACATCTCGACCTTTGTAAATTGGTGGACGCGATAGAGGCCGCGGCTGGCCCGCCCGTAGGCGCCCGACTCGACGCGGAAACAGTGGCTGAGGCCGCCCAGGCGCAGCGGCAGACGGTCGGCGTCCAGGATCTCGTCCTTCAGGATGCCGCCCAGCGTAATCTCGGCCGTGGCGATCAGGCCCAGGTCCTGGCCCTCGATGCGGTAAATCTGCGACTCCTGGCCGCGCGGGTTGAAGCCGGTGCCTTCCAGCACCTCCATGCGGGCCAGGTCGGGCGTGGCGTAGAGCGTGAAGGCCTTCTCGCGCAGCACGTCCAGGGCGAACCGCTGAAGCGCCAGGTCCACGAGGACCGCCTCGTTCTTCAGGAAGTAGAAGTTCGAGCCGGTGACCTTGGTGGCCGAGTCGAAATCGATGAGGCCGAGGGCCTCGCCGATGGCCACGTGGTCCTTGGGCGGGAAGTCGAACGCCCGCGGCTCGCCCCACCGGCGGAGTTCGCGGTTGGCCGATTCGTCGGTCCCCACCGGGGCGTCGGGGTGCGTGAGGTTAGGGATCTTCGACTGCTCGGCCCGCAGGCGCGTTTCGACATCGGCCAGGGCCTGCTCCTGCTCGGCGACGTCGGCCTTCAGGCGTTGGGCCTCGTCGACCAGGGCGGGGCGGTCGTCCTTCGAGGCCTTCGGGATTTGGCCCGAAAGTTCGTTGCGGCGGGCCCGCATCCCCTCGATGTCCTGGATGAGCCCGCTGCGCTCGTCGGCCAGGCCCAGGACGGCGTCGACGTCGGCCGCGATGCGGCGGTTCGCGCAGTTGGCGCGGACCTCGTCGGTCCGCGTGCGGATGGTGTCCAGGTCGAGCATGGTGGTCTTTCCGTGTAACGGGTGGTCGTGTACCCCGCCATTGTGCCGAAACGGGAGGTGGGTTTCAAGTTGCAGCCGGCGTGGACGGGGCAGGGGGCACGGTCACGGCCTCGGCCGGGGCGGGGGCTCGGGGGCGTCGGCCTCGGCCCGGGTGGCCCGTTCGCGCTCGGACCACGTCAGCGCCTCGGCCGCCTTCTTCACGAGCCACCGGCCCAACACGAAGCCGACGAAGGCCAGCCCGATGCTCAGGACGATGACGTACAGATTGATGTCCCAGATCTCCGCCCCGACGCTTTCCGAAATCTCGTCGCTGTACCGAACGCCTGCCGCTGCCATCAGCGTGGAGACGACGATCTTGTCCCACGCGAAGAACAGGACGGCGCTGACCCACGCGCCGATCTGCCAATACCGGTCGTTCCGCACCAGGATGATGAAGACGGCGTAGGCGGCGATGCCCCATAGCAGCCCGCCGAGCGCCATCTGGACATGGCCGAACACGATGACCCATGGTAACACGGGCGTGCCCTCCAGCGCAGTCGTGGCCCCGGCGCGATATGCGTGCGCCGCCCCCGCCCGGGCGGCCCCTGAAATGGATTATCTCACCCTTTGGCCCATTGTAGGCGTGGCGCAGGTGTCCGTCGAGCCGCAGGGCAGATGGCCGGCCGCTATTTCTCCGGCTTGCGAATCAACTCGACGGCCTTGGCGGCAAAGCGTTTGCCCAGTTCCGCGTAGCCCTGCTTGGTGTAATGGAGGGCGTTGCTCGGGCCGTTGAGGTCGTCGGTATCGACCCAGGCGCCCCGGGGATCGGCCTCGGCCGCCTGGACCTGGGCCTGGCGGACCATCGTCCAGTGCGCGTCGGTGTTGCAGTCGCTCAGGCGGCCGATGACGACGTTGACGTCCTTGCGGCCGAGGTCGCTGAGGAGTTGCTCCACCAGGCCGGCCATCGAGGCGGCATAGACGTCGCCGTGCTTCTCGCGGGCGTCGCGTTCGCCCTGCATCCAGACGAACGTGATGGTGTCGGGCTTCTTGCCCTCGACGGCGGCCTTGACCTTGGTCATGAGGCGGTCGTACAGGTCGCCGGTGGCCTTGGGTTCGTCGCCCTGGGCGGGTTTCCATTTCTTGTACCATCGGTCGGATGGGCTGGCCGCTCTGGGCGTCCTTGACCACCAGGACCTCGTCGTCCGCCAGGGCCTGCGTAACGGCCGGCGTGAACGACACGTCGGGGTTCAGGCCGGCCATGTTCGACTGGCCCGAGAGGATGAAGAGGTGGACCTTGTGGCCGCCGCCGGGTTTCTCGGTCTCGGCGGCCCCGGAAGCCTGTACGGCCCCGGCTATGGCCACACCGGCCATGATCAGCAGAAACGGCCTTCGTTTGATGAACACGACATCGCTCCTAACGGTTTGCTTGCCTCGAAGCCTCTGGGCATCGCGCCGCCCCCTCAGGAACCGCCCCCAAGGCCGAAGGCGTCGGCATCCTCGCGCAGATCGCGCAGCGCCCGGTCGACGAGGCGGCGAATCTGTTTCTCGACCTCGTCAACGGACCGGCGGTCCTCCGGCAAGGCCATCCAGCAGAACTGGATCGCCTGGCGGATCTGCTGGTCCGCGTGTTCGGGGCTGAACAGGTGGCGCAACTTGTCGGCCCCCTCCGGATCGTCGCGCGAAACGTAGGCCATAGCGGTGCTCCCCCCAAACGCTGGCCTCCATTGTGGCGCGTGGCGGGGCGGGATGCAAGCGGCCTTTACAGCGCGCCCGGCTTGCATCGGCCGCCCATGACGGTACAATACCGGGCCGAGCCGCATGGTCGAAGCGACAGAGTCCCTATGCCCGCAAACCTGACACCGGATTACCTGCACGCCGAGAAGGGCTTCCGGGCGGCCAAGACGGTCGCCGAGAAGATCGCCGCCCTCGAAGAGATGTACGCCACGATCCCCAAGCACAAGGGGACCGAGAAGATGCGGGCCGATATCCGGCGCCGCCTCTCGAAGTTTCGGACCGCCGCCGAGCAGACCAAGTCCAAGGGCGGCATCGACCCGTTCCACGTCGACAAGAACGGGGCCGGGCAACTCGTCCTCGTGGGTACCGCCAACGCCGGCAAGAGCGCCCTGGTGGGGGCCGTCACGAAGGCCCACGTCAACGTGGCGCCGTACCCGTTTTCGACGCACGGCCCGGTGCCGGGCATGATGTCGTTCGAGGACATCCAGATTCAACTGGTGGACCTGCCGCCGGTCACGGCCGACGGCCTGGTGCCGGGCATGCTGGGCACGGTCCGCGCCGCGGACGTGATCCTGGTGTGCGTGGACCTCTCGGCCGCCGACATCCTCGACCAGGTGGACGTGTGCCTGGGCGTGCTGGAAGCCCGCGGCGTGGTGTCCGAGGGCCGCGAGGTGCCCGAAGGCGGGACGGCCATGAAGATGCTCCTGGTCGGCACGAAGGTCGACGCCCCCGGGGCCCGGGCGAACTTCGAGGCCCTGACGGAACTGCACCGCGACACGCTCCCCATGATCGCCGCCAGCGCCGAGACGGGTGAGGGCCTGGACGAATTCGCCCGCCGGTGCTTCGAGATGCTCGACGTCGTCCGGGTCTACAGCAAGGAGCCGGGCAAGCCCGCCGACATACACGCGCCGTTCGTCCTTTCGCGCGGCAGCACGGTGCTGGACCTGGCGGCCGAGGTGCACGGCGACTTCGCCGACCGCCTGAAACGGGCCCGCATCTGGGGCAACGGGGTGTACGACGGCCAGCCGGTCCAGCAGGACCACGTCCTGTCGGACAAGGACGTGATCGAACTGCACGTGTGACGCCGGCGGGGGGGGCGACAGGGGGCGATTAAGTGTTGACGGACCCGGCGGCAGGGGCGACAATGAGGGCGGCCACGGGGTGAATGTCCCGCGCAGGGGGCGGTGTTCCATCTGGACGTCCGCGTTCCATCGGGTGGTTAAACCAGAGGCGCCGTGTCGCCGGACGGGCGCCGCCAGTGCTTTCGGGTGATTGAGCCATGCTGAACAAACGCAAGCAAATCGGCGAGATCCTCAAGGAGTGGGAGAAGGTCACCGACCGCCAGGTCCGCGAGGCCCTGGAGCGGCAGGGCAAGAGCGGCCGGCGGCTGGGGGAGGTCCTCGTCGGCATGGGCGCCTGCGAAGAGCAGGACGTGGCCAAGGCCCTTGCCCTCCAGTTCGACATGCAGTACGTGGACCTCGACATCGGCACCATCAACCCGCAGGTCATGGAGATGGTGCCGGAGTCGATGATGGAAGAGTACCAGATCGTGCCGCTCGAGTACGCCGACGGCCGCCTGAGGGTCGCCATCACCGACCCGCTGGACCTGGAGTCGATCGACGCCCTCCGATTCCGCCTGAACATGGAGGTGGACTGCGTGCTGGCGTCGCGGCACGCGGTGCGGTCGGTCATCTCGGGGTACACGGAGCAGACGGAGTCGGAATCGGTGGACTCGATGCTCCAGGAGTTCACGTCCACCGACATCGATTTCGAGGACCGGGGCGAGAAGGGCGGCGACGGCCACGCCGAGGCGGCCCCGATCATCCGGCTGGTCCAGTTGATCATTACCGAGGCGGTGCGGATGCGGGCCTCGGACATCCACATCGAGGCGCTGGGGCCGCGCCTGCGGGTCCGGTACCGGATCGACGGCGTGTGCATCGAGCGCGACGCGCCGCCGAGGCGGCTCCAGGGGGCCATCACGACCCGCATCAAACTGATGTCGGGCATGCAGATCGAGGAAAAACGCCTGCCGCAGGACGGCCGAATCCGCATGCGCCTGGACGGGGCCGACCTGGACTTCCGCGTCTCCACCCTGCCGTCCTACCACGGCGAAAGTATCGTGCTGCGAATCCTGAGGCGCGAGTCCATCAACCTGGGTCTGGAAAACCTGGGCTTTCTCCGCGACGACCACGAGATGTTCGAGAAACTCATCGCCCGGCCCAACGGCATCTTCCTGGTCACCGGGCCCACCGGGTCGGGCAAGACCACGACGCTGTACGCGGCCCTGAACGAACTGAACACGCCGGACCGCAAGATCATCACGGCCGAGGACCCCGTCGAGTACCACATCTCGGGCATCAACCAGGTGCAGGTGAACACGGTAATCAAACTGACGTTCGCGCGGATTCTGCGGGCGATGCTTCGGCAGGCGCCCAACATCATCCTGGTCGGCGAGATCCGCGATTTAGAGACGGCAGAGATGGCCGTCCAGGCCGCTTTGACCGGACACCTGGTATTCAGTACACTTCATACCAACGATGCGCCCAGTGCACTGACACGCCTCGTCGACATGGGCGTCAAGCCATTCCTTGTGGCCAGCAGTGTTCAGGCCGTCATGGCCCAGCGGCTGGTCCGCGTGCTGTGCGCCGAGTGCAAGGAAACCGACCCCGACGTCGACCTGGCCACCCTCCGGTCGCTGGGCATGACCGAGGAGCAATTGAGTCAGGCGACCTTCATGCGGCCGATGGGGTGCGAGAAATGCCACGGAATGGGCTTCCGCGGCCGCATTGGCATGTTCGAGATCATGCCGATGAACGCCCAACTCCGCGAAATGGCCTTCAAGCATCGACCGCTGGGCGAAATCCGCCAGGCCGCCCGCGACCTCGGTATGCGGTCGCTGTTGGAGGACGGCCTGATTAAGGTCATGCGGGGCGAGACGACCCTGGACGAGGTGCTGGCCCGCGCCCAGCGGACCACCACGAGCGGGGTCTAGTCGGTGGCGGAATCGGGGGGCCGTGCCCGAAAGGCGACCCAACACGGCCGAAAGCCGCTTTTTGAGGCCACCAGGGCGGTTCGTTGGCTGTTAAACCGGCTGCGGGCCTTGCCGAAAGACGGGTCCGATCTATAGAATAAAGTGTGTATGCACAACACGTTGCACGGCGCTGAGGGCGCTCGAGCGGGGCATGGGTGGGTCAGGCCTCGCCAGGGTGCGGCAGGGCGCAGCGGCAGGGTGAGGGCTTCATGATCCAGGTCGACAAACTTATGCAGTTTGCCGTTGCCAAGAACGCGTCGGACCTGCACCTGCACGTGGGCCGGCCGCCGGTGGTGCGTCTGCACGGCCGGCTGCGGTCGCTGGAGACCGAGGTGCTGACACCCGAGGACACGGTCGGCCTGATGCGAAGCATCACACCCGACCGGTACCAGCAGGAACTGGAGGAGACGGGCTCGGCCGACTTCGGCATCGATTTCCAGAGCCAGGCCCGGTTTCGCGTGGCGGTGTTCAAGCAGCGCGGCAACGTGAGCCTGGCGCTGCGTCTGATTCCGTCGCGGCTGATGACGCTGGAGGAGATCGGCCTGCCGCCCACCGTCAAGTCGCTCCTGAGCCGCACGCGCGGCCTGTTCCTGGTGACGGGGCCGACCGGGTCGGGCAAGACGACCACGCTGGCATCGATGGTCAATTATATCAACGATACGTTTGACCGGCACATCATCACGATTGAGGACCCGATCGAGTATTACCACGAGCACAAGAAGTCGATGATCAATCAGCGGGCACTGGGCCTGGACGTGGGCAGTTTCGACGAGGCCGTCCGCCGGGCCCTGCGCGCCGACCCGGACGTCATCCTGGTGGGCGAAATGCGCGACGTCGAGACGATGCAGGCGGCCATCCGGGCGGCCGAGACCGGCCACCTCGTCTTCTCCACGCTTCACACCACCGGCGCCGCCGGCACCGTCAACCGCATCATCGACGCGTTTCCGGCCGGGCAGAAGGACATGGTCCGCGTCCAATTGTCGGGGTCGCTGCTGGCGGTCATCAGCCAGACACTCGTGCCGCGCAAGGACATGCCCGGCCGCATCGCCGCGTACGAGTTCCTCATGATCACCTCGGCCGCCCAGCACATGATCCGCAAGAACGAACCGTTCCGGCTCGAATCCGTGATCCAGACGGGCGGCCGGTGGGGCATGCAGTTGCTCGACGACGCCCTCTGGGAATTGCACTCCAAGGGTGTCATCAGCACCCAGGAGATGCTGGAAAAGGCCCAGCGGCGAGAGGAACTGGAGAAGAAACTGATGAGCATTCCCGGCGGACGGGAAGCGCTCGAACAGGCGGGCGGCGCGATGGCGTCGTCGGAACTCGACTAGCCGCCCCGGCCACCGACCGAATTCCGAACGTTGCAGGGAGAGGAAGACCGTTGACACGCGTTCCTGGCAGTGACAAGACGACCTCGAAAGTGTCGACCAACGCGTCGCCCGGCCCGAAGCGGCCGACTCCGGACGCCAAGGCAGCCGCGGCGGGCGCCAAGCGGCCGCCGTCGGACACCAGGCCGGCTCCGTCGGGCGCGAAGCCGGCGTCGGGCGCGAAGCCGGCGGCGAAGGCCTCGCCCCTCGAGGAGCCCCGGCGCGAACGCCGCATGACCGTTGCCACGCAGAAGCGGCTGGGGCAGGTCCTCCTGGAGATGGAGAAGATCACCGACGAGCAACTCCAGGAGGCCCTCGAGTTCAAGAAGGAGAAGGGCGGGGCCCTGGGGGCTGTCCTGGTCGACCTGGGGTACTGCGAGCAGCCGGACATCTCGGCCGCCCTGGCCATTCAGGCCGGCATGCGCCGCGTGGACCTTGACGAGATCGAAATCTCCACCGAGGTCACCGAGAAGATGGACTCGCTGACGGCCCGCAGTTACGGCGTGGTGCCGATCGAGTTCTCGGACCACATGCTGACCGTGGCGATGGCCGATCCGAATAACTTCCGCGCGCTCGACGAACTCCACATGCTGCTGGACTTCGAGATCCGGGCGGCCGTGGCCGACCCGAACGCCGTCGTCCGGGCCCTGGACAAGTACTACGCCCAGATCGATTCGGTCGAATCGGTCATCGGCGAACTGGGCATGACGGCCGAGTGGATCGCCGAGAACGAAGAGTCGATCGACCTGGAAGACATCCGGGCCATGAGCGAAAGCCAGCCCGTCAAGAAACTGCTGAACCTGGTGCTGCTGCAGGCCATCCGCGACCAGGCGTCCGACATCCACTTCGAGCCGTTCGAGGACGAGTTCAAGATGCGGTACCGCATCGACGGCGTGTTGTACGAGATGGTGCCGCCGCCCAGGCACATTGCGCTGGCCGTCGCCAGCCGCATCAAGGTCATGGCCAATCTCGACATCGCCGAACGCCGCGTCCCCCAGGACGGCCGAATCGAACTGACGGTGGGCGGCAAACCGGTGGACCTGCGCATCTCGGTCCTGCCGACCATGTTCGGCGAAAGCGTCGTCATGCGCGTGCTGGACCGAAGCCTGGTGGAACTGGACCTGACGAAGATCGGCCTCCGGGCCGACGAGCAGCAACTGGTCGACGAACTCATCCACCTGCCCAACGGCATCGTGATCAACACCGGCCCGACGGGCTGCGGCAAGACGACGACGCTGTACTCGGCGCTGGCGGCCATCAACAGCGTCGACACCAAGATCATCACCGCCGAGGACCCCGTCGAGTACGACATCGAGGGCCTGGTCCAGTGCCAGATCAATGCCGACATCGGCCTGACCTTTGCGCGGGTGCTGCGGCACGTGCTGCGGCAGGACCCGGACATCATTCTGGTGGGCGAGATCCGCGACCTCGAAACCGCCCAGATCGCCATTCACGCGTCGCTGACGGGCCACCTGGTCTTCTCGACGCTCCACACCAACGACGCGCCGACGGCCATCACGCGCCTGCTGGACCTGGGTCTGGAGTCTTACCTGGTTACCGCCACGCTCGAGGCGGTCGTGGCCCAGCGGCTCGTCCGGCGCATCTGCACCAACTGCCGAAGCGAGTTCGAGCCCAGCGAAGACATGCTGTGGGAACTCGACCTGACGCCCGAAGAGGTTCGCGGCCGGACGTTCTACTTCGGCAAAGGGTGCGAGGCCTGCAACAACACCGGCTACAAGGGCCGCACGGGTATCTTCGAGATCATGCGTCTTGACGATCCGCTTCGCGACCTCATCCTCCAGGGCGTGTCGACCAACGTTGTCCGCGACGAGGCCAAGAAGCGCGGCATGCGGGCCCTGCGCGAGAGCGGTCTGATGGCGATTTACGATGGCATCACGACCATCGAGGAAATCGTGGCTGCCACCGTCATGGAGACCTGAGGCTATTCAGCGAAAGGAGACGTTCGATGCCGGTCTTCCAGTACCAGGCCATGGATGCCCGCGGCCAGGAAGTGCGGTCCGAGGTCGAGGCTGTCAGCCAGGAAGAGGCCGTCAGCAAGATCCGCGCGCTCGGGCACTTTCCGACGCAGTTGCGCCTCAAGGGCAAACGCGGTGCCGCCCCGCGGGCCGCTCGCCGAAAGGGGAAGACGTTCACCCTCGGCCGCGTCAGCAACAAGCAACTGACGCAGTTCACGCGGCAGATGTCGACGCTTCAGGACGCCGGCCTGCCCATCCTGAGGAGCCTCCGGATCCTGGAAGGCCAGACCAAGGCGGGCGTCCTCAAGAACGCCCTCCAGGACATCATCGAGGACGTCGAGGCGGGTTCCACCCTCTCCGAGGCCATGGAGAAGCACCCCAAGGCCTTCGACCGCCTGTACGTCCACACCGTCCGGGCCGGCGAGGCGGGCGGCGTGCTCGACCAGATTCTCTCGAAACTGGCCGACTTCAAAGAGAAGGCGATGGCCCTGAGGCGACGGGTGGTCGGCGCCATCGTGTACCCGACCATGGTGATCAGTTTTGCGGGGATCATCCTCCTGTTCATCATGCTCTTCATCGTGCCGAAGTTTGAGGAAATCTTCAAGAAGTTCGATATCAAGGGCGGCCTGCCGCCCCTGACGCAGGTGCTGATCACCATCTCGAACTTCGTCGGGTCGCACTGGTACCTGATCCCGATCGTGCCCATCGGCGTGTACGCCGCCCTGAAGTTGGTGCGGGCCACCCAGGCCGGCCGGACCACCCTGGACTGGCTCAAGATGAAGATGCCCATCGTCGGCAGCATCGTCAACCGCCAGGCCATTGCCACGTTTGCCCGAACGCTCGGCACGCTCATCGCCTCGGGCGTGCCCATTCTCGAGGCCCTCAACATCACCCGCGAGACGGTCGGCAACGCCGTCGTCGCCAAGGCGCTGGCCAACGTCCACGATTCGATTCGCGAGGGCGAGAGCATCGCGGGCCCCTTGCGCGAGAGCGGCGTCGTCGAACCCATCGTCGTCAACATGGTGGACGTCGGCGAGGAAACCGGCGAACTCGACAAAATGCTCGTCAAGGTGGCCGACACGTACGACGACGAGGTCGACCATCTCGTCGGCAGCCTCGTCAGCGCGCTGGAACCGGTGATGATTATTTTCCTGGGCGGCACGATCGGGTTCATCGTCATCGCCCTGTTCCTGCCGCTCGTCAAACTCATTGAGAATGTGGGCCAGAAGGGCTGATGCCCGGCCCCCGGGGCCCCGGGGCCCGAGAGAGGAGTGGCGGCTCATGCCAACGCCCGTACGAAAGCGCGCCTTCACGCTCGTCGAACTGCTGGTCGTCATCGGCATCATCGGCCTCTTGATGGGCCTGCTGGTGCCGACCATCACCACGACGCTGCGCAGCATCCGCGTGACGAAGACGCGCGCCATCATCCGCGACCTGGAGATGGGCCTCCAGGCGTTCAAGCTCGACTTCGGCGACTTCCCGCCCAGCAAACTCGACGCCGCCTACCCCCGCACCGGATCCGCCAAACTCGTCTATTACCTGCGCGGGCCGGGCGGCTCCGGTTGGGGAACCACCGGCGGCGGAAGGATGCCCTTCGGCCAGTCCGGCAGTGCCCCCAAGCGGGCCTACGGGCCTTACTATCAGGCCGACGACGAGGTCATGCAGTTCCTGAAGGTGGGCTCCGAGTACCACCCGGTGGCCTTCCTCGACGCCTTTGAGCCGGCGGGGCCCATCCTCTACTTCAAGCCCACCGTGGACGTCAAGGGCGACATCTTGTACAGGAAGGACGACAACGACCGCGGCGGCTCCGACCCCGAGGCCAAGTCGAACTTCGCTGCCGACCTGTTCTTCCGCGACTGCGTCGTCTCGGGCACCCGGACCGAGGGAAGCGTGATCAAGACCCTGTACCATAGCGAGGACTTCATGCTCATCTCGGCCGGCGAGGACGGACGGTTCGGCGCCGTCGGCGTCGAGCACGACGGCGACCTGTTCCCTGCCGAGCGAAATGCGCCCGCAAGCGAGCGCGACACGAGCATACGATTTAGGAAGATCAATTATGATGACATCACGAATTGGAACCAATGATCGGGGGCGGCGGCCCGGGGGCGCATCCCTCGCCGGCCGCGCACGCGGCCCCCTGGCCGGCCGCGGCTTCACCCTCATCGAACTGCTCGTCGTCATGAGCATCATCGGGGTGCTGGTGTCCCTGCTCTTGCCGGCCGTCAACCATACCGTCATCGCCGTCAGGGCCGCCGCCTGCGCTCACCGCATCGCCGGCATCAGCGGCGGCCTGGAGAACTTCAAGTCCGACTGGGGCACCTATCCCCCCAGCGACCCCAACGCTCCCGACAAGATCGTCGGCACCGACGACACGACCAACGGTACCGGCGGGATGCAGTACGGGTATCAGATCATGGCCTTGGCGCTGATCGGCCCCACCGCCAAGGGCTGGGGCGCCGCCCTGGGCACCGGCAACAACGCCCAGACGCCGTTCGGCGGGTCGGCCCCCGGCAGGACGTACGGCCCGTATTACCAGATGGAGGCGGGCGGCGCCCGGTCGGGCATCGCCGACGCCTTCCCGTCGCCCCGGCGCGCCATTCTCTACTTCCGCTTCGACCCGAGGAACCCCG
>JADHXV010000180.1 GCA_016782785.1 Planctomycetota bacterium | reverse complement strand
AGCAGCGCGCGCCAGTCCTTTCCCTCGGCGAGCCACTCCAGGTTGAAACGGGCGACCGCGATGGTCTCGTAGAGGCGCTTGACGCCGCACTCGAACAGCAGGTACACCGTGCCGTCGGGCGCGGCGGCGAGCGACGAGTAGGCACTGGGGCCCTCGTAGACGAGGCGTTTGACGGGCCAGGTCTCGGCCCGGTCGAAACTGGCCCAGACGGTCATCCGCACGCGGGTGCCGCCCGGGTTGTCGGGCGTACTGAAGAGGAGCACGTCGCGGCCGTCGGTCACTTCCGGGGGCAGGCGCACCAGGCCGGCGTTGCAGCCGTAACTGGGCTTGGTGCCGTACTTGAAGTAGAACGGTTCGCCGACCTCGTAGAGGTGGTCCGCAACGCGCCAGTCCACCCACATGAGGCCGCCGTCATGGCTCCAGGCGATGCGGCGGCGATGGTCCACGGACATATGCGAGCGCGAATTATAATAGATGGATCCGTTGGAGAGTTCGGCCAGGGTGCCCTCGCCGGTGCCGCTCTGGACGGGCCCGCCCACCTGCCACGTCTTGCCGCCGTCGTCGCTGACGATGGAGGTGTTGTAGTTGTACGGCCAGTACTCCTGGTCGTTGTTGCCCTTGGGCGGCTGGATGCGGGCGGGCATGACCAGGCGGCCCTTGTGTTTGCCGTGTCGCAACGTGACGCCCGACTCCGACGCCCCCGTCTGCACGGGCACGCCGTCGGGCGTCCCGTGGCCGAGGGCGTTGGGCCGGAGGGTGATCTCCTCGCGGGCCCAGGTCTGGCCGTGGTCGTGGCTGCGCCAGAGGTAGCCGCCGCGGCTCTGGACGATGAGGACGTGTCCGGTGGTCGTGTCGACGACGGCGCTGCCGCCGGCGTCGGGACCGACCTCGCGGGCGGGGCTCCAGGTCCGGCCGCCGTCCTCGCTTCGTCGGAGCAGCCGGCCGCCCTTGGCGAAGGCCAGGACGGCCCCGTCGGTTGCGACCACGATGTTCGGGCCGCGGACCTTCTCGAAAAGGTTCTGGACGTCGAAGACCGGCCCGCCCGCGGGTTGGGCCGGCGCCTCGGCCGAAGCCGCAGGGGGCGTCATGAGCAGGACCGCGGCGGCCGCTGCGAGAAGGGTCGCCGACGAGACCGTCGCCTGGAGGAATCGTGCCTGCGTTCGCCGGGTCGTCATGGTCGTCCCTTTCCCGAGGTTCGCCGTGGGCGTGCCCATCCTACCGCGCCGCGTGCGGCTTGACAAACGTGCGTGGGCGCTGTCTATTCAGGGTAACACGCCCGGAAGAGAATGGTTTCACACTATCGAAAGGAACATGCGATGCCCAGCGGTGGGAAGATGACGCGAAGGCAGTTCGTCGGGACCGCGGCCGCGACGGCCGCCGCCGTCACCGTGGTGCCGCGGTCCGTCCTCGGCGGGGCCCGGTTCGTGGCCCCGAGCGAGACAGTGAACGTGGCGATCGTGGGCTGCGGCGGCCAGGGGCGGACCAACGCTCGGGCCCTCTTTCAGGAGGACGACGTGCGGGTCATCGCCATCGCCGACCCGCGCGAGCAGGCCGATTACAGCATGTACTATTACAAGGGCGAGGCGGGGCGGCTGCCCGTCCGGCGCGAGGTGCAGGAGCGGTACCTCCGCGACAGCAAGTCATATAAATGCAACGATTACGTCGATTTCCGAGAGATGCTCGACAAGGAAAAGGCCATTGACGCCGTGCTCTGCGCCACGCCGGACCATTGGCACGCCTTCGTGGCGATGACGGCGATGCGCCGCGGCAAGCACGTTTACTGCGAGAAGCCGCTCACGCACAACATCTACGAGGCCCGCATGATCGCCAAGGCCGCCGCCGAGACCGGCGTGGCCACCCAGTTGGGCAACCAGGGCCGGAGCAGCGGCACGCACGCCCTGACGTGCGAGTGGATCTGGAACGGCGCCATCGGCGACGTGACCGAGGTTCACACCTGGAGCGGCGCGGGCGGCTGGGCCGACGGCCGCGGCCGGCCCAAGGACACCCCGCCTGTCCCCGCCGGCTTCGACTGGGACCTGTGGCTCGGTCCGAAGCCCGACCGCCCGTATCACCCGGCGTACGCCCCGTACAACTGGCGCGGCTGGTGGGCGTTCGGCACCGGGGCCGTCGGCGACATGATGGTTCACAATGTGGACCCGGCGTTTGCGGCCCTGGAACTGGACCAGCGGCACCCGGCGACGGTCGAGTGCGTCGAGACGCCGTTCGTCGATTCCGAGGTCGTCGCGCCGGGCAACCACATGGTCTGGACGTTTGCCGCCGAGGCCGGCCGCCCGCCGCTCGTGGTCCACTGGTACGACGGCGACCTGCGGCCGCCGCGGCCGGCGGAACTGGAGCCGGACCGCAAGGTGGGCGAGGGCGACAACGGTGTCCTCATCGTCGGCACGAAGGGCACCCTCATGGGCGGCGGGTGGAGCAAGTCGCCTCGCCTCATCCCCGAGCCGAAGATGCAGGCGTACCTCCAGGCCAACAAGGGCAAGACGCCGCCGCGGACTTTGCCCGAGTCGAAGGGCCATCACCGCGACTGGCTGGACGCGTGCAAGGGCGGCCGGCCGGCCCGCAGCCGATTCGAGTACGGGGCCGCGCTGACCGAATTCGTCCTCCTGGGCGATGTGGCCGTCCGCGCCAAACAGAAAATCCAGTGGGACGGCCCGGCCATGAGGGTAAAGAACGTCCCCGCGGCCCAGGCGTTCGTCCAGGAAACGTACCGCCGGGGCTGGGACCTGGAGAAGGTGTGAGCCGTTCGGGCTCGCGAGACGAGGGGCACGAAAGGAATCCGCAGATGAACACGACACATGGGCACATATGGTTGCATCGCGTGCTCGCCCTGGCCGTCCTCGCCGCGGCCGGCGTGCTGGCCGCCGCGGTCTTTGCCGCCGAGGCATCCAAGGGCCATCCCGACACGGCCGGCTGGGAGCCTCTCTTCGCCCCCGACCTCTCGAACGCCGACTACCCGGAAGGCGTGTGGTCCGTGGAGGACGGCGTCCTGACGGCCACCGAGGACAAGAACATTTTCACCAAGAAGGTGTACGACGATTTCATCCTGGACCTCGAGTTCAAGACGGCCGAGGGCACCAACAGCGGCGTCGTGGTCTACTGCTCGGACACGAAGAACTGGATCCCGAACTCGATCGAGATCCAGATCGCCGACGACTGGTCCGAGACGTGGGCCTCGAAGCCGCGCTCGTGGCAGTGCGGGGCCGTCTTCGGCCACCTGCCCGCCGCGCGGAACAAGGTCGTCAAGAAGCCCGGCGAGTGGAACCGCATGACCGTCACCTGCAAGGGACCGATCGTCACGATCGTCCTGAACGGCGAACAGGTCACGGTCATGGACATGCGTAAATGGACATCAGCCGAGAAGAACCCCGACGGCACCGACATCCCGAAGTGGCTCTCGAGGCCGGTGGCCGAACTCGCGACCAAGGGGCACATCGGCCTGCAGGGCAAGCACGCCGGCGCGCCCGTGTGGTTCCGCAACATCCGGATCCAGACGCTGCCGGCCGAGTGACCCGTGCCGCAGAACCCAGGCAAGGAGACATGCTCATGCGTTTGAATCGCCGCGCGTTCCTGAAGGCCGCGGGCGCGGCCGCGGGCCTGGCCGCCGTCGGGCGGACCGCCCTGGCCGCCGGCCGCCCCGCCGCCAAGCCCAACATCGTCCTCTGCATGGCCGATGACCAGGGCTGGGGCGACATGGCCTACAACGGGCACCCCGCCCTGAAGACGCCGCACTTCGACGCGATGGCGGCCGAAACCCTCCGCTTCGACCGCTTCTACGCCGCCGCCCCCGTCTGCTCGCCCACCCGCGGCAGCGTGATGACCGGCCGGCACCCCAACCGCTTCGGCTGTTTCAAGTGGGGGTATCCGCTGCGGCCGGAGGAGATCTCCATTGCCGAGGCTCTGAAGACGGCCGGCTACGTCACGGGCCACTTCGGCAAGTGGCACCTGGGCCCGGTGCGGCAGGGGAGCCCCGTCACGCCCGGCGGCAACGGGTTCGACGAGTGGCTCTCGGCCCCGAACTTCTTCGACAACGACCCGATCCTCAGCCGCGAAGGCCGCGCCGTCCAGACCCACGGCGAGAGCAGCATGGTGACGGTCGACGCGGCGCTGGAGTTCATCGGCAAACACGCCAAGTCGCCCAAGCCGTTCCTGGCGGTGGTCTGGTTCGGCTCGCCGCACGGACCGCACCAGGCTGCCCCGGAGGACCGGGCCCTTTATGCCGGTCAGCCGGAGAGGGAGCGCGACTGGCTCGGCGAAATCACCGGCATGGACCGCGCCTTCGGCAAACTGCGGGCCGGCCTCCGCGCCCTCGGCATCCACGAGAACACCATCCTCTGGTACACGAGCGACAACGGCGGCCTGAAGGAGGCGTCGACCGGCGGCCGGGGCAAGAAGGGCCAGATTTACGAGGGCGGACTGCGGGTGCCGGGCATCCTGGAATGGCCCGCCCGGTTCCAGGGCCACCGCGAGACTGCCGTGCCGTGCGTCACCTCCGACATGTATCCCACGCTGCTCGATATCGTGGGCGTCACGATGCCGAACCAGCCCCCGCTGGACGGCATCAGCCTGGTGCCGCTGCTCGACGGCAAGATGAACGAGCGGCCGAAGCCCATCGGCTTCTGGGACCACGCGACCGGCGGCGTGTCGACGCCCAGCGCCAAACTCATGGCCGAACTCCTCCAGGCTCAGCAGGCCGGACGCGAGGTCGACCCGCACACCTTCGGCCCCAACGCCCACAAGGTTACGAAGCAGTACCCGCTGGACGCGTTCCCCGGCCACGCGGCGTGGCTCGATTGGCCGTGGAAACTCCATCGCATCGAGCGGAAGGGCCCGCCCAATCTCGAGTTGTACAACCTGGCCGCCGATGCCGACGAGAAGAACGACCTGGCCGGCGAGCAGGCCGACCGCGTCAAGGCCATGCGGGCCGACCTCGAGGCCTGGCTGACCAGCGTCGTCCACAGCCTCAACGGCGACGATTATCGCTGACGGGACGACCGGGCTCGGCGCGGCGGCAGCGAGGCCGGATTCTCGCGCGGCCCGTACGGGCCGCGCGGATTCGGTGTGTCATCGCGGCAAGCCCATCGCCGAAACGGAGGACGAACATGGCGTTTCTGACGCGCCCCGCTCATGGCCTGCGCCTACGCCGAGCGATGGCGGTTCTCGTGTGCGCCGCGGCGTGCGCGGCAATCGCTCCGCCCGCGGCGGGCGCGGCGAGCGGCAAGGCGATTATCGAGGCCTCCGGCGTCCGCGGCGGCCTGGTTGTCCATCTCGGCTGCGGCGACGGGCAGGGCACTGCCGCGCTCCGCGCCGGCGACGCGTACATCGTCCAGGGCCTGGCGACCAATGCGGCCGACGTCGCGAAGGCCCGGGCCGCCATCCATGCCCGCGGCCTGGCCGGGCCGGTGTCGGTCGACCGTTTCGACGGCACGCACCTGCCGTACGTCGACAACCTGGTGAACCTGCTCGTGACCGACGGCCTCGGCTCGGTGCCGATGGCCGAGGTCCTGCGCGTCCTGGCGCCCGGCGGCGTGGCGATGGTCGGCGGCGCGAAGACCGTCAAGCCGGTGCCGGAGGCAATCGACGAATGGACACACTTCTTCCACGGTCCGGACAACAACGCCCTGGCCCGCGACACCGTGGTCGGCCCGCCCCGGCACATGCAGTGGCTGGCGGGGCCCACCTGGACGCGGGATCACCACGCCGACAAGGGCTCGTACCCGGGCGTCCGGGCGGTCGTGTCGGCGACTGGGCGACTGTTCTACATGCTTGATGAGACGCCGACCTCCGACATGACGGTGCCCAGCTGCTGGTCGCTGGTCGCCCGGGACGGCTACAGCGGCGTCCTGCTGTGGAAGAAGCCGCTCGGCTTCACGGAGTTCGATCGCCGCCTCGAAGACGTGTGGCGAACGCTCGTCGCCGACGGCGACCGCGTGTACGCCTCGCTCGGCGAGGGCCGGCCCCTCTCGGCGCTCGACGCCGCCACCGGCGATGTCGCCCGCGACTACCCCGGCACGGCGGGCTTCCTGGAGATGATCAAGGACGGCCCGGCCCTCTTCCTGGTGGGCGCCGGGGGCGACGTCCTGGCCTTCGACGTCGACACCGGCCGGCGCCTCTGGCAGTGGGCCCCGGCGAAGGACGACCCAATTGTGCCGCTGACGCTCGCCGCCGCGGCCGGCAAGGTCTTCGCCAAGACCGACCTGGCCGCGTGGTGCTTCTCGGCGGCCGACGGCCGGATGCTCTGGCGCCGGCCGCTGCCTCAGGCGAAGAAGGCTATCCGCCTCAAGTGGCCGCGCGAACGGCTCATCGTGAGCGACGGCGTCGTCCTCGTCTCCTTTGACGGCACCGACCCGACCGTGCTCAACAAGGACACGTACGAGTACCTCGGGTCGCACCCGCAGGTGCACGCGTACGGGGGACGGCTGGCGGCCCTGTCGGCCGACGACGGCCGCGAGTTGTG
>JADHXV010000179.1 GCA_016782785.1 Planctomycetota bacterium | reverse complement strand
TGCCGCTGGCCTGGTCGGCGGTGACAGGCCTGCCCGGCCCGCGGCGAGCCTGGGCAAGGAAGACCTCAGGGATGGTCCGCCCGGGTGGGAGGTCGAGCACGGCGCCCGGCGAGCCGGCCGAACCCGCAAGCCACTTCGGCGGAACCGGCTTCAACTCGGCAAGCCTGGCCGATACTGCCTGCCCGCCGGCCGCGAGCATCACGTCCCGGACCCGCTGGAGCGAATCGACGTCACCGGGGGGGTATCCGAACTCGCCCGACAGCCACGTGAGCATCTCCGCGCGGGCGAGGCTGTCCAGGCCCAGGTCGCGGGCCAGGTGAAGCTCGCCGCGAATATCCGCAACGCCGGTCCGCTCGCGCAGGTATTCGATCACGGTTTGTAGCGTCGTGTCCGGCACGGCCGAGATGTCGCCGGCGTCCGCACCGTACTGCGGCTCGGGCAATTCCCGCAGTCCGCCGCGCTCCCAGAATGTGTACGGTACGTACGTCGCCGGCGGGGCGTCGGCGTTGTAGAACCCTTCCAGCCAGCGGTTGAGGTCCCCGCGGGTCGCGCCGCGCGGAATGTCGTCGGCCTCGACGAACTCCAGGTCCACTTGTCGCCTGGGCGCGAAGAAAATCCCGCACGCCAGCAGCGCGCCGATGCCTTTCCGCAGGACCTGGCCCACCGACGGCACCTTGCCCCATGCGTAACTGAAGCGGCTGCCCCACAGGCCGCGGTCCCGAACCAGAACGACCCGCGCGTCCGGTATCTGGTCCAGAATCCACCGCACCGCCGAGTTGCCGCAGAGGTTCTCCTCTCGGCCTCGCATTATCCGCCCGGCCGGGTATATCACCACGTTGTCGCCGCTTCGCAGCGCCTCGACGCACCGTGCGAGCCCGGCCTCGACGGCCTTGCGGGCATTCGTGCCCAGCTTGCCGGGATCCGGAATAGGTATCACGCCGACCCGCCGGGCAAGGTTGCGAATGAAAAACAGATCGATCTGGTCCTCGTCGGCAAGAAAGCGAGCCCGAAAGGTCTTCAACAGCGTCGTGCCCACGATGACCGGGTCGATCAGGGCCGGATGGTTCGGAAGAAAGAGTATCCCTCGCGTGCCGCGCCTGGCCACGTCGTCCAGGCCCCTGGTGCAGACGCGATACCGCAGCCAGACGGCGAACTGCGCGAACCATCGCAGCAGCAGGTCGATCATGCCTTTTTCTCCCGGCCAAACGCCACCTTCACGGCCAACGCCGCCAGAAGCGAAAGCCCGCCCAGCATCGCGAAACTCACCGAGGGCATTATGTGCTCGTTAAGCGCGTTGGCCAGCGGCGCCGACGCCATGATACCGATAAACACCATGAAGTTCGCCGCCGAGATCACCTCCCCGCGCCGATCGGCCGCGGGGCGAACCTGCACGAAGCTCTCGCACGGGATCATGAACAACCCGCCTGAAACGCCCGCCACGATGAGCCCCAGCAGGATCCCGCAGTATCGCGCGGGCTCGCCCAACGTGGCCGCCGCCGCGACCAGGCCCATTCCGGCCGCCAGGCCCAGCGCCGCCGGGGCCAGCACGCTGTGCCATCGCGGCCCCGTCGCGACCTTTCCCGCCAGCAGCCCCCCCGCCGCGAGGCCGCCAAGTTGGGCCACGAGCATCCCGCTGGTGGCCGAGTCGCTGTAGCCGAGCTGCTCTTTGCCCAGAACGTTGATGACGAGAATCTCCATCGATCCGACGAACCACACGAACATGTCCGCGACGATGGTCATGCCCAGCACGCGATCGCGGAAGCACTCGGCGACGGTCCGAACCGTGTCAGGCGGCCCGGTCCACGGGAACTCCCTGCCAGTGCGCATGGCGGGCGGACGGTGCGGCACACCCAGGCTGGCCGCAAAGCCCACCCCCGCCACGCAGAGAGCTATAATCGCGGCAATGAAGCGCCCGGCCGGTACGCCGAGGACCTCGCCTGGGCTGTCCAGCACGAAGCCCGCCAAGGCAAAGCCCGACATGATGGCCACGGTCACGAAGACCTTCAGCACGCCGTTGGCGGTGGTGACGTACGATGCGGGATAGAGTTCAGGTATCGAGCCGTTCAGGCTCGGGCCGAAGATGCACGATTGCAGGCCCATCGTGCAGACCATCGCGATTATCAGCGGCCAGGAGCCCGTAAGCAGCCCGGCCGCCCCGCAGACCATCGCCAACACCTCCAGGCCCTTTGCGCCAATGACGATGTGCCGCTTTGCGAACCGATCCGCCAGCCAGCCGGCCGGGGCCGCAAGAAACACGAACGGCGCGGTGAACAAGAACAACATCCAGCCCTGGTATTCCTTGTGCCCGGCGCCGATGGCCAGGAGCATGGCCACCTGCTTGAAGAAATTGTCGTTGAAGACCCCCAGCGAGTAGCTCGCCGCCATCGCCACGAACTTAGCGCGTGCGCGGCGTATCTGTTGATGGATTAACGGATCCTTCATTCGCGATAGAAGTCGCACAGGAGCCTTCGGCTCACCGTGAAACATGTAAAGGCAGTGCTCGGCATGCCGCTCACTATTACCTACTACCTATTACCTATTACCTGCTTCTCATTCCGCCTTCAACGGCCGGGACATCAACTTGCGGATGGCGGTCCGCGGAGCGACGTGGTTGAAGATCACGTCGTATATGCCGCTGGTTATCGGCATCACCGCGCCATACCGCTTTGCCAGCGCCATGACGCTCTCGGTCGTGGCCACGCCCTCGACCACGCCGTGGGCGGCCGCGAGGGCCTCGTCCACGCTCAGCCCCCTGCCGATGGCCTCGCCGAAGGATCGGTTCCGGCCGAGCGGCGAGATGCACGTCGTCACCAGGTCGCCGATGCCCGCCAGGCCGGCGAACGTCTCGGCCTGGGCACCCATCGCCACACCCAGCCGCGTTATCTCGCTGAGCCCCCGACTGACCAGGCCCGCCTTTGCGTTGTCGCCCACCTTCATCCCGTCCAGAATCCCAGCCGCGATGGCGATGACGTTCTTCGTCGCACCGGCGATCTCCACGCCCAACAGGTCAGGATTTGTGTACACGCGGAAGTAAGGCCGGCTAACCAGCCCCTGCACCCGAACCGCAAGATCCGCCTCCGTAGCCGCGACGACCACCGTCGCCGGCAATCGCTTCGCGACCTCGGGTGCGATCGACGGCCCAGACAGCGCCGCCAACGCACGCCCCGGCGCACCGCCGAGAACGTCCGCCAGCACCTCCGTCGGCCGAAGCAGCGTGCCGTTCTCGATCCCCTTGGCAACCGAGCATATCGCCAGATCCGCCGGGCACTTGGACCCAAGCCGCTGCCATACGCCGCGGACGAATTGCGCAGGCACGGCCGATATCGCCATACTGACGCCCGCAAACGCCTCAGCGTCGTCCGCGGTCACCCGCACGCGATCCGGTAGCTTCGCCCCAGGCAGGAACCGCTTGTTCTCACCGTCCGCCGCCAACTGACGCGCCTGCTCCGCAAAAGCAGACCACAGGACCACGTCATGGCCGTTCTCGGCGAGCATGATCGCGCATACGGTCCCCATCCCCCCATCGCCGATAACGCAAATCTTCTCCGCCGTTGCCATGGGCCGTAACCTATCCTCGCAGGCAACTCCTGTCCACACCGAATCGCACGGACAAAGGACCCTCGTGTTCCCGAGGCCTGTTCGCTTCAGCGAGCAGGCGATGACCACACGCAACCGCGTTTCCACAGGCCCCGCCGTTTCCCGATTGCCTTGCCCGCGCGAATCCCTACAATGCATCTCTCTATTCCCCAGGTAGCACGGAACCGGAGGCGCGAAGAAGGTGTCCGAACGATTCTACGACAAGCAGTTGCCCAACGGCCTGTTGCTGCTGGGCCAGAAGATGGAGCAGGTGTCCTCGGCCGCGATGACGATAATCGTGCCGGCCGGGGCTGCGCACGACCCGGCCGGGCTTTCCGGCGCGGCCTCGATCGTCAACGAATGGGCCATGCGCGGCGCCGGCGAACGAAACACCCGCCAGCTCAATGACGCCCTGGATTCGCTCGGCTGTCAGCACCACGAGGCCGTCCGCAGCGACCACGTCGTTTTCTCAACCGCCCAGCTATCCCGCAATCTCGACGACGTGCTGGGCATCTACGCCGACATCCTCCTGAGCCCGCGCCTGGAGGATGCGACGTTCGAGCCCAGCCGGGCGCTGATCGCACAGGACCTGGAAAGCCTCGAGGACGAGCCCGCCCACAAGTGCTCGCTGATGCTCCGCGAGCGGTTCTACCCGCGCCCGCTCGGCGCCAACGTCTACGGCACGGTCGAGAGCCTTGCCGCCGCCACGCCCGCGGCCCTGCGAGAGCATTTCGGCCGGCGCTTCTCGCCGGAAGGGACGATACTCGCCGTCGCCGGCGACATCGACTGGCCGGCGCTGTGCGAGCGGGCCGAACAGTTGCTTGGCGACTGGGCGCCGACCGGCGCGGCCGGACCTGCTATCGAGCCGCCGCTGGCGGGCATCGAGCACCTCACCAAGGACTCCGCCCAGGCGCACATCGGCCTGGCGTATGCGACCGTTCCGCTGAGCGACGAGCAGTACTACGCCGCGCGCCTCGCCGGCATGGTTCTCTCCGGCGGCGCCGCGGCCAGGCTCCACACCGAACTCCGCGAGAAGCGCGGCCTGGTCTACCACGTCTCGGCCAGCTACCACAGCCTGAAGAACTGCGCCGGCGTCTTCGCCTACGCGGCCTCGCGGCCTGAACTGGCCCAACAGACGTTCGACATGACCGTCAGCGAGATCCGCCGCCTGGCCGATGGAATCGAGCCCGACGAGATCACACGCGCCCGCACGCAGCTAAAGAGCGCCCTTATCATGCAGGGCGAGTCGACCAGCGCGCGGGCAAACGCGCTGGCCAGCGACTGGTACCATCTCGGCCGCCTGCGAAGCCTGGCCGAGTTGTCCGACGCCATCGACGCGACGACCGCGACGGACGTTCTGCAGCACGTGCGGGACCATCCCGCGCGGGACTTTACCGTCCTGGTCATCGGGCCCAAGCCCGTCGATACGGGCATACTGGAACAATGACTTGCCGGCGCGACCCGCCGGCCCCGAGAACACGATGAATCTCAAGCACGCAAAACTGGACAACGGGTTGACGGTCATCGCGGAGGTGCGCGACTCGGCCGCGTCTATGGCGGCGGGTTTCTTCGTCCGCACCGGCGCCCGCGACGAGACGCCCGATATCGCCGGCGTCAGCCATTTCCTGGAGCACATGGTCTTCAAGGGCACCGATCGGCGGGACCCGCTGGAGGTAAACCGCGAGTTCGACTCGATGGGCGCCAACTACAACGCGTTCACGTCCGAGGAGAACACCGTCTTCTACGGCGCGGTCCTGCCGGAATACCAGGACGCCCTGCTGGATCTGCTGGGCGACATCCTCCGGCCGAGCCTTCGCGGCGAGGACTTCGACCTGGAGAAGAACGTCATCCTCGACGAGATCGCCCGCTACCGAGACATGCCGCGATATCGCGTCTACGAAACGCTCCTGGCCGAGTACTTCCGCCCGCACCCGCTGGGCCACAGCGTCCTCGGCAGCACCGAGTCCGTCGGGGCACTGACGCGGGAGCAGATGCTGGCGTACTTCGAACGCCGCTACGCCGCCAACAATCTCACGCTCGTCGGCGTGGGCAACGTGGACTTCGATGCCCTCGTGGCCAAGGCCTCTCAAATGTGCGGGCATTGGCCCTGGGCCGAGGCCGGGCGGGACCTCGCCGAGCCGGCCGGTCAGTGCGGGCAAAAAATCGTCACCGACCCCAACGTCATGCGCCAGCAGATCGCGCTGGCCTCGCCCGCCCCGACCAGCCAGAACGGAGACCGCTACGCGGCCATGCTCGCCACGACGCTGCTGGGCGACACCACCGGCAGCAGGCTCTACTACGCCCTTGTCGACCCCGCACTTACAGATGAGGCCTCGATGGTCTACGACTCGCTCGACGGCGCCGGCGCGTTCCTGACGTTCATGTCATGCGACGGCGAAAAGGCCTCGCAAGTCGTCGAGATCGCCCGACGCGAGATGGCCGAGTTCCAGGCAAACGGACCCACCGAGGCCGAGATGCAGGCCGCCAAGAACAAGATCGCCTCCGGCGCGACGCTCAAGGGCGAGGTGCCCATGGGCCGACTCACCGCCGTAGCCTACGACTGGGTCTATCGAGGCGAGTACGTCCCGCTGGCCGAGCAGATCGAAACACTGTTCGCCGTCACGGGCGAGCAGGTCGTCGACGTCGCTCGCAAGTACGACCTCGACAGGACCATGCTCGTCGCCCTCGGCCCGCTGGAGAAACTATGACCGACTCGCCCAGCGCCGACCCGTCGCCAGTTCCGGCCGCCCGCATGGACGTTGCCGGAAAACGCGTGACCGTACTCGGCCTCGGACGCTTCGGCGGCGGCGTGGGAGTCGTAAAGTGGCTCTGCTCCCAGGGCGCCCGCGTGACCGTCTCCGACCAGGCCCCGGCCGAGAAGCTCGCCGACTCCGTCGCCG
>JADHXV010000178.1 GCA_016782785.1 Planctomycetota bacterium | reverse complement strand
CCACCGGCTGCGCTGGGGGCCGAACGGTTCGCGCTCGACCACCAGGAGGTCCACGTCGGAATCGGGTTCGGCCTGGCCGCGCGCGCGGCTGCCAAAGAGATAGATCTCCTCCGGGGCCACCTCGCGCACGATGGCCTCGACCAACTGCTGGAGCATTTCTTCGGTCACGGCAACCATCGACGCCCTCCTGCCGGCCGGCCTGTCCGCTGCCCTCGCCGATCGTTACAATCTACCCCGTCCCGCGGGGGATGTCCAGTGCGCAGCCCGTACGGGCCGCGCCAAGGCACGCACCCTTTCCCCGCCGCCGCGTTCCTGTTACACTTCCGGCGGCACGAGGGGGCCGGCGTCCGCGGGCGCGCTGCGTTCGGCCGGCGCGCGGGACTCGGAGAACACGCGGCATTCGGCGAGCACCCATGGCGCGAATCTGCATTGCGGGCGTGGCGCCCGGCATCGGCAAGACGACGGTGGCGGAGATGCTGCTCGGCCACCTGGACGGCTGGCACGCCGCCCGCGTGCGCGTGGCCGACGAGATTCCCGACGCCCACGCCCCCCACCTCGCCGACGCCGGCTACGCCCTGCTCCGCTACCCGGACGAGACGGGTCCGGACGCGGAACTGGCGCGCCTGGTGGCCGCCGGGGCCGCCGGCGTCCGCACCCTCCTGGCCGAGCCGCGCGGCCTGACGGCCGGCATCGAGGCCCTGGCCGATTCCATCCCCGCCGGCGGGCACCTCCTCATCGAGGGCAACGCCTACCTGTGGGCCGCCGAGGCCGACCTCGCCGTCATGGTCGTCGGTCCGGGGCCGGCCGGCAAGGGCCTCGCGCGGGTCCGGCCGTCGGTCCGGGAACTGTTCGGCAAGATCCACGTGTGGGTGTGGAGCGCGCGGACCGAGCCGGCCGAGGAAGGCTTCTTCGAGTTCCCGCAGGCGCTGGCCCGCATGGGCTTTGCGACCGCGGTCACGAACGCGGCCGACTTCCATCACGTCAGCCCCGGCCGCGCCGGCGACACCGGCCGCAAGGCGTTCCTCGAAGCGGTCCGCCGCCGGCTCGAAGAGGCCTGGGTCCGGAGGGGCAGCGACGAGTTTCTGCGGCGCATCGGATTCAAGAAATGACCACTGACCAAGCGCCCATGACCAAACGCATGGCCCCCGGAACGAATGCGGTCCCCCCCGCCGAGGGCGGACGGTTTATCATTTATCATTTATCATTTATCGTTGGGTCGCGCCGTGGCTAAACAGTGGACCATCCAGCCGCCGTTCGCCGAGGCGACGCGCCTGGCGGCGGCACTGGGCATGCCGCCGGTCGTGGCCGACATCCTGGGCCGTCGCGGCTACGAGACGCCGGAGGCCGCCCGGGCGTTCCTGGCGCCGCAACTCGATCAACTGCACCCGCCGGAGGCCATGCCGGGCCTCGCGAAGGCCGCCGAGCGGCTCGTGGCCGCCGCCCGCGACGGCGAGCCCATCGTCATCTACGGCGATTACGACGTGGACGGCATCACGGCCGCCGCCATCCTGTGGAAGGCCCTCCGCCTGGCCGATGCCAAGGTACGCATCTACATCCCGCATCGTCTGGAGGAAGGCTACGGCCTGAACCTGGATGCCGTCGAACGCCTGGCCGCCGAGGGCACGCGCGTCCTCGTCACGGTGGACTGCGGCATCAGCGGGTGCGACGAGGTGGCCCGGGCCGCCGCGCTTGGCGTCGACGTCATCATCACGGACCACCACGAGCCGGACGCCGACCGCCTGCCGCCCGCCCTCGCGGTGGTCAACCCGAAACTGCCCGGCTCGCCGTACCCGTTCCGCGACCTGGCCGGCGCGGGCGTGGCGCTGAAACTGGCGTGGGCCATCGGCCGGACGCTCAGCCGGCGCGACCGCGTCAGCGAGCCGTTCCGGGCCTTCCTGGTGGCGGCCACCGGCCTGGCAGCCCTGGGGACCATCGCCGACGTGGTGCCGCTCGTGGGCGAGAACCACGTCCTGGCCTGCTTCGGTCTGCGGGCGCTGGCGGCCAGCGACCAGCCGGGCATCGCCGCCTTGCGTGAAGTCGGGCGGCTCGACGGCAAGGCCATCGACGCCCATCATATCGGGTACGTCATCGGCCCTCGGTTGAACGCGGCGGGCCGGATGGGCCACGCCAGCGACGCCGTCGAGTTGCTGACCACGGCCGGGCCGGAGGCGGCGCTGACGATCGCCCGCAACCTCGACGCCCAGAACCGCCAACGCCAGGAAATCGAGCGCGCCATCCTCGACCAGGCCGCGGCCCAGGTGGCCGAGACCTTCGACCCCGACCGCGACGCCGCCATCGTGGCGGCCGGGGCCGGCTGGCACACCGGCGTCATCGGCATCGTGGCATCGCGACTGGTCGATAAGTATCACCGGCCGACGGTGCTCATCGGCGTCGGCGACGACCAGGCCCAGGGCTCCGGCCGGAGCATCCCCGGCTTCCATCTTTTCCAGGCGCTCTCGGCGTGCCGGCGGCACCTGACGACGTTCGGCGGGCACGCGATGGCGGCGGGGCTGCGGCTGGCACCGGAGGCCGTCGAGCCGTTCCGCCGGGCGTTCCTGGCGCACGCGGCCGGGGCGCTCTCGCCCGAGGACCTGACGCCGCGCCTGACGGTCGACGCGGAGGTCGACCCGTCGTACCTCGACCTCGAAACGGCCCGGCACCTGGACCGCCTGGGCCCGTTCGGGGCTGGCAACCCACGGCCGGTGTTCGCGGCGCGGCGGGTGCAGGTGACGTCGCCGCCGCAGCGGATCGGCCGGCGCGGCGACCACCTGGCGATGTACGTGACGAGCGGCGGCCGGGCCCGCCGGGCCGTCGGCTGGGGGATGGGCGGCCTCGCCGACGCGGTCGGCCGGGCGGGGTCGTGCGGCCTGGCGTTCACTTGCCACGTGTCGACGTTTCGGCCTACCCGGCCGGAGGTGGAACTGCACGTCAAAGACCTGTGGGTGGGCGCCTACGGCGACGAGACTGCCGCGCGCGAGTACGGGTAGCCCGCTGCGCCGCGCGGCACCCATCAATCGCCGTCGCCGGACGACTTCCTCTTTTTCTTCTTGCCGCTGGCGTCGTACACCTGCATGGCCGACCCGACGGCTGCCAGAATCAGCATGGCAATCACGATGAGATACGGCCGGGCCTGGGTGGCCCGCAGGATCGGTCCGCCGAGAGCCGGCCAGGCCATCGTCAGGCGGAACGCCCCCTCGGTCACACACACCGCCCCCACGAGCGACGTGATGATGACGATGAGCGGCCGCATCAGCAGCACCGTCAGGGCGGACCCGGCCGCAAACGCGACGACGGCGATGAGGATCAGCTGGACGTGGCCCTGGATGCCCAATTCGCCCGCCACGCCCATCATCACGGCAGCGAGGACGCCGCCGCCCAGCAGGCCCCAGGCGGCCTTGTACAGCGGCCAGGCCAGCACGCCCAGGATCACCGAACCCGCAATAATACCGATAGATTGATTGAACCGGAAGTACTCGGCGGCCGCCACGCCGGCCACGATCCCCACCCCCACAAACGCCAGGACGACCAGCCAGCGGTACAGGCGGAAACCCCACAGCAGAAACGCCACGCCGGTCGGCACCAGGATCAGGGCCGCCACCAGGGGGTGGTTCTGCAGCAGGTTCAGCCACGGTTCGACGAAGACGGCTTCAAGCGTCTCGGCCGCCTCCGGGGCGGCGCCGGCGGCCTGGGCTTCGGCGAGCATCGTCGTTCCCTCCGCTAGACCCCCTGGTCCCGCCCGTCTCCTTCATCGGTTCCAAGAGGTTCGTCCAGGCGTTCCACGGCCTGCGCGACGCGCATGCCGATGACGACCAGGCACACCCAGCAGGCGGTCAGCGTCAGCGGGTACTGGGAGGCGAGCGACGGCTCGGCCTCGCTCCGCCAGGCGCCGACGAGTTCCGTCACACCCACGAGGAGGATGGCGGCCCCCTGCCCCGCGGCCGCCAGCCGTCGGCTGACCGCCGGATACCCCAGCCCGATGGCGGCGCCGGCCAGCAGGCCTGTCAGAAAGGCTGCCAGCACCGCGTCGTGCGCCAGGTTCGGGGCGCTCCACTGCGTCGAGTAACTCGTGTCGGAGAGGTTGACGGCCAGGTACGAGGTGAACCCCTGGTCGCCGACAATAAGCCCCGCCAGAACCATCAGGACGGCCGCCAGCACCAGCGATACGAGGACCGCCAGGGCGACGTCGCGAAAGAGGGCGGCCAGCCCGCCCACCACCACGCCGCCCGCCGCGATCACCAGCGGCTGGGCCAGCGGCACCCACTGCGACACCACCAGCCCGATGATGCACCCCAGAAACGTCATGCTCAGCACCGTGAACAGCCGCGACCATCGCGACCCCAGCACCAGGTACGCCGTCCCCACGCCAAGGAGCAGGACGCAGCCCCAGGGGGGGATGGCCAGGCGCATCTGCTCGGTGGCGGCGGCAAGCGGTGCGGCGGCGATCAACGGCGGCTCCGAATCTGGCGGTCCCGCGCGGGCCCGGGTCGACGGCGCCGGCCGATTCGCGCCGGCGGCGACGCCGCAGCCGGACCGGGGCCTCGCGAGGACACTCTCGCTCTCTCCGGAAAGTATATCGACAACCGGACGGGCGGCGTGCCCAGAATTTTTTCGCGCGTTGGCACATGCCACGTACATCGAACGTGACCGGGTGCTTCCGCACCCGGCTCGAACGGCGCATCGCGCCTCTGCGCGCCGCGCCCTCAACTTGACACGCCCCGCCGCTCTGGTAAAATGGCCGGTCCTGTGCAGCGCTGGACGGCGCCGCCGGTGCGCCACAACGGCAGGAACACCTTCCACGGACGCACCAGAGGAGACACCAACGATGGCAAAACAGCAGATCGGGCTGGTCGGACTGGCCGTCATGGGCGAGAACCTCGCCCTGAACATCGAGAGCCGCGGCTACTCGGTCGCCGTCTTCAACCGCACCACGTCGAAGGTCACGCGGTTCATCGAAAACCGCTGCCGCGGCCGGAACCTCATCGGCTGCATGACGCCGAAAGAACTGTGCGCCAGCCTCCAGCGGCCGCGCAAGATCATCCTCATGGTCAAGGCCGGGGCCCCGGTCGACGAGATGATCGCGCAGATCCGGCCGCACCTGGAGCCCGGCGACCTGCTGATCGACGGCGGCAACTCGCTCTTCACCGACACCGAACGCCGCCTCGACGACCTGGCCAAGGACAGCATCCTGTACATCGGCACGGGCGTCTCGGGCGGCGAGGAAGGCGCGCTGAAGGGCCCGTGCATCATGCCCGGCGGGTCGAAGAAGGGGTACCAGTTGGTCAAGACCATGCTCGAAAAGGCCGCCGCCCAAGTCGACGGACCCTGCTGCGCCTACATCGGGCCGCGAGGGGCCGGCCACTTCGTCAAGATGGTCCACAACGGCATTGAGTACGGCATCATGCAGTCGATCGCCGAGGTGTACCACATCCTCACCGACATCTGCCGCATGTCCGCCGGCGAGGCCAGCAAAACCTTCGCCAACTGGAACGGCGGCGAACTGGGCGGGTACCTCATGGAGATTACCGTCGAGTGCCTCGCCCGCACCGACCCCGACACCGGTAGGCCCCTGGTCGACGTCATCCTCGACAAGGCCGGCCAGAAGGGCACCGGCAAATGGACCAGCCAGGTGGCCATGGACGTGGGCGTGGCCGTCCCCACCATCGACATGGCCGTCGAAGGCCGCATCCTCTCGGCCTTCAAGGACGAGCGCGTGGCGGCGTCGAAGGTGCTGAGGCGGGTGCGGGCCCATCGCCCGCCCAGCCTGGCCCAGTTCGTCAACCTCTGCCGCGGCGCCCTCTTCTCGGCCGTCGTCTGCTGCTACGCCCAGGGCATGGCCATGCTGCGCGAGGCCTCCAGGGAGTACGAGTACGGTCTGAACCTGCCCGAGATCGCCCGCATCTGGAAAGGCGGGTGCATCATCCGCTCGAGACTGCTCGACCCGATTGCCGAGGCGTATCGGGCCGACCCGGACCTGGCGAATCTGCTGGTGGCCCCGCACTTCGCCTCGAGCATCAACCGCCGGTCGCGGGCCCTGCGCGAGGTGGTGGCCGAGGCCGTCCTGGCCGCCATCCCCGTGCTCGGCCTCTCGTCCGCCCTCGGGTACATCGACTCGTACCGTTCGGCCCGGCTGCCGCAGAACCTGACCCAGGCCCAGCGCGACTACTTCGGCGCCCACACGTACCAGCGGACCGACAAGGAAGGCTCGTTCCACACCGAGTGGACCGTCCCGTGAAGATCGTCGCCGACGCAAACATCCCCCTGGTGACCCAGGCGTTCGGTCCGCTGGGCGAGGTCGTCGTGCACCCGGCCGACGCGATCACGCCTCAGACGGTCGCCGACGCCGACGCGCTGCTCGTGCGCAGCGTCACGCGCGTCGACGCCGCCCTCCTGGGCGCCAGCCGCGTCCGGTTCGTCGCCACCGCCACCATCGGCGTTGACCACGTCGACACGGAGTACCTGGCGTCGCGCGGCATCGCCTTCGCC
>JADHXV010000177.1 GCA_016782785.1 Planctomycetota bacterium | reverse complement strand
CGGGGGTCTCGGCCAGGGGCGGGACGGCCGCTCGCAGGTCCGCCTGAAGCCGGGCCGCCTCCACCGCCAGGTACCGGGCGGCCTCGGCCCGTTCGCCGACGGTCGCCTCGGCCTGGAGCCGGCAGGTCTCGACAAACGGTTCGGGGCACTCGGCCTGGTGGGGCACGTCGATGGGGCGGTCGGCCTCGTTGGCCAGGCGGACCGACACCGCCCACTCGCCCCCGTGGTCGGTTACGCGGACCAGCAGCCGGTGCCAGCCGGCCGTCAGGCGGACCGCCACGGTGTCCTGGTCGGCCCGCCAGGACCGCTGGACGTCGCGGAGGTGAATCTGCCGGCCGTTCAGGTCCACCCGGACGCCGTCGTCGCTGCCGATGCGCAGGCGATACGTGCCGTCCTCCGGCGCCTGAAAGAAGGTGTGCAGGAGGGCGGTGCCCGAGTCGGCCTGCGGGAAGGCGCCCTTGAGGTTGACGCGGCCGCGGGTCTCGGCCTCAATGGGCAGCCAGACGCCGCCCGCGGCCATCAGCCCCGGGTAGGCCGTGAAGTCGGCCGGCAGGTCGGGCACGTCCAGGCGGGTGCCCGGCAGCGGCCCGCAGACGGTCCACGCGCGCAAAAAGCCCCCCGTGCCTCGGGCGGCGCACGGCGCAGCCGTCACCGCCAGCGCAAGCGCCGCCAGCATGAGAGGCAGGATGCGAGGTGAGGCGCGGACCATCGCGGACTCCTCGGGTGCACAGCACGGAATTAAACCCGGCCGATGTTCGGAAGTCGCGGGGGAAGGGCGGTGTGGTGAGTGCGGAATGCGGAGTGCGGAGTGAAAGGCAACAACGGTAACAGCGCGCCCTGTTCGAGCCGCGTGCGGAAGCACGCGGGGACGTGTGGAGGGAAGCGATTTCGGATTCCGGATTTCGGATTTCGGATTGACAGAAACGGCAACGACAACGGCAACAGCGAGATTCCTCGACTCGCTTCGCTCGCTCGGAATGACAGCGTTTGCGCGCGCGGCGCTCGCTCAGAATGACAGCGCGCGGCGCTATGGCGACCCGTGAAGCGCCAGGGCCGCCAGCCGGGCCGCCAGCCGGGCGGCCGCGAAGTCGCTGGCCCGGTCGCCGGCGGCGGCGAGTTCCACGACGTCGGCCCCGACGACCCGCCGCCGCGCAAACACCCGCGCGAGCAGCGTCATCGCCTGCCACCACCCCAGGCCGCCCGGCTCCGGCGTCCCGGTCGTCCGGATGACCGACGGGTCGAGACCGTCGACGTCGAACGTCACATAGACAGGGTCGGCGAGGGCGTCGACGGCCTGGTCGATCCAGGCGTCGCCGGCGGCGCAGTCGCGGCCGTAGAACACGGGCAGGCCGCGGTCGCGGACAAGGGCCGCCTCCTCCTGCGAGACGTTGCGGATGCCCACGTGGACCGTGCGGTGGCCCTCGTCCAGGCACCGCCGCATGACGCTGGCGTGGCTGTAGGGCGTGCCCTCGAACGCGTCGCGCAGGTCGAGGTGGGCGTCGACCTGGAGCAGACTCAAGGGGCCGTGCACGTCGGCGGCGGCGCGGACGAGGCCGAGCGTGACGGCGTGCTCGCCGCCCAGCCCCAGGACCCATTTGCCGTCGGCCAGATACCGTGCGGCGGCCGCGTGGATGCGGTCGGTCATCGCCGAGGGCGACGAGAAATCCGGCGCCAGCGGCGCCGCCGTGTGGATGGGCGCGTCGGCGAGGTCGGCGCCGAGGTCGGCGTCGTACGTTTCGACCTGCCGGCTGGCGGCGAGGATGGCGGCCGGGCCGTCGCGCGTCCCGCTGCCGTACGACGTGGTGGCCTCGAACGGAATCGGCAGGACGACGACGCGGGCCCGCGCATAGGCCGCGGCCGATTCGGGAAGGCCCAGGAACGTCTGGGGAATGTGGTCGGGCTCGGTCATGGCGTCGGTGGGCGGCTCAGGGGATATCGACGGGCGTGTGGCCGACGAACACCGCGCAGGCCACGCACGTGGTCCACAGGCCGTTCTTGTTGCATTGGGCGCTCTGGGTGACGTTGCGGCTTTCGACGATCTGGCCGCTCATCCGGTAGATTTCCTTGCGCTGGTCCCAGGCCGATTCGGGGTCGAACTCCAGGCCCAGCGTGGTGGCGAGCATCTGGGCGGCCAGGTCCTCGGCGTAATCGCCGGCCTTCTTGCCGGTCTCGCCGAAACTGTGGTGTTCCGAGAGGTACCCGTATCGGGTGCCCTCGCCGGGGATGGCGAGGCCGATGGAGGCGGCCGTCAGTCGGCCGGGCTCGTTGGTGGCGGCGTCGGCCATGACGCAGAACACAATCTGGCCCGGGAGGAGGCGCTCCAGGCCCTTCTTGCGGGTGATGATCTTGCAGCCGGGCGGGAAGATGCTTGAGACGCGGACGAGGTTGAACTTCTCGATGCCGGCGTCTCGCAGGGCCGCCTCGAAACTGGCGAGTTTCTCGCGGTGAATGCCCACACCATTCGTAAAAAAGACATATTTGGGTACCATCGCGGTGTGTCTCCTTCCGGAAGGTGATGCCGGAGATGGTCGAGCCGTCCGGCGTCACGGCCGCCTACCGTGCGCCGGCTGCGCCTCAGGCGCCGCCTGGCGACGTATTGTCCGAATCGGCGCAGAATCTACAAGAGTTTTTCCAGCCGCTCTTTCATGGCTTCCAGGGCCCGGCCCCGGTGGCTGATGCGGTTCTTCTCGTCGGGCGGCAGTTGGGCCGCCGTCTTGCCGCGGTCCGGCAGGAGGAAGTGCGGGTCGTAGCCGAAGCCGTTCGACCCGGCTGGCCGGGCGGCGATGACGCCCTCGCAGGCGCCTTCGGTGACGGCCAGGACGCGGTCGGGCGTGGCCAGGGCCATGACGCACCGGAACCGGGCGGTCCAGGTGTCGGGCGGGTAGTCGGCCAGGGCCGCCAGCAGGGCCCGGTTGTTGAGGGCGTCGTTGCCTTCCTCGCCGCCCCACCGGGCCGACCGGACGCCGGGCGCGCCGTCCAGGACGTCGACCTCCAGGCCGGAGTCGTCGGCCAGGGCCCACCGGCCGGTGGCCCGGGCGTACCCGAGGGCCTTGGCCCGGGCGTTCGCCTCGAAGGTCTCGCCGGTTTCGGGGACGGGGGGCACGTCGCCGAAGGCGTCGAGGGGCACGAGGTCCAGGTCCAGCGGCGCGAGGATGGCGGCAATCTCGCGGAACTTGCCGCGGTTCCGGGTGCCGATGACCAGTGTGCGGGGCATGAGGCGCTTTCGTTCGGGTTGCGGCTCGGGCGCGCTTAACGCTGTCATTTCGACCGAGCCACAAGGCGGCGCAGCCGCATTGTGGCGAGCGGAGAAATCTCGCTGTTCGAACGGCAAACGGCAACGGCGAGATTCTTCGGTCGCTCCGCTCCCTCAGAATGACAGCGTGAGGCGGTGCATGCGGCTTGCGCACAGCAGGCGCTCGCCGGCACGACGGTGTTACGCCGTGCGCGGCCTGTACCCGCCGCGCCGCAACGCAATGTTAAACCGCTCTAAAAGCGCGCGGTTCGTTCGGCCTCACAACTCTTTGCGGACCGTGGTGACGACGACGTAGTCGAGGCCCTCGAAGCCTTTCAGGACGCGCGGGTCGGTGGCGATTCGCTCGGTGGTAAGGCCCTGGGCCTGGAGCAGGCGGCGCGTGCCCTCGTGGCTGTAGAGGCGGATCTTGCCTGCGCCGGCCGTCTTGAGGGCGGCGTCGAGGGCCTCCAGGGCGATGGTGTCGAGGCCGGCGGCCGCGGCCTCGGCATCGACGGCCACGTCGGCCGCCCCCACGCGGGGCGGGGCGGGGGCCTCCAGCGCCAGCATCAGTTGCCGGACCAGCGTCCCGATGAGGGCGGGCAGTTCCTGGCGGCTCTGGGCCACGCCGGAGGCACGGTGCCGGCCCTCGGCCAGGCCCGTCCGGGTGTCGACCAACGCGATGGTCACGCGGTACAGCGCGCGGGTCTGGGGGACCGCCGCCCCTCCGGGCGGCTCCTTGCCGGGCACCTTGACCAGTTGGGTCGAGACGTGGGCCTCGGGCGGGGCCTCCTCGCCCTCCAGCCGCATCCGCGGGAACGCCTTGATGAGGGTCAGGACCTTCGGGTCGACGATCTCGGGCGTCTGGCCCGGCACGCCCACCTTGGCGGGGTTGTCGAAGATGCCGATGCCGAACGCCCCGATGGTGACCATGCTCAGCCGCGGCCCCTGGTAGGCGTAGGCCTCATACCCTTGCTGGCGGAGTTCCTGGGCGTAGGCCTGGGCCCTGGCCATCCGGCCGGGGGCCTCCCAACTGGCCACGTGCAGGCTGAGGAGGCCGTTGGCCTGCTCCAGCGGCCAGGGGTTCTCGGGCAGCGATTCCGGGATGGGGACCAGCATGACCCCCGCGAACGGGTATTGGCCCCGGGCGTCGCGGATGTGGCGGACGCGCAGCAGCATCTGGTCGGCCTCGGTGTCTTTCCAGGAGGGGTACCGTCCGACGCAGACGGCGGCGTGGTCGGCGCCCTTGACGATGAAGGTCTCCTTGAGACCCTGGGCCTTGAGTTCGCCCGCCAGCCGCTCCGCGCTTTCGTGGGCCAGGGGACCCTTGTACTCCAGCAGGAGGACGGTGATATCGCGCTGGTCGTCGCGGGCGGCGGTGGGCCCGCACCCGGAGGCGAGCAGGGCGACGGCGCCGGCCGCCAGCATGGCGGCGATGACAGGTCGGTGGCATCTGGCCATAGGGGGCTCCCTCGTCGAGCCGCGACAGGCGTGGCTTCTCGACGCGGCGCGCGTCGTTCACCCTAGTTGTACCGCGCGGGCCTGGGCCTTGGCCAGGGTTTCGCAGCCCGTCCGGGCCAGGCGAAGGAGCCGGCCGAGGTCGGCCTGCGAGAACGTGGCCTTCTCGGCGGCGGCCTGGACCTCGATGAGCCGGCCCGAGGCGGTCATGACGACGTTGGCGTCGACGTCGGCCCGGCTGTCGTCGGCGTAGTCGAGGTCCACCAGGGGCGTGCCCTCGACGATGCCGCAACTGACGGCCACCACCTGGTCGGCGAGGGGATGGGGCCCGGCGGGCAGCCGGCCGTCGTCGCGGCCCTTGGCGACGGCGAGCGCGAGGGCGACCCATCCGCCGGTGATAGCGGCGCAGCGGGTGCCGCCGTCGGCCTCCACGACGTCGCAGTCGACGATGAGGGTGTTCGGGCCGAGGGCCGCGAGGTCGCATCCCGCCCGCAGAGCCCGGCCGATGAGCCGCTGGATCTCGGTGCCGCGGCTGCTCGTGCCGCCGGGGCCCGGCCGGCGGGTCCGCCGGCCCGTCGAGGCGGGCAGCATACCGTACTCGGCCGTCACCCAGCCCCGGCCCTTGCCCTGGAGCCAGCGCGGGACGCCCGGCTCGAGGGTGGCGGTGCAGACGACGCGTGTCCGGCCGACGGCGATCAGGCACGAGCCGTCGGCGGCCCCGATGAAGCCCGGCGTAATCGTGACGGGACGAACGCGGTCGGCGGCGCGGCGGCGCGAAACCATGTTCGTTAACCTCATTCGAGCCCGGTGCGGCGGTTCACCCGCCGGAGGCGGGCACCGGGGTACGTGTGAATGGCGGCGCGCGAGGCTTGCGCTGTGCCCGTCGCGCGGCGCACGTCTCACGCTGTCATTTCGACCGAGTCGCGATGCGGCCCCGGCCGCAGCGCGACGAGCGGAGAAATCCCGTCGTTCGGGAACAGCGAGATTTCTCCGCTCGCCACACCGCGGCTGCGCCGCCGCGTGGCTCGGTCGAAATGACAACTCCTCGCTTCGCTCGCTCCGAGTGACAGCGCGAGGCTACGCACCCGCGGGTTTCCACTCTCGCAGCGCCTCGGCGAGGATGTCAAGCCCCTCGTCGAGTTGCTCCTGCGTGATGTTGAGCGGCGGCATGATGCGCAGGACCGTGTCGTGCGTGCAGTTGACGTGCAGACCTTTCTCCAGGCACGCCGCCACCAGGGCCCGGCCGTTCTGCGTCAGGTCGACGCCGATCATGAGGCCCACACCGCGGACCTCGGCCACCAGCAGCGTCTCCTGCTTCAGTTCCAGGAGCCGACGCCGCAGGTACGCCCCCATGTGCTGGGCGTTGGCCAGGAGGTTCTCGTCGCGGACGATCTCGAAGACGGCGCACCCGGCCGCGGCCGCCAGCGGGTTCCCGCCGAACGTGGAGGCGTGCGTGCCGGGTTTCAGGTGCTCGGCCACTTCGGGCCGGGCGCACATGGCGCCGATGGCCACGCCGCCGCCCAACTGCTTGGCCATGGTCATGATGTCGGGCGTGACGACGGACGGCGCCGGGCTGCGCGCTCCGCTGCGCGTCGCGGCTAAAAGGGCATCGCCGCCTTCTGCGCTTTCCGTTTCACCCTCCGCGTTTTCCGTCCCGTGCTCCGAACTCCCCGCTCCGCACTCCGAACTCCCCGCTCCGCACTCCGAACTCCCCGCTCCGCACTCCACACTGCCGACGCTCTGGTATCCCCACCACGTGCCGCAGCGGCCGACGCCCGTCTGGACCTCGTCCACGAGGAGCAGCATGCCGCGCTGGTCGCACAGGTCGCGAAGCGCCCGGAGCCACTCCGGGTCGGCCAGGTTGACGCCGCCCTCGCCC
>JADHXV010000176.1 GCA_016782785.1 Planctomycetota bacterium | reverse complement strand
GCTGCTGGTCGCTGGTCGCCCGGGACGGCTATAGCGGCGTCCTGCTGTGGAAGAAGCCGCTCGGCTTCACGGAGTTCGACCGCCGCCTCGAAGACGTGTGGCGGACGCTCGTCGCCGACGGCGACCGCGTGTACGCCTCGCTCGGCGAGGGCCGGCCCCTCTCGGCGCTCGACGCCGCCACCGGCGATGTCGCCCGCGACTACGCCGGCACGGCGGGCTTCCTGGAGATGATCAAGGACGGCCCGGCCCTCTTCCTGGTGGGCGCCGGGGGCGACGTCCTGGCCCTCGCCGCCGACGCCGGCAACGTCCTGTGGCGGTGGGCGCCCCCGAAGGACGATGCGCTCGTGCCGCTGACGCTCGCCGCCGCGGCCGGCAAGGTCTTCGCCAAGACCGACCTGGCGGCGTGGTGCTTCTCGGCGGCTGACGGCCGCAGCGTCTGGCGCACGCCGCTGCCTCAGGCGAAGAAGGCTATCCGCCTCAAGTGGCCGCGCGAGCGGCTCATCGTGAGCGACGGCGTCGTCCTCGTCTCCTTTGGCGGCACCGACCCGACCGTGCTCAACAAGGACACGTACGAGTACCTCGGGTCGCACCCGCAGGTGCACGCGTACGGGGGACGGCTGGCGGCCCTGTCGGCCGACGACGGCCGCGAGTTGTGGCAGACCGAGTACCTGCCCGGCCTGGAGAGCACGCCCGGCGAAATCTACGTTTCGAACGGGGCCGTCTGGCTCGGCCCGGACTTCGCCCAGCCGCGCGACCTGAAGACCGGCCGCGTCCTCAGGACCCGGCCCGTCCTGGACCGCCTCTGGACGAAGGGCCACCACTATCGCTGCTACCCGGGGAAAGCAACAAGTCATTATATCATCACAGCCAAGCGCGGCGTGGAGATGTTCGACATCCTGGGCGAGAACCACTCGCGGAACAACTGGGTCCGCGCCACCTGCCGCGTCGGCGTCACGCCGTGCAACGGGCTGCTTTACTGCCCGCCGCACTCGTGCGGATGCTACATCGAGGCCCAACTGGCCGGCTTCTGGGCCCTGGCGGCGGCGCGAGCCTCCGATGCGGCCGGTGCGAAAGAGCCGGCCCCCGCCGCTGAGCAGCGGTTGGAGCGCGGGCCGGCGTACGCATCGAAAATCGGAAACCGGAAATCGGAAACGGCAACCGTAGCCGATTGGCCAACCTATCGCCATGATTCCGCCCGAACCGGCAGCACGGACGCAGAGATTCCCGGCACCCTCCAGGCCGCCTGGCGCGCCGAGGCGGGCGGAACCCTCTCGCCGCCGGTTGTCGCCGACGGACGGGTGATTGTGGCCGACGTCGACGGGCACGCCATCGTCTGCCTGGACGCCGCTCGTGGCGAGCCGGCGTGGCGTTTCGCGACGGGCGGCCGGGTCGATTTGCCGCCCACCATCCACGAGGGCCGGGTCCTGGCGGGCTGCGCCGACGGCTGGGTGTACTGCCTCCGCCTCTCGGACGGCGAACTCGTCTGGCGGTTCCTGGCGGCCCCGCGGCACGCCGGCACCGTCGCCCGCGAGCAGGTGGAATCGCTCTGGCCGGTCCACGGCAGCGTGCTCGTGTCCGGCGGCACGGCGTACGTGGCGGCGGGGCGGTCGTCGTACCTGGACGGCGGGATCGTGCTGTACGGCCTGGACCCGGCGGCCGGCGCGGTCCGGTGCACGCGTCGGCTGGTAAGCGAGCCCGCCGGCGTCATCGACCCGCCGCCCGAGGCCGAGCAGAAAAAGATGCTCGCCACCATCCGCCAGAACGATACCGACTACAAGACCTTCCTTGCCCCGGACCGGAGCGACGCCTTTGCCATGAGCGGCGCCCTGACGGACGTCATGACGGCCGACGGCGGGTCGATCTTCATGCGGCAGTTGCGGTTCGGCCCGGACCTGGCGCCGCAGGACGCCGGCCGCCAGCACCTCTTCGCCACCCGCAGCCTGCTCGACGGGGTCGAGCACAACCGGGCGTACTGGGTGCTCGGCACGGGCGACTTCACCCGCCTGCCGGTGGCGTACCCGTGGATCATATCGAAGAGCGTCCAGGTTCCGTACGGCCTGATGCTGGCGTTCGACGCGACGACGGTGTGGGGCGTCCACCGCGGCGGCAAGGGCCGCGGGTCGGACTACACGCTCTTCGCCGCGCCGCGGCCCGCCCCGTCGGCGGCCGAGAGCGCGCTGCCCGACTTCGAGCCGCGCGCCTCCGAGCCGAAGGCCCGCGCCGGCACGGCGTGGACGGCGGCGCTGGACGTGCGGCCGCGCGCGATGATCCGCACCGGGAAGGTCCTCGTCGTCGGTGGCGAGACCGGCAAGCAGGGCGAGGCGGGCTGCGTCCGCCTCGTCTCGGCCGCCGACGGAAAGACCCTGGGCGAGGTCCGCCTGGCCTCGCCGCCCGTCTGGGACGGCCTGGCGGTCGCCGGTGGGCGGCTGTACGTGGCCTGCGTCGACGGCAAGGTTGTGTGCCTGGCTGCGAAATGACGCGAAACCACAGCCTTCCGAAGGAGACCCCGATGCGCTGTGTGTTTATATGCTGGACCGCTGCGATGCTGCTCGTGGCCGTGGCGTCGGCCCAGGCCGCCGAACTCTGGGTCTCGCCCGACGGCAACGACGCGGCCGCCGGCACGAAGGCCGAACCGCTCGCCACGCTTCACGCCGCGCAGGAAATGGTGCGCGCCATCCGGGCCAGAGGTGCCGGGCCGGTCACCGTCACCGTGGCCGAGGGCACCTACTACCTGCCCGAGACGCTGGTGTTCACGGCCGCGGACGGCGGGACGAAGGACGCGCCCGTCACCTGGGCCGCCGCCCCGGGGGCGACGGTGATCCTCAGCGGCGGGCAGCGCGTCGCGCTCGACTGGAAGCCATATAAGAATGGCATCATGCAGGCCCGGGTGCCGGACGGCTTCACGTCCGACCAGTTGTTTGTGGACGGCGAGCGGCAGCCCATGGCCCGGTACCCGAACTACGACCCCGAGGCCCAGTATTTCCAGGGGTTCTCGGCCGACTGCACCTCGCCCGCTCGGGTGAAGCGGTGGGCCGACCCGTCGGGCGGCTTCGTCCACGCCATGCACCGGAGCCTGTGGGGCGACATGCACTGGCGCATCACCGGCAAGAAGGGCGACGGCACGCTCGACATGGAGGGCGGCTGGCAGAACAACCGCCAGATGGGTGCTCACAAGGAATATCGCTTTGTCGAAAACATCTTCGAGGAACTCGACGCCCCCGGCGAATGGTTCCTCGACACGCACACGCACGTCCTGTACCTGTATCCGCCCGCCGGCGTGGACCCGGCCAAGGCCACGGTCGAGGCCGTGCGCCTGCGGCACCTGGTGGAGTTCCGCGGCAGCCGGGAGGCGCCGGTGCGGCACATCGTCGTGCGGGGGTTCACGCTGACGCACGCGGCCCGGACGTTTATGGAGAACAAGGAGCCGCTCCTCAGGAGCGACTGGACGACCTACCGCGGCGGGGCGGTCTTCTTCGATGGGGCCGAGGACTGCGCCCTCTCGGATTGCCTGATTGACCAGGTGGGCGGCAACGCGGTGTTTGTCAATAAGTACAACCGGCGGATCGCCGTCACCGGCTGCCACATCCGCGACGCCGGCGCCAGCGCCGTGGCGTTCGTCGGCTCGCCCGAGGCCCTGCGGTCGCCCCTCTTTGAGTACCACCAGGCGCAGACGCTGGAGGCGATGGACAAGGCGCCCGGCCCGAAGTCGCCCGATTACCCGGCCGACTGCCTGGTCGAAGACTGCCTGCTCGTGCGCAACGGCCGGGTGGAGAAGCAGACGGCCGGCGTCAACATCGCGATGGCCGAGTCCATCACCATCCGGCACTGCTCGATCTACGACTGCCCGCGCGCGGGCATCAACATCTGCGACGGGACGTTCGGCGGGCACCTCATCGAATTCAACGACGTCTTCGACACCGTCAAGGAAACGGGCGACCACGGCTCGTTCAACTCGTGGGGCCGCGACCGCTTCTGGCACCCCAAGCGCGACACGACGGCCGACTGGGTGAAGAAGCATCCCGACATGCCGCGGTGGGACTGCGCGAAGACCATCGTCATCCGGAACAACCGGTGGCGGTGCGACCACGGGTGGGACATCGACCTGGACGACGGGTCATCGAATTATGAACTCTACAATAACCTTTGCCTGGCGGGCGGCATCAAACTGCGCGAGGGCTACGACCGCACGGTCACGAACAACATCGTGGTGGACTGGACGTTCTGCCCGCACGTCTGGTACCCCGACTGCCGCACCGAGTTCGCCCGCAACATCGTCTGGCACGACGGGTATCGGCCGGCCGGCATGAAGAAGACCGACCAGGGCGAGCGGGTCGACCGTAACCTGGTCCACGAGGCGGGGGCGTCGCCCCGGCCGGCCAAGGGGCTCCAGGAGTTCGGCGGCGACGCGCATTCCCTTGTGGCCGACGCGATGTTCGTGGACCCGCCCTCGGGCGATTATCGCGTCAAGGACGGCTCGCCGGCGCTGGGGCTGGGCTTTGTGAACTTCCCGATGGACCGGTTCGGCGTGCAGAAGGCGGACCTGAAGGCCATCGCCCGCACGCCGGCGCTGCCCGGCACGCTGGAGGCGGCCGCGGTCCGCAGCGGCGGATGGGGCCGGAAGTACGCCACGCCGCCGACCGCCCGCTGGCTCGGGGCCACGATCAAGGACATCGCGAACGACGACGAGATGTCGGCCGTCGGCCTGGGCAACCGCGACGGCGTCCTGGTGGTCGAGGCGCCGGCCGCGTCGAAGGCCGCCAGGGCGGGCCTGAAGGCGAACGACGTCATCCGCGAGGTCAACGGCCGCCGGGTCAAGGACCTGGCGGCGTTTTCGGAGGCCTACAGCAAGGAGGCGAAGGCCGGGGCCGTCGCGCTGAAACTCTGGCGCGACCAGGCCGACGCGTCGGTCACGGTCCGCCCCGGCGCCGATTAGTCCTACAACGCTACCTGGGCATTCTGCGCGGTGGGTCTCTGTACCCACCGCGCTTGAAAGGCCGCTTTCTGGGCTGCGCGGCGGGTGCGGAGACCCGCCGCGCGGGCGGTCTACATCCCTTCGTAGCAGAGAATCGTGCCATCGGTCATCGAGATATAGAGTTTCCCTCCAATGACGGCCATGCCGTCGAAGGTGGGCGTGACGCTGAGGCGGCACTCGGAGATCGTCTCGCCGGTGGCGCACGAGACGACGTGCATCAGGGCGCCCAACTTGCCGTCGATCGCCAGCACCTGCTGCCGCAGCCGGGCCTGCATCCGGCGGTCGCCGTAGTGGTCGAACGCATACTCGGTGTCGACCACGTTCGCCGGTCCGGCGATGACGAGTTTGTCGCCGATCTTCGCCATGGCGCGGACGTGGAGCGGGATGTCGCGTTCCCAGTAGTACGTGCCGGGGGCGCCGGAGCCGGAGTTGGTGAACTGGAGGGCGTTGCCGACCTTGCCGGTGATGGTGGCCAGGGCCCCGTTCTTCGCGCCGTCGTGCCCGTTGCCCGACAGGTCGGTGGCGGTGCCGTCGCTGAACGGGTAATAGAGGACGAGGCCGGTGTCGGGGTTGGCGATGCCGGCGGGGTTGGTGTAGTGGGCGGCGACTTCGGCGTCAGAGAGGGCGCGGTTGATGTAGAGGCGGACCTCGTCGATGCCGCCGTTGAACGGGTAGGGTGTTGTGTAGTCGCCGCCGGAGGAATCGAGTTCGGTGCCGATCTCCATCTCGTCGCCGGGGTCGTCCTGGATGAAGCCGTCGGCAGCGGCGGTGCCCTTCGGCGCGCCGTTGATGTAGACCTTGACTTGCGGCGTGGCGGTCAGCACGCCCGCCACGTGGACCCACTGGCCGACGGGGACGGCCTCGCTGGCCACCACCTTGTTCAGGGTGCCGTTGTTGACGCGGACGGCGAAGGTGGGCACGCCGCCCTCCAGGTACAGGGCGTAGCCGTGGCTCGTGCCGCCGCGGGCGACGATGGCGCCGTCTCGGCCGGCCTGGTCGACCTTGATCCAGGCCTCGACGCTGAAGGGTACGTCCTGCGGGTCGAGGCCGCCGGACGGGTCAATGGAGTTCAGGACGTCGATCCAGCCCGACACGGCAAGGGGGGCCCCGAACAGGCGATACTCGATGGGCGTGGCGCAGGTCTTGGCGTCCCAACTGGAATCGCCGGGGACGGCGACTTCGGTCACGTACTTGGCGTACCGGCCGTAGCCGTAGATGGATGGGCCGTCCTTCGAGAGGATGCGTCCGGCGGCGGTTTCGCGTGCGGCGTCCATCCAGCCGGCCCAGCTCTCGGTCTGGTCTTTGCCCCAGATCCAGTATGTGCGGTGGAACCACGAATCGTCCAGGAAGCCGGTGGAGCCGAAGATGTGGGCGCCGGTGCCGGTCTGGTCGGTGACGGCGTAGCGGTCGATGTGCTGACGGACGCCCTGGAAGTCGAAACGCTGGGCGCGCATGTAGATGTAATCGTCATCGCACGAGAGGATGTCGGGAAGGGCCACGGGTATGCGCTTGTTGGACAGGGTCGAGTCGTGGCGATACTGGATGTTCTGCGCGGGGTTGTCGGGGTCCATGTCGTCGTGCAGCGTCTCGTACAGGAGGGCCCCCGTGGCGGGGTCGAGGCCCAGCATCCGCATG
>JADHXV010000175.1 GCA_016782785.1 Planctomycetota bacterium | reverse complement strand
CGTATCGTCGATGTTGTGGACCAGACCGACCGAAGGCCAGACGTACCTCAGAAATCTTTCCTCTCCTCGCTCGTAGAGCCTTTGCAGGGCCCACAGGAAGTAGTCAGCGGCCTGAAGTCCGGCTGACCGGTAGGGCGATTCCGCCCTCACCTGGATTGGCGCGGTACCCAGGATACCGTGCTTGCTCTCGAAGTTTCGGCGGGCCTGGTCCAGCGCCTCTTGAAGCGCCCGCGTTCGGTCCGAGCGCCCCCGTCTCGCGAAGACGATATCATATCCAGCGTCCTGATGCAGGCGGTCGCGAAACAGCCGGCGCACCAGATAGTCATATAGTTCGTTAGGACGATATCGGTAGTCGGCGCTTCTCTCGTTGCGCTGCCGGACGTAGGAGACGACAGCGTGTTTATCGCGCACCACAGCGAAGAACCTCAGCGGGTGGCGAACCAGAACGTCGAAGACCGCCCGCCTCACTTCGGGCAAGTCGTCCTTCGCATGAAACTCCAACGCGGTCTTCCGCGACGCTGCTTGCATCGAGGGGACGCGGATGAAATACGGGTCCCCAAGCATGCGGGTTCGAAGTTCCGCCAGTTCCCGGCCCAGAGCCTCAGGCTGTTCGGCGTCGACCAGCCCTAGAATGAAGAAGGCAGAACATCCGGACCTGCCTACTATGACTCGCTTGTGACGGTTGAAAAGGTTGGGGTCGCCCGCTTCATCCACGAAGTAGCGGCGGGAGAGTGCTAGAGGTTCTGGATCGTTGGAGGCCACGTCAGGCTTCCTCCTTCGCACGCACCGAACACAGGACCAGCGTCTGCCGGCCGAAGGGTCTCTCGAGCGGCAGGAACCGTTCGACGCGAAGGCCGGCCTCGTCGGCCTCGCTACGGATGGCCGACCGCGTCTCGCCCGGATACCGTCCGCGCAGGCGGTCGCGCAGGCCGCGGGCCGACCGCCGGTTGTAGAACGAGAAGAGGACCCACCGCCGGCTGACGCGGGCCAGTTCCCGCAGGACCACCACGCGCTCGGCCCGCTCGCGGACGCGGTGCAGCAGCCGCATCGAGAAGACCAGTTCGAACCGGCCCGCCGCCATCGGCAACTGCCGGGCGTCGACCGCCACGTGCCGGCACACGGCCCCGGCCTCGCGGGCGGCCTGGCGCGACAGGGCGAGCATCTCCGCCGAGACGTCCGCCTCGACCACCTCGCACCCCGCGGCCGCGAACGCCGGCAGGAACCGGCCCGTGCCGCACGGCACGTCGAGCACCGGGCCGCGGACGCCCAGCCGGCCCAGGAGGTCGGCCACCAGCCGCCGCTCGGCCGCGTCCACCTGCCGCCCGTGCTGCGACCGCCCGAACCGGCGGGCCCGGTAGTTCTCGGCGTCGCCGGAGTTGGCGTACCGGCCGGCGAAGCGGTCGAGGTCGGCCGCCCTGGCCGCGATCCTCGGCGACGCGCCTGAGTCGCGGCTCGGGCAGGCCGGACGCCGGCCCTTGCGGACCTCGCGCGCGAGGAGCGCCGACCCCTGGCCGCGGGCCTCGTCGCAAATCCCCTCCGGCCGAAAGCCCGCCAGCGGCCCGCCGCGCGCAGCCGCCTGGGCCGACGCCGCGGCCGCAAGCGCCTCGAGAACCTCCGGCCCCGCGCCGTCGCGGACCAGGAACCCGCCGAGCAGAACGAGCATCCGCCGGAGCGCCTCGGCCGGCGGCACGCCGAACGCCACGTGCCGGACGTCGATGATCCGCACGGCCCCGGCGTCGGCGGGCCCGTCGGGCGGCACGAACAGGTTGTCAGGCCGCGGGTCGCGGTGGCAGACGCCCTTGGCCGCCAGGTCCGCCAGGCACCCGGCCGCGGCGTCGAGCAGGCGACGGCGAAGACTCGCGTCGCCGGCCGCGTCAGCATCGCGCAGGACCTCGGCGAGCGGCACGGCCCCGGCCAGGTGCTCCATCAGGTAGAACGAGCGCCGGCCCTCGCACGCCGACGCGTCGCGGACCAGGGCCAGCGGCCTCGCCACCGCCACGCCCATCGCATGGAGGCGGACGGCCCGGTCGAACTCGCGGGCCACGCCTTCCCGGCCCAGGGCGTGACGGAACCGGCCCGCGAGCGAGCGGTGCGCGAAGACCTTGACGAAGACGTCGAACGGCATCGCCGGCTGCATCGGCAGGACGCCGTAGTCCCGCCCGGCCACGTGACGGCGCGGCACCGCCGGCGCCGGGGCTAACGCCGCCGGGTCGAACGCCGCCTCCAACGCCGTGCGCCACGCCGGCGGCACGCCGGGCGCCCATGTCCACCGACCTGCCATGCACGCCTCCGCATACGGTGCTTCGGCCGCAAGCCTACCCGACGACGGGCGGGAATCAAGCGCGTTGTCGGAGTCCGCTACATGTCATTTCGACCGAGGTCTCGCGGTGCGAGACCGAGCGGAGAAATCTCGCTGTTCAGACCACAGCCACGGCGAGATTCCTCGACTCGCTGCGCTCGCTCGGAATGACAGCCTCCCCCTGCGGACCTCACAAAAGGCTTGTCGGCCTCGGCGGCCGGACCTAAGATGAACCGTCCGGCTGCCGTGGCGGGCCTCCGCATCGGGCGCAGCCACGCGGCGAGCCGGCGACGCCCGTCAGGCCGAAGGCTTCCATGGCCGATGCCGAAAAGATCGAACGCCTGCTCGCCCGGCCGGACGTCCAGCGGCTGTTCCGTTGGATGACGGCCAAGCGGCCCGGCGGGCGGTGCTGGCTGGAGGCGTTCTTCGAGGCCTACGCCGACGGCGGCGTCCGCTGGTACCAGCCGCAGTTCGCCCTGCCCTACCTCCTGACCGAGTACATCCGCCGAAAGACCGGCGCCCGGCGCGAGACGATCGCCGGGCGGGTCCTCGGGAACCCCGCCACGCGGCACGGGTTGGTGGCGACGGTCCGCAGCGTCGGGCACCTGGGCCTTACGCGGCCGCAGAACTTCGTCGCCCCGCTGATGGTCGTCTGGAACTTCACCCAGGCCTGCAACCTGACGTGCAAACACTGCTACCAGGAGGCGGGGAGGCGCGCCGACGACGAACTGACGTTGGACGAGCAGAAGCGTCTCGTGGACACGCTGGCCGACCGGGACGTGGCGATGATCGCGTTCTCGGGCGGCGAACCGCTCATGAGCCCCGCCTTCCTGCCCGTCGCCCGCTACGCCGCCCGCCGCGGCATCCACCTGACCGTGGCGACCAACGGCACGCTCTGCACGCCCGAGAAGGTGCAGGCCATGGTCGACGCGGGGCTGCGGTACGTCGAGATCAGCCTCGACTCGGTCGACCCCGCCCGGCACAACGCGTTCCGCGGGCCGAAGGCGTGGGAGCGGGCCGTCGAAGGCATCCGCAACGTGGTCGCCAACCCGAACGTCAAGTGCGGCGTGGCGATGACCGTGACGCGGTGGAACCTGGAGGAGATGGAGCCGATGCTGGAGTGGTGCATCGGCGAAGGCGTCGACACGTTCTACGCCTTCAACTTCATCCCCACCGGCCGCGGGCGCGACATGGTGGACCAGGACCTTGCGCCGGCCGAGCGCGAGCGGATGCTCAGCATCCTCCAGCGGTACCTCGTCGACGGGCGGATCAGCATCATGTCGTCCGCCCCGCAGTACGGGCGCGCGTGCATCGAACTGGGCGACCCGAACGCCCCCGTCAACACAGGCCACTACGGCTACGGCGGGGGAAAGATGACGCGGGTCCTGGCGAAATATGTCGGTGGATGCGGGGCCGGACGCTGCTACATGGCCGTCCAGCCCAACGGCGACGTCACCCCGTGCGTCTTCATGCCCATCCGCGTGGGCGGTTTGCAGACCGACGCGTTCGAGACCATCTGGAACCACCCGGTCATGCGCCTCTTGCGCGACCGCGACGACCGCACCGGCCACTGCCGGACGTGCGACTTCAAGTACCACTGCGGCGGGTGCCGGGCCCGGAGTTGGGGCTACTTCAGCGACCTGCGCGAGCCGGACCCCGGCTGCAGGTTCAACCAGGCGGCCTGGGACCGGCTGATGCGCCGGGCGCATCCTGCCGCGGCCGCGGCGGCGTCCTCCGTTACTTAGCGCGACCGGCGACGCATGAGCATCGCCGCGGCGCCCAGACCCAGCAGGGCCAGCGTGGCCGGTTCCGGCGTCGGAGCAGGCATGCCGCCGCCCAGACCCAGCGGAGCGCCGCCGCCCAGCGTCTGGCCTTGATGTGCCAGCCACGTGTTGTCCATCACGTTGTAGTCGTTGAAGTCGACCACGCCGTCGTAGTTCAGGTCGCCCTCCTGCCAGTGCTTGCCGGTCGTCACGCCGCTCAGGAACGTGTTGTCGATGATGTTGTAGTCGTTGAAGTCCACCACGCCGTCCAGGTTGATGTCGCCGTACCAGGCGTACTTGACCAGGACGCTCGTGGCGTCGACCGGTTCGCCCTCGAGGTTGGTCTTGCCGCCGCCGGGGCCGGCGTTGTCGAAGGTCGCCAGGGTCGTCGACTGGTCGCCGCGCTGGCCGCCGCGGCGCTGGACTGGATGCCCGGGCCGTCCCAGTAGTGCAGCGGGCCGTCCTTGTAGCCGGACTTGACGAGGGCTTCGATGGCCAGGAACTCGTCGCTGTAGGCCCCCACCGGCGGCGTGGCGTAGTCGACGATGAAGTTATTGACGGTCAGGTCGATGGCCGCATCGGCCGCGGTGTTGATGGTGAGCGCGCCGTCGTTGATGCGGACACGTCCGCCCTCGGCCACGAGCAGGCCGTCCACGGTGGTGCTGCCGGCGTACTGGGTGAAGAGGCCCTGGGTGACCATCCGTGCGCCGGGCCCGATGTCGACGGCGCCCGAGTGGACCAGGTGGCCGTTCATCGTCAGGATGGTCTCATCAGCACCCGTCCCAGGCGCCGGATTACGCACATTGAGGGTGCCCCCGAGGTTGAGGGCCGGCAGGGCGAACTCGTTGGGCGCGAGGCTGGACCCGCCCCCCAGGTCGGTCACGCCCACGTCGATGACGCTGTCGAGGTCGGCCGTCATCGTGGGCCCGCAATCCCGAATCGCGCCACCGTGCCGCAGTTCCAGGGTGCCGTGGACGACCACGGCGCCGGCGCCCTTGCAGTCGATGGTGGCGGCATCGACAAGCAGGTACGAGTCGGAGTAAACGTCCATCCAACCGCGATTCTCGAATTGAATGCCCTCGATGGCCAATTTGCCGCCGTTCTTGGCCTCGACGACGCCGTCCTCGGTGCTCGTCGTGTCGTTGGTGTCGAAGCGGAGCCACTGGCCGGCGACGTCGGCGGCAATGGCATACTCGTTCTGGAGCGAGGCCGCGATGCGTCCGTAGCCGCGGATGGTGGAGTCGTACTGGTGGACAATGTCGGCGTCGCTGCTGATGACGCCGCCCGCCAGTTCGATCACGCCGCCGCCCGTAATGGCGCACGGCGCCACGCCGGGAGGCGTCGCTCCGGCCCCCGGCTGGAAGTGCAGCGTGCCCTCGATCAGCAGGTGGCCGGGATCCGTGGCGTGGGCGGTCGTGGCCACGCCGCTCAGGACCAGGCTCGATCCGCCGAAGACACGAACTTCGCCGCCCACCCCTACGCTCAGGCCGCAGACCTGCAGGCTGGGCGCGGTCGGCCCCCACGGGATAGCGGGGTCGTCGAGCGGCGCGGTGATCGTCAGCGTGGCGTTGTCAAGGATATGCAGTTCCTGCTCGACGAGGACGTCGAAAACGCCTACGTCGTGGCGAACGGTCGCCGCCGCCGTCGGCCCGCCCGAGAGGCGGCAGTCGTACAGCCCGCCCGAGACGTCGTGAGGATATCCCTCGGGGGGCGCGCCGCCGGCCGGCCAGATCCAGAACAGCGAATCATCCCAGTCGCCCACACCGGCGGCAACCCAGTCGGCCCGGACCGGCTGTGCCCACGCCGCCGGCGCCGCGGCAAGGTACACGGCCACCGCCGCGGCCGCGCAGGCTATCAGAGGCTTCCACAAGGTCCTACCCCTCCAATCCATCGAGTTGCTGCCCATCGCCGCACACGAACCAGCGCGACACAGCAAGCGGCCCGACGCCCCGGCGGCGCAGACAGCGGCTCCCGCGCCGGCAAGGCTGGGCTGCACCCGTACCGTAACAGTAAGGGGCCGCGCCGCCTGAGCGACGTCAGCCCCCGTCTCTTTCCTACCCTCCGGGTGAAATGTACCTCACATATTGCGTTCTGTCAAACCGCGCAGCGACCGAGAAACCCCGGCGATACCCGCCGTGGCGGTCGTTCCGGGGCCCTGACCGGCCCCAAAACCCCGTTTTTCGCCCATGAACGCAGTTCTCGCACACGGGCCGACCGGGGCGAACAAAACTGTGCTACTTGCCATTTATTGGCGATTCCTTCGCCGCCGGCATCCGACCATCGCCGCGGCACTCCGCGGCCTGCGCTACGGTCTGCGCCGCACGAGCAGCGCCAGGCCGCCGAGGGCCACGAGCGCCAACGTGGCCGGTTCCGGCGCAGGGGCAGGCATCCCGCCGCCCAGGTCGACGCCACCCGCCAGGTCGACGCCGCCCAGGTCGACGCCCACGCCCAGCGGCCCCGTGCCGCTCAGCGTCTGGCCCGCGTGTGCCAGCCACGTGTTGTCCATCACGTTGTAGTCGTTGAAGTCGACCACGCCGTCGTAGTTCAGGTCACCCTCCTGCCAGTGCTTGCCCGTCGTCACACCGCTCAGGAACGTGTTGTCGAT
>JADHXV010000174.1 GCA_016782785.1 Planctomycetota bacterium | reverse complement strand
CTTTTCGATACGTGCCACATGAGCGAGTTCCGCGTCACCGGGCCCGGGGCCGTCGAGACGGTCGCCCGGGCGGTCGCCTGCCGCGTCCGCACCCTGGACGTAGGCCGGTGCCGGTACGGCTTCCTGCTGAACGAGTCGGGCGGTGTCCTGGACGATCTTCTGTGCTACCGCCTGGCCGAGGACGAGATCATGATCGTCGCCAACGCCGGCACGCGGCAGCGCGACGCCGAGGTCCTGGAGCAGCGGCTCGCCGGCGTCACGTTCCGCGACGTCTCCGACGCCACCGCCAAACTCGACCTCCAGGGCCCCGCGTCGATGGAGGTGCTCCAGCGCCTCGGCGCCGGCGACCTGTGCGATCTTCACTACTTCCACTTCCGCCGCACGCGCCTGGCCGGCATGGACGTGCTCACGAGCCGCACCGGATACACAGGCGAGCGCGGCTACGAACTGTACGTCGAGCCGAAGCACGCCGCGGACCTCTGGAACCGGCTCCTCGAGGACGAGGCCGTCGAGCCGGCCGGCCTGGGCGCCCGCGACACGCTTCGCCTGGAGATGGCGCTGCCGCTCTACGGCCAGGAGTTGGACGAGTCGGTCACGCCGGTCGAGGCGAACCTGGACCGCTTCCTGCCCAAGGCCGGCGGGTACGTGGGGGCCGAGGCCGTCGCCGAGCGCGCCCGCCGGGGCGTCGACCGCCGGCTGGCCGGCATCGTCTTCGACGGCCGGCGCGCCGCCCGCCACGGCGACGCCGTCACCTGCCCGGACCCGCCCGGCGAGGGCACCGTGACCAGCGGCTCGTTCGCGCCCAGCCTCGGCTGCGCCGTCGCGCTGGCCTACCTGCCGCCTGCGTGCACCCGTACGGGCACCCGTGTCCGGGCCGAGGTCCACGGCAGCCGCATCGACGGCCAGGTGGCCGACCTGCCTTTCTACACGAACGGAACGGCCCGAGAACCATCCTGCGAAAGGAAGTGATATGCACATACCTGATGACCGCCTCTACACCATGGAACACGAGTGGCTGAAGCAGGAGGGCGACGGCCCCGCACGGATAGGCCTCTCGGCCTACGCGGCCGAGCAACTCTCCGGCGTCACGTTCATCGAGTTGCCCAAGAAGGGCCAGACGGTCAAGCGGGGCCAGAAGATCGCCAACGTCGAGTCGGTCAAGGCCGTCAGCGACGTCTACGCGCCGGCCGGCGGCGCCATCGTGGAGGTGAACGGCGCCCTGGAGGCCGACCCGTCGCTCCTGGACGAGCAGCACTACGACGCCGGCTGGATTTGCCGCATCGACCTGGCCGACGCCGCCGAACTCGACGAGCTGATGGACGCCAAAGCCTACCGCGAGTACCTGAACACCCTCGCGGGCTGATCCCCGAAGGGCCGGACGACAGCCGGGAGACTGCACCTGAACGGAACGACACACATGTACGCTGTCATCCCGAGCGAGCGAAGCGGACGCAAACGCTGTCATTCCGAGCGAGCGAAGCGAGTCGAGGAATCTCGCCGTTGCCGTTGTCGTTGCCCGCTCGAACGACGAGATTTCTCCGCTCGGCCCGTACGGGCCTCGGTCGAAATGACAAGGTTGGCCGGGTCGGCGCGGGCCCTCGGTCGAAATGACACGCGGCGTACCGTCACGTTTCCAAGGTTGGGAGACACACCGCCATGGACTTCATTCCCCACACCGACGCCCAGCGGCGCGAGATGCTCGAGGCCATCGGCGCCGCCAGCGCCGAGGACCTGTTCGCGGACATCCCGCCCGCGATGCGGGCCGGCGAGTTGAACCTGCCGGCGGGCCATTCCGAAATCTGGGTCCGCAACCACCTCGAGCACCTCGCCGCCAAGAACGCCACCCACCTGACGCCGTTCGTCGGCGGCGGCTTCTACGACCATTACGTACCCTCGGCCGTCACGGCCATCCTCCGCCGCGGCGAGCTGTACACGGCCTACACGCCGTACCAGGCCGAGGCCTCGCAGGGCACGCTCCAGGCCATCTACGAGTACCAGACGGCCATCTGCCGACTGACCGGCATGGAGGTGGCCAACGCCAGCCTGTACGACGGCGGCACGGCGCTCTACGAGGCCGCCATGATGGCCACCCGGTTGACGGGGCGCAACAAGATCGTCCTGGACAGCGGCGTCAATCCGATTTATCGGAATATGCTCCATGGTTACACGCGGAACCTGAACGTGGCGTTCCGCGAGGTGCCCACGGCCTGCGGCCCCACGCCGCGCGACCAGGTGGAGCCGTTCCTGGACGAGGAGACGGCGGCCATCGTCCTCCAGAACCCGAACTTCTTCGGCTTCATCGACGACCTGGCGGACGTGGTCGACATGGCCCACCGCGTGGGCGCCCTGGCCGTCATGTCGTGCTACCCCATTTCGCTGGGCCTCGTGAAGACGCCCGGCGAGATGGGCGTCGACATCGCCACCGGCGAGGGACAGAGCCTGGGCCTGCCGCTCTCGTTCGGCGGGCCGTACCTGGGGTTCATGGCCACCCGCAAGAAGTTCATCCGGCAGATGCCCGGCCGGTTGGCCGGCGTCACGCACGACAAAGAGGGACGCCGGGGCTTCGTCCTCACCCTTCAGACCCGCGAGCAGCACATCCGCCGGCAAGGCGCCACCAGCAACATCTGCACCAACGAGGCGCTCTGTGCCCTGGCGGCCCTGGTGTACCTGTCGCTCGTGGGCAAGGAGGGGCTGAAGGAGGTGGCCCAACTGTGCGCCGACAAGGCCGCCTACGCCGCCCAGCGCCTGGACCGCATCGACGGCGTCAGCGTCCATCGCGCCGCGCCGTTCTTCAACGAGTTCGTCTGCGACCTGCCCGTTTACGCGGGCGAGATCGTCAGCGGCCTCATCGAGAAGGGCTACGCGGGCGGCTTCCCGCTGGCGCAGTACTATCCGGGCATGGAGAAGCGGCTGCTCGTGGCCGTGACCGAGAAGCGGACCAGGGAAGAAATCGGCGCCTTCGCCGAAGCGTTGGAGGGCCTGCTGTGAACCTGATTTTCGAGAAGAGCACGCCCGGCCGCCGCGGGTTCCGGGTTCCCCCCAGCGACGTGCCCTCCCGGGCCGAGATTCCCCAGGCGCTTCGCCGCACGCGCGACGCCGAGCTGCCGGAGGTGTCGGAACTGGAGGTGGTGCGCCACTTCACGCAACTGTCGCAGCGCAACTTCAGCATCGACACGCACATGTACCCGCTGGGCTCGTGCACCATGAAGTACAACCCGAGGTTCCTGGAGGACGTGGCGGCCCTGGAGGGTTTCTCGCGCCTCCATCCGCTGCTGCCCCAGTTGCGCGGCGGGGGCATCCTGACGCAGGGGGCCCTCCAGGTCCTCTACGAGGTGGCCCAGTGGCTGTGCGAGATCACCGGCATGGCCCAGTTCAGCATGCAGCCACTCGCCGGCGCCCACGGCGAACTCACCGGCGCCATGCTCATTGCCGCCTATCACCGCTTCCACGGCAACCGCAAGACCACGGTCATCATTCCCGATTCGGCCCACGGCACGAACCCCGCCAGCGCCGCCATCGCCGGGTATCAGGTGGTGGCTGCCCCGAGCAACGAGCGGGGCGTCCTGGACCCCGCCCACGTCAAGGACCTGGTGAACGACCAGACCGCCGCCCTCATGCTGACGTGCCCGAACACGCTGGGCCTGTTCAACCGCGACATCCGGACCCTGGCCGACATGGTCCACGCCGTCGGCGGCCTGATGTACTACGACGGGGCGAACCTGAACGCCATCGCCGGCTGGGCCCGCCCCGGCGACCTGGGGTTCGACGTGGTCCAACTGAACCTCCACAAGACCTTCGCCACGCCGCACGGCGGCGGGGGACCGGGCGCGGGACCCGTCGGCGTCGCCGAGCCGCTCGTCCCCTTCCTGCCCACCTCGGTGGTCGTCAAGCGGGCCGACGGCACGTACGCCCTCGAGTACGACCGCAAGGACAGCATCGGCTACGTGGCGCCGTTCTACGGCAACTTCGGCGTCATCCTGAAGGCGTATGCTTATATGCTGGCGCTTGGACGCGAGGGCCTGAAACGCATGGCCGAGACGGCCGTCCTGAACGCCAACTACCTCCTGGCCCGCCTCCGCCCGCACTACAAGGTGCCGTTCGACCGCCGGTGCATGCACGAGTTCGTCCTCTCGGCGGCCCCGCAGGCGAAGAAGGGCGTCAAGGCCCTGGACATCGCCAAGGGGCTCATCGACCGGGGCATCCATCCGCCCACGATGTACTTCCCCGGCATTGTGCCCGAGGCGCTCATGATCGAGCCCACCGAGACCGAGAGCAAGGAGACGCTGGACGCCTTCGTCGACGCCATGATCGAGATCGCCCGCCTGGCCGACGAGGACCCCGACGCGCTCCACCGGGCGCCCACGACCACGCCCGTGGGCCGGCTCGACGAGGTGGCGGCCGCCCGGCGCCTCGACGTCTGTTTCCCCTTGCCGGACGATGCCGCCCAGGCCTGACGCCATGCCGACGAACCCGACGCACGCCGACGCCATACCCACCGGCGCGGTGGGCCTTGACGCGATGCGCCCCAACGCGATGCGCCTCGTCCAGTTCCAGTCCCCGAACGCCGGCCACCACCTGGCCTGCGACCAGGCGCTGCTCGACCTGGCCGACCGCGGCGACGCCGGTGCCGGAGAATGCCTGCGGGTCTACGAGGTGCCCCGGCCGGTGGTCGTCCTCGGCATCGGGGCGAAATTCCGGGACGAGATTCATGTCGATGCGTGCCGACGGGCCGGCGTGCCCGTCCACCGGCGCGATTCCGGCGGCGGCACGGTCCTGCTGGATGCCGGGTGCCTGGCCTACGCCGTCGTCCTCGACATGGCCGCGCGGCCGGAACTGCGGGCCGTGCGGCCGTCGTATCGGTGGATCCTTTCGCGCCTGGCCGAGGCGTGCGGGCGGCGGGGCTGCGGCGTCGAGCACGCCGGCATCTCCGACCTGGCCTGGCGCGGCCGGAAGGTGGGCGGCAGCGCCCAGCGGCGGCGGCGCCGGTTCCTGCTGCATCACGGCACGCTGCTGTACGGCATGGACGTGGCGCGGATGGAGCAGTTTCTCCGCCCGCCCCCGCGCGAGCCGGCCTACCGCGCGGGCCGGCCGCACGCCGCGTTCGCCTGCAACCTGCCGCTGGGGCGCGAGGCGCTGGTGGAGGCGGTGTGCGACGCGTTCGGCGTAGCGCCGCCCACCCCAGACGCCCCGCCCGCCCCGCTCGACGACGGCCTGCACGACCGCATCCGGGCGCTCGCGCGAGAGAGGTACGAGAACGACGCGTGGAACCTTCGCCGGTGACGCCCCGGTGTCTGGCACCTTGTGCCCTCCGGTGGCTGGCCGCGCCTCGGTGTCATCCCGAGCGAGTGCAGCGAGTCGAGGGATCTCGCTGTTCGATTCACAGCGAGATTTTTCCGCGCGGGCCCTTTGGGCCCTTGGTCGAAATGACAGGCTATGGCACACGGCCCGTACGGGCCGCGCATCGCGCCTTGCCGCCGCGCGGGAATCTGCCTGACGCGCATCGCGCGGCGGTTACGGAGAACCACCGCGCGACCGGGTTATCGTGTCACGCCTAGATGTGTTCCACCTCGATGCCCGCCAGGGCGCAGTAGGCCTTGTACTCGTTCTCCAGGTCGCCCCAGACGACCAGCTGATGAAAGCCCTTCGTATCGCGGGCCTCGGCCACGCCGTCCACGGTGCACTCGAAACTGGTCCGGCACCCGCCGGAGGGCGGCGTATCGATGTTCCGCAGCACCTCGCCCGTGCCCAGGATGATCTTCTCCGGACCCACGAACTTCATGATGGTGACCCGGTCGCCCACCGGCCAGAGGACCTGCATCGACACACCCATGTCCGACTCCGAGTGGCTCCGCAGGACGAACGGCTCGGGGTCCTTGTCGCACCCCTTGAGGCGCGCCCCGCACGTGCAGTGGGCCACCATGAGCGTGTTCCGGACCGTGTTCGGGGCCGGGTCCTGCATGAAGCCCGGCCGGTTAAAGAGGAGGTGCGTCAGCCGCTCGGAGATGGCGGCGTTCCAGTCAGCCTCGCACGCGCCCACCACGCCCACGTCCCGCAAGTGCGACATCGCCAGGCACGGCGGCTGCATCCGCCTCTGGCCCACCGGGCCCAGGCAGTCCATCGAGTACCCGTGGCACTTCTCGTCCTGCATGATCTTGCGGCAGACAACGTAGTTCTTGGCGGCGGCCAGCAGGTCCTGGTCAGTCGGCTCGACGATCTTCTTGGCGGTCTTCTTGTACCAGGCGACCATCTCGCGCATCTCGTCGCTCTCGGTCACCTGCTCGTGGGCCTCGTAGAACTTGGCGTGAGGCACGTAGTGGAGCGTGGTGCCGATGACCTCCAACTTCCGGTCCACCACCTTGTCGCCTCGGCAGATGACCAGCCGCGTCTGGGCCATGTCGTAGACGGTCTTGAGCATCCGCATGGCGGTGCCCAGCCACTCCACGTCCTGCGTGGCGCCGACGAACGCCCGCTTGGCCGGCCGGCTGGCCTGGAGTTGCCCCGTGAACGAGGTGCCCATCGGGCTGAAGACGACCGTCGGCACGCAGGCCTCACCTCGTCCGTCCAGGAACTGGTTGATGTACTTCCAGCCGGCGTTCAGCGACATGCACACGAGCAGGACGCCGTCGGGCGCGGCCTGGTTGACCTTCTCCTGGTAGGCGGCCAGGGTCTTGTCGTCGGAAATCGGTTCCTGCTGGA
>JADHXV010000173.1 GCA_016782785.1 Planctomycetota bacterium | reverse complement strand
CCCCGGCCGGTGAACCTGCGAAACCCGAATCGAATCCACCGAAAGGAGAGACACGATGAACCGCGCACCGATTGCGATTCTGGCGCTTGTCGCGCCCGTCCTGCTGGCCGGCGTATTGGCCGGCTGCGGCAACGGCGAACCGGAGCCGCCCGCCGGCGAGCCCGAGAAGCCGGCCGCGACGCCGTCCGGCGAGGCCGCCGCACCGCCCGCCCAGGCCATCGCGCAGAAGACCTGCCCCGTCATGGGCAGTCCCATTAATCCGGAGATCTATGTCGATTACCAGGGCCGGCGCATCTACTTCTGCTGCGCGGGGTGCCCCGAAACGTTCACGAAGGACCCCGAGACGTACATCGCCAAGGTCGACGAGCAACTGAAGGCCGCCGGCGAAACCCCGACGGCGCCCTAGCGTGACCGTGTGTGCCACTGGCGGCTTGCCCGCCAGTGTGTTGCGCCACGCCGGAAGCACTGGCTGGCAAGCAGCCGGTGCGACCCGGCGCGCCAAGGAGCAAGACCATGGCCGAGCCTGAAAAACGAGGCCGGGGCGCCCTGAAGCGGGCGCTCGGGGTCGCCGGGCTGGCCGTGGCCGTGGCCCTGGCCTTCGGCGCGGGTTACGCCGTCCGCTGGGCCGTGACGCCGGCGGCGGCCCCCGGCCCTGCCGCGGCCGGCCTGGCCCCGGCCGAGACGCCCGCCGTCTGGACGTGCTCGATGCATCCGCAGATCCGCCAGCCCCAGCCGGGCAAGTGCCCCCTCTGCGGCATGGACCTGGTGCCGGTGGCGGGCGAGGCCGAGACGGGCGCCGCCGGCCCGCCGCGCCTGGCCGTCACGCCCGAGGCCAAGGCCCTGATGGAGATCCGGACGGCCCTGGTCGAGCGGCGGTTCCCGACGGCCCACATCCGCATGGTCGGCAAGGTGGCGTACGACGAGACCCGCCTGGAATCGATTGCCGCGTGGGTGCCCGGCCGGCTCGACCGCCTCTTCGTCGACTACGCCGGCGTGCCCGTCAAGCAGGGCGAGCACATGGTGCTCCTTTACAGCCCGGAACTGCTGGGCGCCCAGGAGGAACTGCTCCAGGCCCTGCGGGCCGTCCGCAGCCTGGAGGCCAGCGACGTGCCCATCATGCGCGAGACGGCCGAGGCCACCGTCCGGGCCGTCCGCGAGAAACTCCGTCTGTGGGGCCTGAAGCCCGAGCAGATTCAGGCCATCGAGGACCGCGGCGCGGCCAACGACCACATGACCATCTACGCGCCGGTGGGCGGCACGGTGGTCGCCAAGCACGCCAACGAGGGGCAGTACGTCCAGACCGGCACGCCCATCTACACCATCGCCGACCTCTCGCACGTCTGGGTCAAACTCGACGCCTACGAGTCGGACCTGGCCTGGCTGCACTACGGCCAGGAGGCAGCGTTCACCTCCGAGGCGTACCCGGGCGAGACGTTCACCGGCCGGCTCGCCTTCATCGACCCGGTTCTGGACCCGAAGACCCGCACCGTCAAGGTCCGCCTGAACGCCCCCAACCTGGAGGGGAAACTGAAGCCCGAGATGTTCGTCCATGCCGTGGTCCAGTCGCGCATCGCGGCGGGCGGCCGGGTGATGGACCCCGCCCTGGCGGGCAAGTGGATCTGCACCATGCACCCCGGCGTCATCAAGGACGCACCCGGCGCGTGCGACATCTGCGGCATGGACCTGGTGACGACCGAGTCGCTCGGGTACACCAGCGCCGACCCCGAGGCGGCCGAGGCGCCCCTGGTCATTCCCGCCTCGGCCCCGCTCGTGACCGGGACTCGGGCGGTCGTCTACCGCGAGGTGCCGGACGCCGACCGGCCCACCTACGAGGGCGTGGAGGTGGTCCTGGGGCCGCGGGCCGGCGACGCGTACATCGTCAAGAGCGGCCTCTCGGAGGGCGACCGCGTGGTGGTCCAGGGGGCCTTCAAGATCGACAGCGAACTCCAGATTCGGGCCCGGCCCAGCATGATGAACCCGGCGGGCGGCGCCCCGCCGGCCGGCCACCAGCACGGCCCGCCGGACGCCGGCCCGGCGCCGCAGGACGCCGGCCCGGCCACGCAGGATACGCATCGGCATGAGTGACCCCACGGCCGAACCTGCTTCCGAGCCGTTGCCCGAACAGCGGTCCGCCGTGGGCCGGCTCATCGGCTTCTTCCTCGAGAACAAACTCGTCGTCGGCCTCATGCTGGCGGCGATCGTGGCGGCGGGGCTCATGGTCGCCCCGTTCGACTGGAACCTGGACCCCCTGCCCCGCAGCCCCGTTCCCACCGACGCCATTCCCGACATCGGCGAGAACCAGCAGCTCGTCTTCACGGCGTGGCCCGGCCGAAGCCCCCAGGACATCGAGGACCAGGTCACATATCCGCTGACGGCGGCGCTGGCGGGTATTCCGGGGGTCCGGACGATCCGCTCAAACTCGATGTTCGGATTCTCGTCCATCTACGTCATCTTCGAGGAGTTCTCGGCGTACGAGCGGCTGGTGGAAGGCAAGGATTTTTACTGGACCCGCAGCCGGATCCTCGAGAAGTTGAACAGCCTGCCCTCCGATACGCTGCCGGCGGGCGTCCAGCCCGCCCTCGGGCCCGACGCCACCGCCCTGGGGCAGATCTTCTGGTACACCCTGGAAGGGCGCGACGAGGACGGCCGGCCCGCCGGCGGCTGGGACCCGCAGCGCCTCCGCACTATCCAGGACTGGTACGTGCGGTACGGCCTCGCCTCGGCGGGGGGCGTGGCCGAGGTGGCCTCGGTCGGCGGCTTCGTCCGCGAGTACCAGGTGGACGTCGACCCCGACGCCATGCGGGCCTACGGCGTGGCCCTGCACGAGGTCTTCCACGCGGTCCAGGCGTCGAACGTGGACGTGGGTGCGCGAAGCATCGAGATGAATCGCGTCGAGTACCTGATCCGCGGCATCGGTTTCATCAAGGACCTCGGCGACATCGAGAACAGCGTCGTCGCCGTCCACGAGGGCGTGCCGGTGCTCGTCAAGCACGTGGCCCGCGTGACAACCGGCCCGGCCCTGCGGCGCGGGGCGCTCGACAAGGCCGGCGCCGAGGCCGTGGGCGGCGTGGTCGTGGCCCGCTACGGCGCGAACCCGCTGGCGACGATCCAGAACGTGAAGGCGAAGATCGCCGAGATCGCGCCCGGCCTGCCCTCGCGCGTGCATATCGACTTCGCCAGGACCACCCCCGAGGCCGTCCGCCGCTTCGCCGACGCCCACGGCTTCCAGGCGTACGCCGGCGACGACCCGGACGAGACGGCCTGGCTGGCCGCCCTCCGCGCCTTGCCGCGCGACCAGCGGCCCGACTGGGCCACCATCAGCCAGGTCGCTATCGTCCCGTTCTACGACCGGACGGGCCTGATTTACGAGACGCTGGGAACGCTGAACAGGGCCCTTGCGCAGGAGATCCTGATCACGCTGATCGTGGTCATCGTGATGGTCCTGCACCTGCGGAGCAGCATGCTCATCGGCAGTATGCTGCCGCTGGCGGTCCTCCTGTGCTTCATTGCCATGCGGACGTTCGGCGTGGACGCGAACATCGTGGCCCTCTCGGGCATCGCCATCGCCATCGGCACGATCGTCGATATGGGCATCGTGATATCCGAGAACATCCTCCGGCACGAGGAGGAGGCCCCGCCGGGGGCCGACCGCCTGGCGCTCGTGCACCGGGCGGCCAGCGAGGTGGGCGGGGCCGTCCTGACGGCCGTCCTGACGACCGTCGTCTCGTTCCTGCCGGTCTTCTTCATGATCGGGTCGGAGGGCAAGTTGTTCCGGCCGCTGGCGTTCACGAAGACGTTCGCGCTGGTGGCCTCCGTCGTGATCGCGCTGACGGTGCTGCCGGCGCTGGCGCACACGCTGTTCGGCCTGCGGGTCTCAGGCCGGCGGATGCGGCGGGTCGTTGGCGGTCTGCTCATCGCGGCCGGGGCCGGCGTCGGCGTCCTGCTGGCCTGGTGGACCGGCGTCATCGTGGCGGCGCCGGGCGTGTACCTGCTGGTCAAGGACCGCCTGCCCGCCCTGGCGACGAAGGTTGCCCCCTGGGCCGCCAACCTGGCCATCGCGGCGGTGGTCGTGGGCGTGCTCTCGGCGTACTGGGAGCCGCTCGGGCCGGAGCGGGGCCTGGTGCGCAACGTCGTCTTCGTGGGCGGCCTGGTGGGCGGGGTGCTCGGCTTCTTCCGGCTGGTGCAGTACGTATACCCATGGGTCTTGACCTGGTGCCTGGGGCACAAGGTGGTCTTCCTCGCCCTGGTGGGGGCGGTGCTGGTGCTGGGGCTGCTGGGGTGGATCGGGGTCGAGGGCCTGGCCGGTCCGGCGTCCGAGGCCGCCGAACGCCTGGGCGTCGAGCCCGCGACGCTCCGCTCGACGAACCTGTGGGTGGCCGGCAGCCGGACGTTTCCCGGCCTGGGCCGCGAGTTCATGCCGCCGCTCGACGAGGGCTCGTTCCTCTGGATGCCCACCACCATGGTCCACGCCTCGCTGGGCGAGTGCCTGGACGTGCTGGCCAAGCAGGACCAGGCGCTGTCGGCCATACCGGAGGTGGAGAGCGTGGTCGGCAAGATCGGCCGGGTCGAGAGCCCGCTGGACCCCGCCCCCATCTCGATGATCGAGACGGTCGTCAACTACAAGTCCGAGTACGTGACCGACAAGGCCGGCCGGCGGCTCACCTTCCGCTACGACGCGGGCCGCGGCGCGTTCGTCCGCGACGCCGAGGGCCGGCTCATCCCCGACCCATCGGGCCGGCCGTTTCGCCAGTGGCGCGACCACATCCGTAGCCCCGACGACATCTGGGACGAACTCGTGGCGGCGGCCCGGATACCCGGCACGACCTCGGCCCCCAAACTCCAGCCCATTGCCGCCCGCCTCGTCATGCTCCAGAGCGGCATGCGGGCCCCGATGGGCGTCAAGGTCAAGGCCACCGGCACGGACCTGCGGCAGACGCTCGCCACCATCGAGGCGGCGGGCCTGGAGATCGAGCGGCTCCTGAAGCAGGTGCCCGGCGTCCGGCCCGAGACCGTCATCGCCGACCGCATCGTCGGCAAGCCGTACCTGGAGATCGTGCCCGACCGCGTGGCCCTTGCGCGCTACGGCGTGCCGATTCGGGCGTTCCAGGACGTGGTGGAGGTGGCGATCGGCGGCCGGCCCGCGACCACGACCGTCGAGGGCCGCGAGCGGTTCCCCGTCCGCGTCCGATACCAGCGGGAACTGCGCGACCGCATCGAGACGCTCGGCCGCATCCTCGTCCCCGGGGCGGAGGGCGCCCAGGTGCCCCTGGAGCAGGTGGCCGAGGTCCGCTACGTGGCCGGGCCGCAGAGCATCAAGAGCGAAGACACGTTCCTCGTGGGCTACGTGGTCTTCGACAAACAGGACGGCTGGGCCGAGGTCGACGTGGTCGAGGCGTGCCGGCGGCACCTGGAGGCCAAGCGGGCCGCGGGCGAGTTCGTCCTGCCGGCGGGCGTCACCTACGACTTCGCCGGCGCGTACCAGCAGCAGGTCCGGAGCCAGCGGACCCTGGCGGTCATCCTGCCCGTGGCGCTGTTCGTCATCTTCCTGATTCTCTACTTCCAGTTCCGCTCGGTGCCGACCACGCTCCTGGTGTTCACGGGCATCTTCGTGGCCTGGTCGGGCGGGTTCATTCTGCTGTGGCTCTACGGGTGGCTGCCCGGCCAATCGTGGTTCTCCGGCCTGGCGGTCTTCGGCGTGAACCTGCAGGACCTGTTCCAGGTGCATCCGGTGAACCTGAGCGTGGCGGTGTGGGTGGGGTTCCTGGCGCTGTTTGGCATCGCGACCGACGACGGGGTGATCATGGCGACGTACCTGGACCAGCGGTTCCGCGCGGATCGTCCCACGACGGTGGCCGACATCCGGGCCGCCACCGTGGCCGGCGGCTCCCGCCGGGTCCGGGCCTGCCTCATGACCACCGCCACGACGGTCCTGGCGCTGGTGCCGGTGCTGACCAGCGTCGGCCGGGGGGCCGACGTCCTGGTGCCGATGGCGATTCCATCGTTCGGCGGCATGACCCTCGAGGTCCTGACGATGTTCGTCGTGCCGGTGCTGTACGCCGCGGTCCAGGAATTCAAGCGGCACACGGGCATCGGCGACGGGGCCCTGGGGGCGGTGCTGCTCGTGACAGGGCCGGTCGGCTTCTTCGCCGTGGCCGCGTATTGTGCCGTCCACGACCTGGTCGCCCGCGTCCGGGGCACGTAGGCGGCGTTGCGCGGTGGGTCTCCGTACCCACCGCGCCCCGACACGAGGGAGGACGCGCGGCGGGTACGGAGACCCGCCGCGCGGGAAGCAGCGTTGCAGCAACAGGCCCGCCGCGCGGTATGCGCCGACAGGCGCCTTTTGTGAATCTGGGCAAGACCGGCAGACTGGATGGCGGGCGGGGCCGCCAAGAACGCGTGGCAGGGCCTTTGCCCCCTTGCCGTTCTCCAAAAACCCATCCCCGCGCGCTAAAAAATTCCGTCCGCCGATTTGACTTTTTCCGGTTTCGTTGTATACTAAGAACGCTGGAGTCGTATGGGGAAGCAGGCCGGATGTGGACCACGGGGAGGAGGGACAAGCCGGCCAATGCGTCGTACAACAAGTCGAGTGTCGCCCTGGAGGGGCCGGCAACGGCAGAAGGCAGCGGGGGAGAAGATACCGCTCGTAACCGTTGACGGCCTCAGTGTTTGTCGGGAACGGATAGGGCGAACGAATGATAGGCGAAACCGTGCGTGAAACAGAAACGCC
>JADHXV010000172.1 GCA_016782785.1 Planctomycetota bacterium | reverse complement strand
ATCCCCTCATCTATATCCTCTCCTTTGAAGAACGTCGTGTGGAAAGGCACCTTCAGCAGATTGCCAAAGACCTCAATAAACGATTGCTAGTATGGACGGTCACACGCGGTCTTGTCGATGCGGCAACCGGACGCGCAGAGAAAGATACCGATGGGCCCTTGGCGGCGCTGGAAAAGGTTTTGGCCACTCCGCCTTCCGGGGCGTTCCTCTACGTGCTCAAGGACTTCCACCCTTTCTTGGATCAGGAGCACCGCTGGGTATCAGACTGGGCACCAACGGTCCGGAAACTGCGGGACGCAGCCTATCACCTGCTGGAGACCAGTTCTTCGCTTTTCATTCTCTCGCCCGTTCTGAGCATACCTGTCGAACTGGAAAAGGAGATCACCGTCCTGGAGTTTCCTCTGCCCGACAGGGAAGACCTTACACACCTCCTCGCACGCTTCGAAGAAGAGTACGCGCAGCGGGCGACCATTCAACTGGACGCCCGAACCCATGAAGCCATCACGGGCGCCCTCCTAGGCTTGACGGAGATGGAGGCCGAAAACGTGATCTGTCGGGCCCTTATTAACGACCGGCGACTGGACGCCAGCGATGTCTCGCTGATCATCTCCGAAAAGGGGCAAATCATCAGGAAGTCCGGCACGCTCGAGTTCCATCCGCTTCGGGAAGGTCTGGAGGACATCGGAGGCCTTAGACTTCTGAAGGAATGGCTCGAGCGGAAACGTTTTTCGTTTGATGAGTCGGCCGCCACATTCGGTATACGGCCCCCGCGAGGCTTACTGCTGATCGGCGTACCCGGGTGCGGCAAGTCGTTGACGGCCAAAGCCATCGCTCATGCGTGGCGGATGCCCCTTCTCCGGTTCGATATCGGCAAGGTGTTTGGCATGTGGCTAGGGCAGTCTGAGCAGAACATGCGCCGCGCCATCCGCACGGCCGAGGCGATCGCCCCTTGCATTCTATGGATCGACGAGCTGGAAAGAGGCTTCGCAGGGGTGGGGAATGAGTGGGATTCGGCTGCCACAACGAGGGTGTTCGGGACCTTCATCACGTGGCTCCAAGAGAAGGTTAGTCCCGTCTACATTGTGGCCACAGCGAACGATGTGACCTCGCTTCCTCCCGAGTTGCTGCGCAAGGGACGATTCGACGAGATATTCTTCGTAGACCTGCCGAACAAGCACGAGAGGGAGGAGGTCTGGCGCGTTCACCTCCGGTGCCGCGGGCGCAATGCGGCGCAGTTCGACATCCAGCGGCTGGCAGACGCCACTGAGGGATATGCAGGCGCCGACATCGAAGCAGTTCTGAACGAAGGCTTGGAGACAGCCCACGCCGATGGTAAGCGCCAGCCCGTCACAGACGACTTTCTCAAGATCATCCGACAGACCCTTCCCCTTTCGGAGACGATGAAGGACCGCATCGAGGCAATGCGCGATTGGGCACGGACCAGGGCGCGTTCTGCCTCTGTCCTTAAGGATTGATGCTGCAGACGGCGCGAAGGGATACGGACGGTCCCTCTGTCCCTCAGCGCATAAGGCTAGGAGTTCGTGCGTGCAACCGCGGCTGTGCTGGGTATGGGGGGCTAGGGCCTCTTATCCTGCGCAGACGCGCGAAGTGACCGGCACTGGGTTCAACCCAGTTTCCGCGCCGCCTCGACGGCCAGGGCCTGGTCCAGTTCGGCGTACGTGTCGGTAATGCCGAGGCTGCGGTGGCCCAGGAGCGCCCGGGCGGCGTCCAGACCCATCTCCCGGCGAATCACCGTGGCGGCCGTGTGCCGCAACTGGTGCGGGTGCCAGCGGGGGACGAGGTCGGTCTCCTTCACCTTCTCGCCCGGCTCCCTGGCTGCCTTCCTCACCACCCGGTTGGCCGCGGTGATGGCATAGTCGATGGCCCGGCGGTAGGAACATGCGTCGTAACGGTCACCGGGATGCTTGGCGGGGTTGGGCTTCCGGCGGTTCTGCTGCGAGGGCTGGACGGGCGTCTCCCGCCGCTCGCGCTTGTCGGCGTTGCGTTCGGCCTGGGCCTCGGCGGGTGAAAAACAGTACGCGTCCACGCGGCGGGCCAGGTACGGCTGCAGGATCGCCCGGCCCCGCGGGCCGATGGGCACCACGCGCCGGTGCCCGTGGTGCTCCGTCTTGTGCGTGCGCGGCCTGTAGAGCCACACCTTGCCGCGGGTGTCCACGTCCATCGGCCGCATGATGCAGAGTTCGCCGGAGCGCATGCCCGTCAGCATCTGGAGTTCAACCATCGCGGCCACGACCGGCGGCAGGTACGTCATGGTCTTGCGGACCCAGAACTCGTCGACCGGCCGCACTTGCCTGCTCTCGCGGGCGGGGGACCGCCCTCGCTTCAGGCCCGTCACGGCCTCAAGCCCGTGAAGGACGCTCGGCGGCACCCGCTCTTCCTGGACCGCCCACCGGAACATCCTCTTGATCATGTTCACCCGCTTGTTGATGGTGGTGCGGCGCAGGTTGGCGTCGATCATGTGCTGCCGCACCTCTTTGAGCAGGCGTGGCCGGAACTCCTCGGCTGGCAGCGAGGGGTACAACTCGATCAGGGGCTGCACGCCATACCGGAGCCGGCGAGTCTCGCCGGTGGACGTGCCGTCCGGTCGGACGTAGTAGCCGCGGGCGAACTCCAGGTAGTCGCGGGCCAACTCGGCGACAGTGCCGTCGCTCCGCCGCTGCCGCTTCGACTTCCCCTCGGCCTTGAAGACCGCCCGGGCGTACAGGTTGCGGGCGACCTCTTCGGCCACCCGGGGGTCGCTCGTCGCGTGGCGACCGCCGTCGGGCACGAGCGGATGGGCCGTTTTCCTCCGCTCGCCCGGCAGGCGGACCCGCCACCAGTAGCGGCCGTGGTTCGAGAAGATGCAGCCCGGCACGTGGCTCTTCCTTCGCATAAGCGGCCCTCCATACAACGCCAGTGAGAGGATAGAGCCGGTTTGCAGAGACTCAAGGGAGAAACTCGAAAATCCCGCGGCAAACGCCAGCCGGAGGCGCCCCATCTGGCCCCAGGGAGCGCCAGGTGGTCATAAAATCGGTCATAAAACGGGTGTTATTGACTTCGGCCGACGCGACGAGAATTGCCGCAAGTCTTTATTGTACAAATACTTACGGTGGCGTCCCCAGGAGGATTCGAACCTCCAACCTTTGGCTCCGGAGGCCAACGCTCTATCCAATTGAGCTATGGGGACGCTGTGGACCTGCCATTCTACACGCCCGGACGGCCGTGTCAATGCCGGAGCCGACCCGAGGCAACGCCGACCGAAGCCGCGCCGCCCTGCCGAAGTCGTACCGCGCCCTGCGTAAGGGCACGGCCTGCCGTGCCCTCGCCTGCCGCGCGGCGAGGGAGACGGTCATGCCGCCCGCCGCATCCCAACCCATGGTTACGCGCTGAGCGGGATGACCATGCTACCCGCCGCGTTACAACACAAATGGTCACCTCCTGCGGAGGATGACCATGCCACCCGGCGTGCACGACACGGGCCCCCCGGCCGCGTCGGGGCCGCTGCCGCGTCCCCGCGCCCGCCGGCTTTGTTTTGACAGCCTTGTGCGCGGCCGGTAGAATCCTGCTTCTTGCAGCGCCTGCATGGGAGGTTCGCGCTCATGAAACGCATCGTCACGCTGGTCGTCCTGGGGGCCTGCGTCTGCGGCCTGGCGGCGGGGTGCCACCGCGAGGAGGCCCTGTACCGCTATGGCACCGGATACGTCCACCTGGAGGCCGGGCGGCTGGACGAGGCCATCCAGGAGTTCGAGAGCGCGATCGAACTCGACGCCGACCTCGCCCTGGCGTACGTGGGCCTGGGCGACGCCTGGCGCGAGAAGGGCGAGTTCGAGAAGGCCATCGACCCCTATCGCCGCGCCGTCCACGAGAAACCCGCCGAGTACACCTTCCACTACCGCCTTGGCCGCGTGTACCAGGCCCTGGAACGCGACACCGAGGCGGCCGGCACCTACGAGAACGTGGTCGGCCTGAACCCCGACTACGTCCCCGCCCGCGTGAACCTGGGGGTGGTCTACTTCCGCCTGGGCGACCTCGACAAGGCCGAGACCAACTGCCAGCTGGCCACCGAACTCGACCCGCAACACGCCTTCGCCTGGTCGAACCTCGGGGCCGTCTACGACGCCCAGGGCGAAATGCACCGGGCCGTCGCCGCCTACAAGCAGAGCATCGGCCTCGACGCCGACCAGGCGCCCGTCCACGTGAACCTCGGCACCGCCTACCTCAAGCAGGGCCGCTACGACGAGGCCCTGGAGGAACTCAAACGGGCCGCCGAACTCGACCCCGCCAACCCGGTCGTCCGCAAACGCCTCGCCTACGTCTACAGCAAGCAGAAGCGGTACGGGGCGGCCATCGAGCAGTTGCAGCCCCTCGTCGACGGCCAGCCGAACGACTGGGAAACCCGCAACAGCCTCGCTGCCATCTACATGATCCTCTATCTCCGGTACCCGGACCAGGACCGCCTTCGCCAGAGCGCGCTGGAGCAGTGGCACGCCAGCCTCGAGACCCACCCCGACCAGCCGGACGTCCGCAAGCAGGTCCAGCAGTGGGCCATGCCGATCCCACCCAAGTCCGCCGAACCGGCCAAGCCACTCGAGACGAAGCCCGCCGAGCCCGCCAAGCCGCCCGAGACGAAGCCCGCCGAGCCCGCCAAGCCGCCCGAGACGAAGCCCGCCGAACCCGCCAAGCCGCCCGAGACGAAGCCCGCCGAGCCCGCCAAGCCGCCCGAGACGAAGCCCGCCGAGCCCAAGAAGCCCGCCGAAGCGCCCGACGCCTCGGCCGGCAAAAAGGACGAACCCGGCCCGAAACCCAAGATCATCGTTCCCAAGAACATCTTCGGCGAGGACCCCAAGGACCCCGACGAGAAACCGGGGGGCCTGTTCCTGGACCCCAAGTCGCCGGGTGAGGACGCCGGCTGACACGTTGTCGCGCGGGAATCCTTTTAGCCGCGACGCGTAGCGGAGCGCGCTGCCGCACGACACGCATGGCAGCGCCGCAGCGCCGGGTCGGCAGGCCGCCGGCCCTTCCCAGTCCCCTCGGCAGGACGTCACGCATGACGAACGCCACCGCCGTCCGAACCCGCATCGCCCCCAGTCCCACCGGCGAGCCGCACATCGGCAACATGTACGTGGCCCTGGTGAACTGGGCGGTCGCCCGGCAGGCGGGCGGCGCGTTCGTCGTGCGCATCGAGGACACCGACCGCACCCGCTTCGTCGAGAGTGCCGAGCGGATGTTCCTCGATTCGCTCGCCTGGCTCGGCCTGGACCACGACGAGGGCCCCGACGTGGGCGGCCCCGCCGGGCCGTATCGGCAGAGCGAGCGGCTGGCCATCTACCGCGAGCATGTCGACCGCCTGATGGCGACCGGCCACGCGTATCGATGTTTCTGCACGCCGGAGCGGCTGGCCGAGGTCCGGAAGTCCCGCCAGAAGGCCGGGCAGGCCACCGGCTACGACCGCCGGTGCCGGCCGATGCCGCGCGACGAGTCCGACCGCCGGGTTGCCGCCGGCGAGCCGCACACCGTCCGCCTGGCCGTCCCGACCGAGGGCCAGACGCAGTTCACCGACGGCCTGCGCGGGCCCATCGTCATCGACAACCGCGAGGTGGACGACCAGGTGCTCCTCAAGAGCGACGGCTACCCTACGTACCACCTGGCCGTGGTGGTCGACGACCGCCTCATGGGCATCACGGACGTCATCCGGGCCGAGGAGTGGATCGTCTCGACGCCCAAGCACGTCCTGCTGTACGAGGCCCTGGGGTGGGATTTGCCGCGCTACTTCCACCTGCCGCTCATCCGCAACCCCGACAAGTCGAAACTCTCGAAGCGCAAGAACCCCGTCAGCATGGAGTGGTATCGCCGCGAGGGGTTCCTGCCGGAGGCGATTCTCAACTTCCTGGGCATGCTGGGCCACTCGATGCCCGACGGGCAGGAGGTCTTTACGCGCGAGGCGTTCCGCGAGGCGTTCTCGTGGGACCGTGTGGCCACCACCGGCCCGGTCTTTGATGTCGACAAATTCGAATGGCTGAACGGCACGTGGATCCGGCGGCTCTCCGTCGAAGAGTTGCTTGCGCGCTTGCGTGACGAGGGCTTCCTGCCCGAGCCGCTGGCCTCCAAGTACGACGACGCGCACCTTCGCGGCATCGTGGCCCTGATGCAGGAGCGGATGCGCCGGCTGACGGAGTTCGCCCCCGGCATCGGTTTCTTCGTCGCCCCCGAGCCGTACGACGCCGCGCTGCTGGTCCCCACCAAGGGCAAGCAGCAGAAGCCCACGCGCACGGGGCCGGAAACGCACGCGGCCCTGGAGAAGATGCGTGCGGCCCTGGCGGAGATGGATGCCTGGGAAGCCGAAGCGATAGAATCGCGCCTGCGCGCCATGGCCGAGGCGATGGGCTGGAAGGCCGGCGAACTCTTCACGCCGCTGCGCGTGGCCGTCACGTGCCGGCAGGTCTCCACGCCGCTCTTCGAGACGATGGAAATCCTGGGGCGCCAGGAATGCCTCGCGCGCCTCGACGCGGCCATCGGCAAGGAACGGCAAACCATGACCGAAACGGCGAACGACCGGCCGAAGGACTTCATCCGCGAGGCCGTGGCTGACGACATCCGAACCGGCCGCTTCGGCGGCGTGGTCCGCACGCGCTTTCCGCCCGAACCCAACGGGTACCTCCACATCGGGCACGCCAAGGCCCTGGCCATCGACTTCGGCGTGGCCGAGGAATTCGGCGGCACGTGCAACCT
>JADHXV010000171.1 GCA_016782785.1 Planctomycetota bacterium | reverse complement strand
ACACGTGGCTGGCGCACGCGGGCCAGACGCTGAGCGGCACGGGGCCGCTGGGCCTGGGCGTCGACCTGGGCGGCGTCGACCTGAGCGGCGTCAACCTGGCGGGTGGCGGCGACCTGGGCGGCGGCGGGATGCCTGCTCCGACGCCGGAACCGGCCACGCTGGCCCTGCTGGGTCTGGGCGCCGCGGCGATGCTCATGCGTCGCCGGTCGCGGTAACGCAGGCCGCGGCGGAAGCGCGGCGCTGTTCGAGCCGCGACCGTGAGAGCCTGCCCTGCCTGGCCAGCCTTTCGGCAGCGAGGCGCAGCCGAGTCGAACGGGTCGCGGGTACGTTGGAATGGCGCGGGAGCATCGCACGGCGGAGCGGACGTACCCCGCTGCTTACGCAGCGGGCTCGAGATCGGCCTGGCGCAACGAATCACGAAGAGGCCGCTCCGAAAGGAGCGGCCTCTTCTGTCGCCCGCGGTCGGCGCCGACCCGATGAAGCCGAACCCCGAATACGAAGGAGCCCGGCCGTGAGCATGGCCCGCCTGTGCGCCGTCCTCGGCAAGACCCTTCTCTGCCTTGCCCTGCTCGCCGTGGCAGACGCCGGCGCCGCGGAGCGTCCCAACATCCTGCTGATCGTTTCGGAAGACAACGGGCCGGAACTCGGCTGCTACGGCGAGCCGTTCGTCAAGACGCCGATGTTGGACAGGCCTTCGCGGCCCGCGCCCCGCCCCGGCCCCCCGGCAGCAAGCCTTGCAAGACATCCGGCAAATCTCAGCCAAGAAGGGTCGCCACAACGCATCAAGAGCATGGTATAATGACGGAATATGGCCCCACCGCGCAGCGGGCAACAGCCTGTCGCAAATCGTACGAAAGGGGGTACACGATGACCTCGGAAAAGGTGATCCGGGCCGAGCGCTTTGAACTCGTGGACGGCCAGGGCGAGGTCCGGGCGGCCCTGACCGCGGACGCCGACGGGCCGTTCCTGAGCCTGTACGACGCGGCCGGCAAGCTGATCTGGCAGACGCCGTAGAAGTTTACCCGCCCGTGGCGGGCGCAAAAAAGGGGTTTTCCCACCTGCGCGGCCCGTACGGGCCGCGCGAGTCGCTTTGGGCGCGAAGGGTACGGCTGGTGGCACGGCCGCGGCGTGCCACGGCAACGCACTTACATCCGCCCAGCCGGAGTTATCCACGTACAGGCATTCAGATTCGTAGCGTTCCAATTCGGTAAAATTCGGTGTAAAACCTGAAAATCCAGCGTAAAAAAAGTGAAAAAAGTGAAAAAAGCCGAGAGTTTGGCCTTGCCTATCTTGCCATTTCGCCCCTTCGCGGACAGAAATCGGCCTTAGCGATAGCGCCAGGGCCGGTGGCTAGCGCAAAATGGCCTCAAAATCGCGCGCATTATCCCCTCAAAAGAGTTATTCACAATCGGGCCGGCGCGTAAGTCTGCGCTCAACTGCCCGCGGCGGCCATGTCGTGGATATGCAGTGGACCGACGGCAAACTGACCCGGTGCCGGATCCAGAGCCGCAAAGGATCAGACGTTGGCCTCCGCTACGGGAAACAGACCCGCAGGCTGAGCCCGCAAGCCGGGCAGACACAGGAGTTGGACGGTTGGACCGAGTAGAGCGGGTCCCGTGAGCGGGGCCATGGGCTTCGCGACGGCGTCAGGCGCCCGCGCCATAGCCGGCACCCCCGCGCTATACGTTGCGAAGAGGGTTACGTCTGGGACCCTCACGAGCCTTCATGCGCCCGGGCGGACGCGGGGAAGAGGGCGGCGACCATGGCCGCTTCACGGCCGGATGGGGTTCTCGGGAGGCACGGGAAGTGCAAAGGGCGCTGGACAGTGTGCGTTCTTGCGGGGATAATCGCCCGACCGTCAGGTCACGGCGCGACGATTGTGCATGATAACGTGACACCCGGGTAGTTGCGTCCAAGCGACCGGCGGGTCGGCATCGGTGCGCGGCGCGCGACTTGCATGTCGATGTGCCCCAGGAGACCGCCATGAACGGTCGACAACGGCTCGCCGCCACCCTCAATCACGAGCAGCCGGACCGTGTTTGCGTCGATTTCGGCGCAACCTTCGTCACCGGCATGCACGTCTCCATCGTCGACAAACTCCGCAAGGCCACGCTCGGCGACACGGGCCACCGCGTGAAGGTCGTCGACCCGTACCAGATGCTGGGCGAGGTCGACGACGCGCTGCGCGAGGCCCTGGAGATCGACGTCGTCGGGTCGCTGGCGCGCAAGGGCCTGTTCGGCACCGACGAATCCGATTGGAAGCCGTTCACGCTCTTCGACGGCACCGAGGTGCTCGTCCCTCATAACTTCAACACGACCATTGCCCCCGGCACCGGCGACCTGCTGATCTACCCCGAGGGCGACACGACCGTCGCCCCGTCCGGCCGCATGCCCAAGGGCGGATATTTCTGCGACGCCATCATCCGGCAGGAGCCCATCGACGAGGACGCCCTGGACCCCGCCGACAACTGCGAGGAGTTCGCCGAGTTCGGCCCGGACGACCTGGCGTTCTACCGCCGGCGGCGACGCTGGTTCGAGCAGCGCCGCGAGTTCGGGTCGATCGTGGTGATCCCCGGGACGGCGTTCGGGGACATCGCCCTGGTGCCGGCGCCGTTCCTGAAACACCCGAAGGGCATCCGCGACATCACCGAGTGGTACATGTCCATTGCTGCGCGGACGGACTACGTCCACGCCGTCTTCGAGCGCCAGTGCGAGATCGCCCTCGGGAACATCGCGACGCTCATCGACCTGCTGGGCGACTCGGTGCAGGCGGGAATCGTCACCGGGACCGACTTCGGGATGCAGACCGGGCTATTCATCTCCATTGACACCTACCGCGAGCTGTTCAAGCCCTACCATGTGAAGGTCAACGGCCTGATCCACGCCCGCAGCCACTGGAAGACGTTCATCCACTCGTGCGGCAGCGTGTGGGAGATGATCCCCGAATTCATCGACGCCGGGTTCGACATCCTCAACCCGGTGCAGTGTTCGGCGGCGAAAATGGACCCGCGCGACCTCAAGCGCGCGTTCGGCGACGACCTCGTGTTCTGGGGCGGCGGCGTGGACACGCAGAAGACGCTGCCGTTCGGCACGCCCGACGACGTCTACAACGAGGTCCGCGAACGCATCGACATCTTCAACGACGGCGGCGGGTTCGTGTTCAACGCCGTGCACAACATCCAGGGCAACGTGCCCATCGACAACGTCCTGGCCATGTTCAGAGCGATCAAGGACAGCCGATGAGTCTCTTCAGGGAGTGATTATCATGCGTATCCATGCAGCGCTCATTCTCGTTGGGCTCTGCGCCGCGGTCGCCGCCGGGCCGGCCTGCATCCGGGCAAGCGCGGCGGATGCGCCGGCGGGTAGGGAATACCACGTGTCGGTGCGCGGGGACGATTCCGCCGACGGCTCGGAAGCCCGCATGCTGAGGACCATCTCGGCAGCGGCGCGGCTGGCGCAGGCGGGCGACGTGGTCACGGTGCACGAGGGCGTCTATCGCGAACGCATCGCCCCGCCGCGCGGCGGCACGTCGGACCGCGAGCGCATCGTCTATCGGGCCGCCCCCGGCGAGAAGGTGGTCGTCAAGGGGTCCGAAGTCATCAAGGGCTGGCAGAAGGTTCAGAACGACGCCTGGAAGGTCGCGCTCCCGAACACTTTCTTCGGGGACTTCAACCCGTACGGCGACCTGATTCACGGCGACTGGTTCAACCCCAAGAAGCGCCCGCATCACACGGGCGCGGTCTATCTCGGCGGCCATTGGCTGACGGAGGCGGCCCAACGGGACGACGTGCTGAAGCCCGCGGGAGACGCGCCGCTCTGGTTCGGCGAGGTGGACGAAGAAACCACCACGATCTGGGCACAGTTCAAGGGCGTCGAGCCCAACGAGGCCGAGGTGGAAATCAACGTCCGCCAGACGGTGTTCTATCCGGCGAAACCGGGCATCAACTTCATCACCGTGCGCGGCTTCGCCATGATGCACGCGGCCACGCCCTGGGCGCCGCCCACGGCCGAGCAGGTCGGCCTGATCGGCACCCACTGGAGCAAGGGATGGATCATCGAGAACAACGACATCCGCTATTCGACGTGCGTGGGAGTCACCCTTGGCAAATACGGTGACCAGTGGGACAACACGTCGCAGAACACGGCCGAGGGGTACGTCAAGACGATCGAGCGCGCCCTGGAAAACGGCTGGTCCCGGGAGAACATCGGCCACCACGTCGTCCGCAACAACCGCATCGCGCACTGCGAGCAGGCGGGTATCGTCGGCAGCCTGGGGGCGGTGTTCAGCACGATCACCGGCAACGTCATCCACGACATTCACGTCCGCCGGCTGTTCACGGGCGCCGAGATGGCCGGCATCAAGATTCACGCCGCCATCGACACCCTCATCAGCGGCAATCACATCTACCGGACGACGCGGGGCATCTGGCTCGACTGGATGGCCCAGGGCACCCGCGTCACCCGGAACCTGCTCCACGACAACGACGGCAGCCAGGACCTGTTCGTCGAGGTGAACCACGGGCCGTTCCTGGTGGACAACAACCTCTTTCTCTCGCCCAGTTCGCTGCTCGATATGTCGGAAGGCGGGGCCTACGCCCACAACCTGATGGCGGGGCGGATCGCGCTCCGGCCGGAGCCCAGACGCGACACCCCGTTCCACAAGCCGCACTCCACCGACGTCGCGGGACTCAGGAACATCCGGGGCGGCGATGGCCGCTTCTACAACAATCTCTTTGTCGCCCCGGCCGGCCTGGCCGGATACGACAAGGCCGCGCAGCCGGTCGAGATGGGCGGCAACGTGTTCCTCAAGGGCGCCCAGGCCTCCACGCACGAGCAGGCCCCGCTCGTGCAGCCGGAGTTCGACCCCGGCATCCAACGGGTCGAGAAACCGGACGGCGTCACCCTCGAGATCACGCTCGATAAGGCGTGGGCGGAAGGGCGGCCGCGACCGCTCGTCACGACCGAACGGCTCGGACGGGCGACGATCCCCGGTCTGCCTTACGAACAGCCGGACGGCACGCCGTACCGACTCGATACCGATTACTTCGGCAAGAAGCGAAACGAAGCCAGTCCGTTCCCGGGACCCTTTGAACTTCCCGGCGGCGGCAGGCAGGTGCTCACGGTCTGGCCCGTGACCATCCCGGAATAAGCCGAAGCGCTAAACATAGACGAAAAAGGCAGAGGCGGGCCGCTTGATGACCCGACCTACGTGCTCGACAGAACGTCCCACCGGGAAGCGACCATGCGATCGATAGCGGCGATTGTGTTTCTGATCTTGGCGGCGCCGGCGGCGGCCGACACGGTGACGTTCCACGTGGCCCCGGGCGGCGATGATGCCGCCGACGGCTCCCAGGCCCGCCCGTTCGCCCGTATCGAGCGGGCACTCGATGCGCACCGCGCCGATGCGGCCGCCAGGAAGGCCACGGGCCGCGCGATCGTCCTTGCCGACGGCGATTACCCGTTGGCCCGCCCCATCGTCCTGGACACCAAGACGGTGCCCGCCGATGCCCCGCTGGTCCTTGGCGCGGCCGAGGGCGCGGCCCCGCGCCTCCTGGGTGGCTGCGCGATCCAGGGCTTCCAGCCCCCCGGCGAGGGCGACCCGGTGGCCGCCCGGCTCGACGCCGAGGCCCGCAAGCACGTCCTGGTCGCCGACCTCAAGGCCCAGGGCGTGACCGACTTCGGCGAGTTCGTCTCCCGCGGTTTCGGCCGGCCGTCCGGACCGGCGGCGCTGGAGGTCTTCTTCGACGGCGAGCCGATGACGCTGGCCACGTGGCCCAACGATGGCTGGGCCACCATCGCCTCCGTGCCGTCGAACCAAGTCGTCATCGACAAGACCGGCGTGAAGCGCGGCATGGTGGCCGACCGCTTCGGCTACGAGGGCGACCGCCCCACGCGCTGGCTCGACGCCCAGGACGCCTGGGTGCATGGCTACTGGACCCACGACTGGGCCGACAGTTACGAGCGCGTTGCGGCGATCGACCCGGCCGCCCGGCACATCGTCACTGTGGCGCCGCACGGCGTGTACGGATACAAAAAGGGCCAGCGCTGGCGCATCCTGAACCTGCCGGAAGAACTGGACCGGCCCGGCGAGTGGTACCTTGACCGCCATGCCGGTCGGCTCTACCTCTGGCCGCCGCGGGCGCCGAAGGGCTCGGATGTCGTCGTCTCGCTGCAGGAGGCGCCGCTGGTTTCGCTCCGCGGAGTGGAGGGCGTCACGCTTCGCGGCCTGCGGATCGAGGCCGGGCGAGGCGACGGCGTGACGATGACCGACTGCCGCGGGTGCACCCTGGAGCGCTGCACCGTGGCGAACATGGGCCAGTGGGGCGTCGTCATCCGCGGCGGGGCGCGCTGCGCCGTCCGACGCTGCGACCTGCGCGACCTCGGCGAGGGTGGCGCCGTCCTCGACGGCGGCGACCGGAAGACGCTCACCCCCGCCGGCCACGAGGCCGCCGACAACACCGTCCGCCGCTTCGGCCGCTGGTGCCGCACGTACCGGCCGGCCTTCCAGATTGGCGGCGTGGGGCAGCGGGTGCGGCATAATCTCATCGAAGACGCCCCGCACAGCGCGGTGCTGATCGGTGGCAACGACCACTTGATCGAACTGAACCTGGTCCAGCGCGTCTGCCGCGACACCGGCGACGTCGGCGCCATGTACATCGGCCGCGACTGGACCGAGCGCGGCACGGTGATCCGCCACAACCGCTTCCGCGACATCGGCGGCATCGGCATGGG
>JADHXV010000170.1 GCA_016782785.1 Planctomycetota bacterium | reverse complement strand
GGACGGCGGCGGCGCTGGAGGACCTGGCCCGCCGGACGGGCCTGGCGGTCGGCCTCGGCCCGCACGCCCCGTACTCGACGGGGCCGGAGGTTTTCATGGCCGCCCGCCGCGAGGCCGACGCCCGTGGCTGGCCCGTCACAACGCATCTGCATGAGACCGAGGAGGAGTTCGCCTTCACGGAGCGCGGCGAAGGCGCGCTCGCCACGTGGATGCGGCGGCTGGGCGTGCTGCCGGCCGGCTGGCGGCCGCCGGGCGTCCGCCCCATCGCCCAACTGGCCGAGGCCGGCTTCTTCGCGGGGCCCGTCCTGGTGGCCCACGGCAACTACCTGACGGACGAGGAGATCCGCGTCCTGGCCCGCAGCGGGTCGGCGGTGGCGTGGTGCCCGCGGAGCCATGCCTTCTTCGGTCACCGCGACCACCCGTGGCGTCGGCTGCGGGCGGCGGGCGTGCCCGTCTGCCTGGGCACCGACAGCCTGGCCTCCAGCCCGAGCCTGTCGGTGCTGGACGAGATGCGGTTCGTCGTCGCCCGCGAGCCGGACGCCGACCCGCGAACGCTTCTGGCGATGGCCACCGTCGAGGGCGCCCGGGCCCTGGGCCTTGCGGACCGCCTGGGCGACCTGCGGGCGGGCCTCTCGGCGGCGGCCTGTATCGTCGGCCCCCTCCCCCAAACGGACGACCCGCTGGGGGCGATTCTGGCCGGCCAGGGGCGCCCGACGCCCGTCGTTCCGACCGCGGCCCCCGAATAGCGAGCGTCATTCCGACCGAAGGGCCCGGGCGGAGGAATCTCGCCGTTCCTTCCGTCATTCGCCATTCGTCATTCCCTCGTCATTCGCCACGTCCCGCGCACGAGGCACCGCGCGGCGGGTGCGGAGACCCGCCGCGCGCAAACCTGGTGCCCTCAGCCGCTTTTGCCGGTCCCTGCAAATCCGTGCGTTGCATTCGACCCGGAGCAGGGTTAGAATCCTAGGCTGCGCTGCCTGATGGAATGGGACCCGCCATGGCTGGACGATTGCTCATTTTCCTGGTGCCGCTGGCCGTGCTCACGCTCGCGGGCTGCTCGGCCGACTGGCACACGCGCGACGCCGACCGCGAGGTGTACGGCATCGTGGCGGAGAAGGAGGCCGACGCGCTGGGGGAGGTCCGGTCGTTCACGATCCGGCCGCGTCCCGACCCGGCCGAGGTTCTGGACGAGGCCCGGGCCGCCGCGTCCGAGGCCCCGCCGGCCGATCCGTCGCCGCAGACCGCCGAGCCGCCTGCCGCCCCGAACCCCGGCAACGCGCCCGACGCCGCCCCTGACGCTGCCGCGACGCCCGCTGACTCGCCCGCGCCGGCCGGCGGTCCGGCCGCGGCGGATGCCGGTGCGACAGCCAAGGCGGAACAGATCCTGGAGCAGCCGGTGGCGGGGCTGGAGGACGTCATCCCGGCCGAGTTGCCGCCCCCCGTGCCGCAGGCCGGCCCCGACGCCATCCGCCTGACCCTGGCCGACGCCCTGCGCGTGGCCGTCCGCACCAGCCGCGAGTACCAGGACCGCAAGGAAACGGTGTACCTGGCGGCCCTGACGCTGACGTTCGAGCGGTACCTGTTCCGTCCGCAGCCGTTCGCCACGGGCACGGTGGACTTCGCGAACGACTTCGGCGGGAACGGGCGGACGCGGTCATGGGACCCGGCGGCGGAGATCGGCGTCTCGCAGCAGTTGGCGGACGGCGCGATCGTGGCGGGGAGCCTGGGCGTGGCGGCGCTGAAGTATCTGAATAAGGAACTGGGCGACACGGTGGACTCGGCCCTGTCCTTCTCGCTCTCGCAGCCGCTGTGGCGCGGGGCGGGGCGCAAGATCGTCCAGGAGAACCTCCTCCAGGCCGAGCGGAACGCCATCTACGCCGTCCGCTCGTTCGCGCGGTTCGAGAAGACCTTCGCGGTGGACGTGGCGTCGGAGTACCTGCGGGTGCTCCAGCAGCGCGACGCCGTGCTGAACGCGTGGAACAACTACCAGAGCCTGCGCGAGGGGCGGATGCAGTCGGAATGGCTGGCCAAGGCCGAACGCCTGGCCGAGTTCGAGGTGGACCAGGCCCGGCAGAGCGAGTTCGCCGCCTACAACCGCTGGATCGTCGAACGCGAAACGTACACCAACGACCTGGACGCGCTGAAACTGACGCTCGGCGTCCCCGTGACGACCGAGATCGCCCTGGACCCGGCGGAACTGGAGCGCCTGCACCAGGCCGGCGTCACGGACCCCGGCGTGCCGCTGGACGACGCCACCGGCACCGCCCTGGCGACGCGGCTGGACCTGGCGAACACCCGCGACGGCGTCGACGACGCCCGCCGCAAGGTCGCCGTGGCCGAGGACGGCCTCAAGGGCGACGTCGACCTGGTGGCGAGCATCGGGTACGCCTCGCGGACGGACCGTCCTCAGTCGGCCCGCATCGCGCTGGCGCGGGGCGATTACCTGGTGGGGTTCGACATCGACCTGCCGGTGGACCGCCTCTCGGAGCGGAACGCGCTTCGGCGAACGCAGATTTCCGAACAGGCGGCCCAGCGGGCGCTGGAGGAGGACCGCGACAACGTCATCCTGGCCGTGCGGCAGGCGTACCGGCGGCTGGAGCAGACCCGCGAAAGTTACGACATCCAGAAGCGGAGCCTGGCGCTGGCCGAGCGGCGCGTTGAATCGACCCGGCTCCTGCTCCAAGCCGAACGGGCCAAGCAGCGCGACGTGCTGGAGGCCGAACGCGACCTGCTGACGGCCCAGAACGCCCTGACGGGGGCCCTTGTCGCCCACACGGTCGCGCGCCTACAATTCGCACGCGATCTCGGGACGCTTCGCATCGACGAGAAGGGACAGATCCATGGCTGGATCCTCACAAGCGGCGATCGCTAGCGGAGGCGTCCTCGCCCGCGCGGGACGGTGGCGCCGGCCGATGGTGCTGGGCGCCGTCGGCGTCGCCCTGGCCGCCGGCGTGGCCGTCTGGGCAGGGCTCGACGCCTCGGGCCCGGCCGAGAGCATCACGGGCGAGACCTCCGTCGCCGCACGCGACCGCCTGGTCGTCACGATTGCCGAGAGCGGCGAAATCGAGAGCAAACGGTCCGTCGACATCCGCTGCGAGGTCGAGGGCAAGAGCACCATCATCTGGGTCATTGAGGAGGGCACCGTCGTTCAGAAAGGCGACAAACTGGTGGAACTGGACGCGGCCGACCTCGAGGAAAACACCCGCACCCAGGACATGAAGTACAAAACCGCCAAGGCGGCCTTCGACAAGGCCGAAAAGGCCTACCTCATCCAGCAGAGCACCCGCGAGAGCCTGCTGGCCACCGCCGACATGGACGTGAAGTTCAGCCTGCTCGACCTCCAGAAGTACCTGGGCACCCAACTGGCCGACCACGTCATCGCAAACGAGGGCCGGGTCACGTTCGCCGACCTCGTGGCCCGCGACGACCTGGGCGGCGAGGCCCTCCAGGAACTCAGCAAACTGGAGAGCCAGATCGACCTGGCCGGCGAGGAACTCCAACGCGCCGAGGACAAGGTCGTCTGGACCCAGCGCCTCTTCGACCGCGGGTACGTGACCGGCAGCGAACTGAAGGCCGACGAACTCGCCACCAAACGCCGGCAGGCCGAACTCGACCAGGCCAAGACCGCCCTCGACCTGTTCCGGCGGTACACCTTCCCGAAACAGGCCGAGAAGTATTACCGCGACTCGCTGGAGTTCAAGCGCGAGTACGGCCGCGTGGACGCCCGCACCCAGAGCGAACTCGACAGCGCCAAGGCCACGCTCGACAACAACCGCGACTCGCTGGACCTGGAGGAGGAGCGCCTGACCAAGGTCCGCGACCAACTCACCAAGACGACCATCACGGCCCCGCAGGCCGGCATGGTCGTCTACGAGACCGAGAGCAGCCGCTACCGCGATGCCCCGCCCATGGAGGTCGGCTCCACGGTCTTCCACCAGCAGACGCTCATCAAGTTGCCCGACATGTCGGAGATGAATGTCGACGTCAAACTGCATGAATCGGTCGTCAAGCAGGCGTCGCTGGGGGCCCCGGCCTTCATCACCGTCGAGGCCCTAACCAAGCAACGCCTGACGGGCAAAGTCACCAAGATCGGCGTCATGCCCGACCGCCAGCACTGGTTTATGAACCCCGACGTCAAGACCTACTCGACCGAGATCACGCTCGACCACACGCCCGAAGGCCTGAAGCCCGGCATGAGCGCCCAGGCCGAGATCCTGGTCGCCACGCGCGACGCCGCACTCCAGGTGCCCATCGCGGCCGTCCACGTCGACAAGGGGTTCCAGGTGGTGTACGCCAAGACGTCCGCCGGCGTCGAAACGCGGCGCGTGGAGGTGGGCCTCTCGAACGACCAGAGCGTCGAGATTACGTCGGGCCTGGCCGAGGGCGAGGAAGTCTACCTCTACAAGCCCTCGGACGCGCCCGAACTGGCCGTCTCCGACGAGGAGATGAAGACCCGCCAGACGTTCGACGAGGCGACCGCCCGCATGCCGGCCGCCGAGACACCCCAACCGGGCGAGGCCGCGCCCGCCGCCGGCCCCGACCTCCGGAACCTGACGCCCGAACAGACCCGGGCCATGCGCGAACGGCTCGAGCAGATGCCGGCCGCCGAGCGCGAGGCCATGCTCAAGCGCTTCCGCGAGGCGATGCAGGACGGCGGCCCCGGGCGACCCGGCGGCGAGAAACCCGGCGCCGGCCAGGGCGGCGCCGGCAGCGGACGCGATCCCGCCGCGCGCGGCGAACGCGCCGGCCGGCAACCCGGCGGCGGGGGCGGCCCGCCATGATCCTCGCCCAACTCATCAACCTCACCAAGACCTATCACATGGGCGCCGACGTCGTCGTCGAGGCGCTTCGCGGCGTGGACCTGACCCTCGAGCAAGGCGAGTACATCGCCGTCATGGGACCCTCCGGGTCCGGCAAGAGCACCCTCCTGAACCTCATAGGGTGCCTGGACCGGCCGACGCACGGCCAGTACCTGCTGGGCGGCGAAGACGTCTCGCACCTGTCGGACGCCGAGCTCAGCGCGGTGCGCGGCCGGCGCATCGGCTTCGTGTTCCAGTCGTTCAACCTGATTCCGCAACTCTCGGCCCTGGACAACATCGAGGTCCCCCTCTTCTACCAGGGCGTGCCGCGCCACGAACGCCGACGACGAAGCCTCGACCTGGCCGAACGCGTCGGCCTGGGCGACCGCGCCCGCCACAAGCCGATGGAACTGTCGGGCGGCGAGCAGCAGCGCGTCGCCATTGCCCGGGCCCTGGCGAACGATCCGCTCATCCTCCTGGCCGACGAGCCCACCGGCAACCTCGACTCCAAGACCGGCGCCGAGATCCTGGCCCTGTTTGACGACCTGGCCAAGCGCGGCGGGACGTGCATCGTCGTCACGCACGACCCGTCGGTCGGCCGACGGACGCACCGCATCGTCCGCATGGCCGACGGCCGCGTCGTCAACGGAGAAACCTGAGCCGGCGCCCAACGCAGGACGAACGCGATGCTCTCCTTCAAGGCAGCCGAGATCTTCCGCCTGGGCGTGACCAGCCTCCTGGTCCACCCGGCCCGCAGCGTCCTGACGATGCTGGGCATCCTGTTTGGCGTCATGGCCGTCATCGCCACCTTGGCCGTCGTCGAGGGCATCGGCGAAAAGATGCAGGAAGAGATCCTCCGAATGGGGACCACCAACATCATCGTCCAGGCCGTCAAGCCCGCCCAGAGCCAGTCGACCGCGCAGTCCTCGGGGGGCGCGCGGTCCATCACCTACGGCCTGACGTACGCGGACGCCGAACGCATCCAGTCCAGCATCCCCCACGCCGACGTCATCGTCCCCGCCCGCCGCATCAACCTCACCGCCCGCTTCAGCACCCGCCAGACCCGGGCCGAGGTGCTCGGCACCGTCCCGTGGTACCAGGAGACGTACGGCCTGTCGGTGGACCGGGGCCGGTGGCTGACGCCCATCGACCTGCACCGGATGTCGAACGTCTGCGTCCTGGGCTCGGCCGCCGCGACCGCCCTGTTTCCGCGCGAGGAATGTGTCGGCAAACTCGTCCGCCTGGGCTCGTACACGTACCGCGCGGTCGGCGTCCTGTCGGCCCGCGGCAAACGGTCGAAGGAGGACGCCAACAGCGGCGATTACGACCGGACCATCTACATCCCCCTGACGGCCGCCAGCCGCCGGTTCGGCCAGACCCTTTCCGACCGCTCGGCCGGCAGCTGGACGACGGAGACGTGTGAACTTCACGAGATCACCGTCAAGGTGCCCGCGGCCGAGCAGGTCCGCCCCGCACGCCGCATCATTGAGGGACTGCTGGAGAAGTTCCACGACCCCAAGAAGAAGGACTGGAACATCCAGGTGCCTCTCGACCGCCTCGAGGCCCTGGAGCGGACGAAGTGGCTCTTCATCGTCCTGGGCGTCTCGATTGCCGCCATCAGCCTGCTCGTCGGCGGCATCGGCATCATGAACATCATGCTCGCCAGCGTGACCGAGCGGACCCGCGAGATCGGCATCCGCCGCGCCCTCGGCGCCAAACGCAAGGACATCGTTAGCCAGTTCCTCGTCGAGACGATCGTCCTCTCGAGCCTCGGCGGCGCACTCGGCGTGCCGGTCGGCATCCTCCTGGCCGTCACCATCCCGGCGCTGCTGACGAAGGCGGCTGCCGTTCTGGGCGTGGGTGGCGAGGCCGCCCTCACCAGCCTCTCGCGGACCATCGTCACACCCAGCGCCGTCATCCTTGCCCTCTCGACGAGCGTCCTCGT
>JADHXV010000169.1 GCA_016782785.1 Planctomycetota bacterium | reverse complement strand
CAGAATCTCCGGCGCACGCGGGTTCTCGTAGTACGCCGCATAACACGCCAGACCAATTCCCCACCACTTGTACCCGTACCAGCCGTTGTGGAAGACGTGCGTCTCGCTCTGCGTGTTGGCGTCGACCGTCGCGTTCACGTAGCGATGAAACGCGGCACGCTCGCTCTCGGTCCAGTACTCGTGGCACAGGTCGTAGACAACGGCGCAGCGGGCCAAGTCGTGAGCGAACGGCGTATGCCCCTTCTTGATGGGGCCGCGGACGCAGGCCATGGCCATGTCCACGGCGCGGCGGCCGAGGTCGGCGTCGCGTTCGATGGCCGTGACCAGCGCCATCGAGAGCATCTTGGCATGATCGTCCCCCTGCCGCTGCCGCGCCACGGCGACGGTGCGGCGGTACGGCTCCGGGCGCTGCCGGGCGAGGTCCTCCAGGCGCGCCCGGGAACCCAGAAGGCGCGGGTGCTCCCGCGGCACGGGGTGACGTTTGGGCACCGCCGCCCAGCCCAGGGTCGCTCCCAGCAGGATGGCCCCCAGGGCGGCGCACGTGGCACACAGCAGGAAGCGGCAAGAACGTGGCATCGCATGGCTCCGGCCAGAAGGCACGGCGCCGATTCTAGCCGCGCCTCCCGCCCCCCGCAACATTCGAGCATTGAAAAGCAGCCGACTGCCGCGTACACTCTACGGCCCGCTCGCGGTGGAGATTCGACCCGAAGATGCCCGGCATCGCCATCCTGGGTTCGACCGGCTCGATCGGGCGAATGACGCTCGAGGCCGTCCGCGCGCTCGGCCCGGAGTACCGCGTGGTCGCGCTGGCGGCAGGCAGCCGGGTCGAGGCCCTGGCCACGCAGGCCGTCGAGACCGGCGCGTGCGCGGTGGGCGTAGCCGATGAGGCGTCCGCCCGCGCGCTTCGAAAAGCGCTGCCGGAGGGCGCCTCGCCCGACGTCGTCGTCGGGCCCGAGGGGCTTGCTGCCCTGGCGTCGCGCGACGACGTGGACGTGGTCGTCTCGGCGATCGTCGGCGGCGCGGGACTGCCGGCGGCGCTGGCGGCCGCGCGGGCCGGGAAACGCCTCGCCCTGGCCAACAAGGAGGCCCTGGTCATGGCGGGCCACCTCCTCATGGCCGAGGCACGGGCCGGCGGCGCCCAGGTCATCCCCGTCGACAGCGAGCACTCGGCGGTGTACCAGGCCATGGCTGGCGGGCGGCGCGAGGAGGTTCGCCGGGTGACGCTGACGGCCAGCGGCGGCCCGTTTTATCGCCGGCCCGACGCCGACCGCGACACCGTGACGCCCGAGCAGGCCCTCGAGCATCCCACGTGGTCCATGGGCCGCAAGATCACCATCGACTCGGCCACGCTCATGAACAAGGCCCTGGAGGTCATCGAGGCCCATTACCTGTTCGACCTGTCGGCCGACGAGATCAGCGTCCTGATTCACCCGGAGTCGACGGTGCACGCGCTGGTGGAGTTCGTGGACGGCTCGGTCCTGGCGCAGTTGGGGCCGCCCGACATGCGGATGCCCATCCAGTACGCGCTGACGTACCCGGATCGGCAGCCGGCCCCGTGGCCGCGGCTCGACCTGGCGGCCCTCGGGGCCCTGCATTTCGAGCAGCCGGACGTGCGGCGGTTCCCCGCGCTCGGCCTCGGGTTCGAGGTGGTCCGGCGGGGCGGGACGGCGGGGGCGGTGCTCTCGGGCGCCGATGAAGTGGCCGTCGAGGCGTTCCTCGACGGCCGGATCCGTTTCAGCGACATCGTGCCGGTGGTCGAACGCGTCCTGCGGACGCACCTGGACGGCCCCGAAGGGGTCCAGCCTTCGGACGGGACGGACGCCGGCCCCGCCCCGAAGGGGTCCAGACTTCGGAAAGGGGTCCAGGCTTCGGCCTGGTCGGCCGAGCCGGACCTCGCAACCATCCTGGCGGCGGACGCCTGGGCCAGAGAGGAAACCACGACGTGCCTAACCCGCTCTACGTTCTCGAAGTAGTCGCCGCCTTCGGGCTGGTGATCTTCATCCACGAACTGGGCCACTTTCTGGCGGCGAAGTGGTGCGGCGTGCACGTGCGGAAGTTCGCCATCGGCTTCGGCCCGCCCATCCTGAAGTGGCAGCCGGGCGAGACCGAGTACTCGCTCCGCCCGATTCCGCTGGGCGGGTTCGTCGACCTCGCCGGCGAGCATCCCGACGTGGACGAGGAGGACAACCCGCGGGCCCTGTGGCGTCGGCCCGCCTGGCAGCGAGTCACCGTCTTCAGTGCGGGCGTCGTGATGAACGCCGTCCTGGCGTTGGTGCTCTTTACGGTGGCGCCCATCGTCGGCATGCAGGTGCCGGCGCCGGTCCTCGGCGACGTGCTCGAAGGTAGCCCGGCCGCCCGGGCCGGCCTTCAGCCCGGCGACCGCCTCGTCGCCATCGACGGCGAGCCCGTCCTCTCGTTCGACGACGTCCGCTGGGAAGTGGCCCTTGCCGACCCCGACACCACGTTCTCCCTGACCGTCGAACGGCTGACCGAGGGCGCCGGCCAACCCGAGCGGCTGACCCTGGCCGTTACCAGCAAGCAGTCCGACATGATGCCCATGATCGGTATCGGGCCCGAGACGGAACCGGTCGTTGCCGCCCTGGACAAGCGGTCGGTCCCCGCCCAAGCGGGCCTCGAAGAGGGCGACCGCATCCTGGCCGTCAACGGCCAACCCGTCCAGACGGGCCGGGTACTCAACCAGACGCTCGAGGAGATTTCGGCCAGCCCGCTGACGCTGACCCTCGAGCGCGACGGCCAGGAGCAGGCCCTGGCCGTCGACCCGTCGAAACTGGTCGTGTACGAGTTCGGCATGTTGCCGCCCATCCTCGTTACCTCGGTGGTGAAGGGTTCGCCCGCCGACGATGCGGACATCCGGCGCGGCGACCGCATCCTTGCCGTCGAGGGGAAACCTTGGCCGACACGCGAGGCGCTCATTGAGACTGTCGAGGCCGTGGGCGAGGGGAAGCCCGTCCACCTGACGCTGTGGCGCGAGGAATCGTGGTTTCTGGGCCTCTTCAGCGAGGCCAAGCGCCTCGAGGTCACCGCGACGCCGCGCATCCTTGAAGGCAGCGAGGAGCCGAAGATCGGCGTCGCGATGGGCGATGCCCTCGAGCCGCCGCTCCAGGTCGGGCACGTGGAACCCGAAGGCCCGGCCGCCGACGCCGGCCTTCAGCCGGGTGACGTCATCGTGGCCATAGGCAAAGACGAGGTCCAGCCCGACGACTGGACCGAATTGCTCAACCTCCTCTGGGAAGCCAAGGGCGAGCCCGTGCCGCTCGAGGTTCACCGCGGCCAGGAGACGGTGACCACGACGCTCCGCCCCAAAGCCGTGCCGCAGGAGCGCCTGACGATGGCCGGTGTGGCCCTGGCGCCGCATTACGTGCCCCTGCCGCGCATCCTCAACCCGCTGGTGGCGATGAAGCGGGGCCTGAAACAGACGGTCGTGTGGTTCAGGCGCGTGTACCTTCAACTTCGGCAGCTGGCCCGCGGCGGCGCCAGTCCCAAGGCGTTCGGCGGCCCCATCCTGATTGTGCGCGCCTCGTACATAGTGGCGTCGTACGGCGTGGGGACGTTCCTGCAGTTCTGGGGGATGATCTCGGTGTTCCTGGCTTTCATCAACTTCCTGCCGTTGCCGCCGTTCGACGGCGGCCACGTGCTCTTTGCGCTGATTGAAGGGGCCAAAGGGAAGCCCATCAGCCTGAAGGTCCGGCTCTGGATCTGGAGCGTCGGCTGGGTCGCCCTGCTCATCATATTCATCCTGATTACCTACCAGGATGTCATGAGGTGGGTTGGGGGCTGGTAACTGCGTCGAGCGCAGCGCACGCCGCATCCAACCGTCCCTCGCCGAGCAGGCGCCGGGCGCGCCCCAGCGCGCGGGCCTGCTCGGCCGTCAACGGCACGGCCTCGCCCGGCGGCGGGGCGCGGTAGGCCAGGCGCTCCAGCACCGCACGCCCGAGCGCGTCCATCCCTTCACCCGCGAGGGCCGAGACGGCCAGCGCCCCCGGCGGCCCGAGCGGCCCGTCGGCCAGGTCGGCCTTGTTCCAGACGGCCAGGGCGCGGCCGCCCAGGCGGGTGAGCGCCTCGTTGTCCTCGGCGGCGGCGCCCGCACTTGCATCCAGGAGATAGAGGACGAGGTCGGCGCCGGCGGCCTGCTCGCGGGCGCGGGCCACGCCTTCGCGCTCGACCCGCTCGCCCGTCTCCCGCAGACCCGCCGTATCGACCAGAACGACCGGCAGGCCCTCGAAGGCGGCCAGCGTCTCCACGTAGTCGCGGGTCGTGCCGGGCGTGGCCGAGGTGATGGCCCGCTCGGCCCCCGCCAGGCGATTGAGGAGCGTGCTCTTGCCGACGTTGGGCCGGCCAGCCACGGCGACCCTCGGCGGCTCGGCCAGCCACCGGCCGCAGGTCCGCCATCGGTCCAGCAGAGCGTCGAGCGCGGCCGCGGCGGAATCCGCCCGGCCCGCGGCGACGCCCGCGCGCGCCTCCGCGACGACCCTCTCCAGCGCGCCCGCGAGTTGGTCAAGGAGGATGCGCGCAGCCAGGGGCGTGTGGGCGGTGCGAAGGCGCCGGCGGGCCTCGCGCTCGACGGCCCCCGCGCCCTCGGCCACGGCCAGCGCGTCGGCGTCCCCCTGCGCCAAGCCAAGATCGGCGAGCCGGCGGCACACGGCCTCGACCGCAGCCGGACCGCCGTGGCAGTTGACCTCGAACGTATCCGCGCCCGCGCGGTAAAGGATGATCTCGTCGAGCACCGCGCCATCGGCGTCCAGCAGGTGACCGTAGGCGAGGCGGCCGACCGCCGGCAGGGCCGCGTCGCCGGCTCGCCGCGCTACGGCGTCGGAGCGCGGCGGCTCAGGAGAGCCGCCGCGCGGGAGTGGTTCGCGCCTCCGGGCGGCGGCGGGCCGAAAGCACGCCTCGAGGACGGCCGCGGCGCGCGGGCCCGCGCATCGGACCACGGCGATGCCGCCGCGCCCGGGGGCCGTCAGGACCGCAAAGACCGACTGGTCGGGGCCGCTCATCGGTTCGCGTGCTCGCGCCACGCCAGGACCAGGCCCTCCAGGACGAGGTCGGGGACGACTCGCGGCCGCCGATCCGACTCGCCCCCATCCTCATCGTATCCGCCAAGGAAATCGTTGGCTTCAGACTTCAGCAAGGCCAGATAGCCCCCCGTCAGAAACACGGTCGCATGTTCGCCGACCTCCGACAACGCAGCAGCGAGCATCATCGTGATCCCCCCCCGCCAGCCATGATGGACGCCCGTCCGGATTGCGTCCCTCGTGTTCTTGCCGACGACCGACTCCGGCACGGGGCCGGCGTGCATGTCGACGTTCGGCAACTGGGCGGTGCCCTCGGCCAGGGCGCGGGCCATGAGGTCCGGGCCTGGGAAAATCGCCCCGCCCAGAAACGTCCCCGCGCCGTCGACCGCGTTCACGGTGACAGCGGTGCCAACGTCCACCACAATGCACGGCCCTCTGGCCCGGCGGTAGGCCGCCAGGGCGGCCAGCAGGCGGTCCGTGCCCACGCGGGCCGGCTCGTCCACGGCGGTCGCGATGGGGATGGGAAAGTCCCGGCCGGCCACGCGCGGCGGCCCGTGCTCCGCCGTCTGGAGCGCCTTCCGCAGCCGCGCCAGCGCCGGCGGGTTGACCGAGCCGACGATGGCCGGCCCGGCCGCGTCGCCGGCCGACGCCAAGCGCTCGGCCAGTAACGTTTCCAGGTGCGCGAGCGGCTCGCGGCGCACGTCGTGCAGCACCCCCTCGGCGTCGGCGACCGCGATGGCGACAGACGTATTGCCGAGCGTGACGGCCAGGAGGTCGGTCATGGCGCCTCCTCCGCGCGGGGCGCAGCGTCCCGGGCGTCGGCCGACTTGACCTCCGCGAGCAGGTCGAGGATGGCCGAGACGAGCGGCTTCAGGCCCGCGCCCGAGACGCTCGAGATGGCGAAGACGGGCCGGCCGATGGCCCCGGCGAGTTCGGCCCGGGCCGAGTCGTCGCCGGGCAGCAGGTCGGCCTTGGTGAGGGCGACGAGTTCCGGCTTGGCGGCCAATTCCGTGCTGTAGGCGGCGAGTTCGTCGCGGATGGCGCGGTACGCCTCGGCGGGACTTTCGTGCGCGTGCGGCTCCAGTTCCACCAGGTGCACCAGGACCCGCGTGCGTTCGATGTGCCGGAGGAACTCGTCGCCCAGCCCCACGCCGAGGTGCGCGCCGTCGATCAGGCCGGGCAGGTCGGCCATGACGAACCGGTGCTCCGGGTCGGCCTCCACGATGCCAAGGTGCGGCTGAAGGGTGGTGAACGGGTAATCGGCGATCTTCGGCCGCGCGGCCGAGAGCCGCGAAAGCAGCGTGCTCTTGCCGGCGTTGGGCAGGCCGACGAGGCCGACGTCGGCGATGAGTTTGAGTTCCAGACGGAGGCGCCGCTCCTGGCCGGGCTCGCCGGGCTCGAACTCACGCGGCGTCTGGTTGGTGGGCGTGGCGAAGCGGGCGTTGCCTCGGCCGCCCTTGCCGCTGAGGGCCACCGTGACCTCGAGGCCGGGTTGGTCGAGGTCCTTCAGGAGAAGGTCCGTGTCGAGGTCGTAGACGAGGGTTCCGGGCGGCACGTCGATGACGAGGTCGGCCCCGGCGGCGCCGGCCATGTTCTTGGCGCCTCCGGGCCGGCCGCTGGCGGCCTCCCAGTGATGGCGGCCGCGGAAGTCCATGAGGGTGTCGAGGCCGGCCCGGGCGCGGAGGATGACGCTGCCGCCGTCGCCGCCGTCGCCGCCGCTCGGGCCGCCGCGCGGCACGAAGGCCTCGCGCCGGAAGGTGACGGCGCCGT
>JADHXV010000168.1 GCA_016782785.1 Planctomycetota bacterium | reverse complement strand
CCCGGGCGGATTCTGCGAGTACGTCCGGCTGCCGGCCCTCCAGGTGGACCGCGGCGTGTATCCGCTGCCCGAGGGCGTGACATATGAAGAAGGCTCGTTCGTCGAGCCGCTGGCGTGTGTGGTGCGCGGGCAACGGAGCGTCGGCCTTCGGACGGGCCAGACGGTGGCGGTGCTGGGGGCGGGCATCTCGGGGGTGTTGCACATCGCCTTGGCCGCCGCCAGCGGCGCCGGCCGCATCGTCGCGACCGACGTGGCGCCGCACCGCATGGAATTTGCCCGCCGCTTCGGGGCGGCCGACGTGTGCGACGCCCGCGACGACGTGCCGGCGTTCGTCCGCGCCTCGCTCGGCCGGCCGGCCGACCTCGTCGTGGTGTGCGCGGGGGCGCCGGCGGCCTTCGAGCAGGCCCTGGCCTCGGTGGACCGCGGCGGCACGGTCCTCTGCTTCGCCACGACCGACCCGGGCGTGAATCTTTCCGTCCCGCTGAATGAATTCTGGCGCAACGATATTACGCTGAAACCTTCCTACGGCAACTCGCCGTACGACGCAGTGGTGGCGCTCGCGCTGATTGCGAACCGCCGCGTGCCCGTGGCCGAGATGATCACCCACCGCCTGCCGCTGGCCGAGACGCCGAAGGGATTCGAACTCATGTCCACGCCCGGCGGCGACCACCTGAAGGTCGTCATCCTGTCGCAGGCGTAGGGCACGAGGCAAGTGAGTTAAGCGATACGTTGTGGCATCACCTCACGTCCAAGTACCCCAAGTCAGAGTCATCGTGGGGGCGATGCGATAACGTGTCCCTGAAGCTGGAAGAGTTGCATGAACCAGTGAGCAAACTGCTGGGCACACGGAACGTCCGGGCGCAAACACTTTCTCGTGAGCGCAAGACCCAGCGGGTCACCCGGTGGATCCTGCCAAGCCAGGTAAGTGTGAATCTCCGCCTTGTCCTTGTGCGCCACCCTAAAAGGGGCGTGGTGTGTTTGTGCGTTTGCCACGGAGGCCTGTGCGTGCTGCCACAAGCTTGTGCTCTCGGAAGAGACCAAGAATGCAAGGAACGTTTCAAGCATGCCTCTGCTTCTGTTATCAGGCATGATCCAAGCTCCAAGGCGAGGCCCTTCGTGGGGCACCTGGACAAGTCCGTGCATAGGCATGTCGCTGGGTATTGACGCGTCCACCTCTAACAGGCGATTCCTCACGCGCTGCCACTTAGATGGGAAATCATCATTTGCATCAACGACCACGCCAATCGCCTGTATGTCTCGTTCTTTTGCGTACAGGGCTATGAGTCCAGGCTCAAGAATCTGATCATCGCTGCCCTCTGCCACTATCTCGACCGGCCAGGATGCTTTGTCGGTGCCCCACGCAACGTGATGCCGCATGAGTCCTGCTATGGCGTAAACGTCGTCTTTGCCTTCGACCAGGAGCTTCTTAGGGTGAGGGGATATTGTGTTCATCGCATCTCGATGCCACGCTTGGCAGCCATCCACAGTTCTCTTTCCGTGAACGGAGTTGAGTGGGGTTTGCCCGCCTCTATACGATGGACACTCACTTCACGCGGCGGTCTGTGATGGCAGGCGGAAGATAGGCTGAGCAGGCAATCCTGACTGTGGGTAGTGGCAAAGACCTGGACGTTGAGGCGCGAAGAGGCCTCCAGAATCATGTGCCACATGCTAGCCAAAGTGGTGAAGTGCAACCCCGTATCTATCTCATCGATGAGCAGAACTCCGCCGCGGCATCTAACAAGTGCTAGCGCCATCGCCAGCATACGCCATGCTCCATCACCCATGCTGCCAATAGGTATGCGCTTTCCCGAACCTCGGCACTTGACAGCCATACCACCTCGCCCACCGTTTCCGAAACGACGAGGTGCCCCAACATAGGCGATCCGCTCAACATTTGGCTCCAGTATCCTCACAGCATCCAAGACTAAACCTTCCTCTGGGTAGAGAGCCACCTCCTTCCAAAAGGCTTCCACTGCTGAAGACGATAAAGAGTCACTTGTTATGAGGGTTGTACGCGGTTGGTCTTCAGGCCCACTTAGCCTTATGCTGGAACGCAAAGCGTCGTACGTGATGCCGCCGCGAGGGGTTAAGGGAATTGCCGTCCGTTCAGCGGAGGCACTTGTGGACAGACGGAGCGCCATCGGCCACTCGAAGATCGCCTCTTCAATGCCTTGTTGATGGAACAGCCAAGGTTCTTCTGGTTCTCGCCTTATTACGTCGCAGCGTAGGGTCATCTTGTAAGGGCCAGCCATTACTTCGAAAGCGGAGCCAACCCCGATATCATGGCCTGAAAAAAGGTGCCCTACTTCGAACTCGGGCCCGCGGCGGATTTCGGTGTCCTCTGGGAATGTCTCCCCTCGTCTTCGCAGCGCGTATGATATGCTTTGCGCTTCCCTTCCGAATGAAGTTAGCAACTCAATTGCCTCAAGCAGAGCTGTCTTGCCGCAATTGTTCTTGCCCAAGAGCAGATTCACACGCTGCAGGCCTTCGAGGGCGAATTCCGAGAAACAGCGGTATCCGCGGATGTGCAGTGATTCAATCATCGCTCTTGCCCCTTGCGGGAGCGTCATGCGTCTTGGCAGGCTTCTTGCGGCAGTGTGGCCGCCATCCCTCAACGAGAGTATTCTGCTTACGCCACAAGGTCAACAATAATGCTGACACTCCCGATGCTCGAGCCAAGATTGCCCCAGAGGCTGGGCATGTGCCTACATCACCGCCTTCTGATAGCCGAACTGGTCGGCCAGGGCGAGGGTATCGGCCAGGTTCGTGCACGCCTCGGTGCAGCCGGGCCGGGAGAGGCTCTTGGCGGCCGCCGAAACCGCCAGCCGAAGGCTACGGTCCAGGTCCCACCGCTCGTGGATGCCGTAGAGCATGCCGGCGCAGAAGGCGTCGCCGGCGCCGGCGGCCCCCTTGATGTAGCCGTCGGGAAGTTGGAGCGATGGTTGCCACACCTCCTGGCCGTCCTTGGTGCGGACGTACCCGCCCTCGGGCATGTGGATGCAGACGAGCCGCCGGACGCCCAGGTCCAGCAGGTCCTGGGCCGAAGCCCGGATGGCCTTCGGGTCGGGCCGGCCGGCGGGCTTGAGGTCGTGGCCGGTGGTCCGCCCGGCTTCCAGTTCGTTCAGGATGGCGTAGTCGGTGTGCTTGAGGGCGGGCCGGACGATCTTCGGGAAGCGGTCGCTGTCCTCGCTGACCGCGTCGATGCTGGTCTCGATGCCGGCCTCCTGGAACCGCGCCAGCAGCCGGGCCGCCACCGTGCCGAACTCCTCGTCCGGCTCGTCCATGCGGTCCAGCAGCAGGAGGTACCCCACGTGGACCAGGCGGGCCCGGATGGTCTCGACGGGCACGTGTTCGGGCCCGAACAGAGCGTTGGCCCCGCGGTTGTGGAAGAAGGTCCGCCGGCCGGTGGCCTGGACGACCATGACGTTGGTGTACGAGGTGGGGGCCTGGTCAATCTTGCGGAGGGCGGCGGCGTCGATGTGATGGGCCGCGCAGTCGTTGCGGATATACTCGCCGTCGGCGTCGTCGCCCGTCAGGCCGACGGCCTCGAGCGGGATGGGCTTGCCGCCGTCGGGGGGCCCGAACCGGGCGATGTCGAGCAGGCAGTTGTACGGCGCCCCGCCCGTGCCGCGGTCTTCGTCGAGGATGTTCGAGAGGGTTTCCTCCCTCGGCCATCGGTCACAGATGAAGAGATGGTCGATGATCCAGTTCCCCGCCCCGGCGATGCCGTGTCGGTCCTGGCTCATGGCTCCTCCTTGGCTGATAGGCGGGGGTATGGTACCGCGGCGGGCGGGGGCGGGCAAGCGTCCTCGTAGCGCGCCCGGCCGGCCCGGCAGGCGCACGGTTGCGAATTCCCGCGCGGCCCGTACGGGCCGCGCAGGATGTGTGCCCGGTCGGGCAGGGGCCGTGCGCGCAGAGAAAGGGCGACCGACCGAATCGGTCGCCCTTGAAACGCTATGGCCAAAAGGGAGGGAGCGTTACCGGCGGCGCCGCCGGGCCACCAGGCCGACCGCGCCCAGGGCCAGCAGGCCGAGCGTCATGGGCTCGGGCACGACGGCGGCGAAGTTGCCGTCGTTCATGAAGAAGCCGGCCGCGTAACTCGCCGCGCCCATGGCCTCGATGTAGACGGTGACAAGCTCGCCGGCAGCGCCATCGATGTTGAAGGTGACTATCCGGCCGGCCTGGACAACGGCCTGGCCGAAGGTGGCGTTTTGGGCATTGGTCGGGTCGTTGGGGTCTTCGCCGATCAGGTAGACGTTGACCTCGGTGCCGTTGAAGAGCGGGTCGAAAAGGAGGATCGAGAAGTCCATGCTCCAGGCGCCGCCCTTCTTGTTGCCGAGCGTAAAGGTCTGGAGGCTGGCGTTGGTGCCGCTGCCGCCGCCGCCGCCGCCACCGCCGCCGCCGATCGTTTTGAAGTCCAGGTCAGGCGGGTTCTGGCCATACTGGGGCGCGGCCGCCGGTCGCCAGTTCGGGTCATTGGGCGCGAAGTGGCTGGTAGCGGGGTCCCACGTCAGTTGGTAGCCCGCCAGGGCCCCGTACCCGTAGTTGGTGAAGTAGGTTTCGTAGTCCTGTGTCCGCGGGTCGAACGGGTCATCGTGGATGGGGGTGATGAGGGCGGCCTGCGTAACCGCCGTCAGCACCAGGACCGCGAAACCGGCACAGAGAATCCCCAGGCATGCGCGCTTCATAACGTTCCTCCCTCGAGTAGCCACACAACCCCTCAGTTAACGTACGCCCGCACCGTCATGGCCGCTTGGCATACGCCAAGCGCAAACCGTTCCGGCTCCCATTGCGGACTATACGTTGTACGGTTGGGGTACAGCAGAAGGTGGATACAGACCTTTGCCGCGACCCAACCCCCTTAACACCCGCACCATTATACCGCATTTTCTTCAAAAGGCAAAAAAAGGGGGCAAAAAAAATCAAATGGGGGCGGCCGAATCGCCGATGCGCTCCGGACAGGCCGATTGACACCCGCCGCCGCGGGCCTTATAATCAGCGACGTCGGGGAGCAAGGGAGACCCCGCCTCACCCGCGAGACCGTAAATCCCCGACAGGCAGGCAGTTACATGGGCGAACCCAACGGCGCAGCCTCCGACCAGCCGGCCTACCTGGGCCCGCAGGCGCCGTGCGTCTACTGCGGCCAAGTCATTGACCGGATCGCCGACCGGTGCCCCCATTGCCGAACCTCCTACTCCTTTGCCGTCCGCAAGGCCTCCCGCGAGGTCATCGGCGACTGGTCCTACCTGGATTCGCGGAACCCCAGCGGCCGGGGCGTCACGTTCGAGACGCTCATCAAGATGATCGAGAAGGGCCGCATCAAACGCGACTCGGTCGTCCGCGGCCCGACGACGCACTACGACTGGACGTACGCCGCCGCGGCCCCCCGCCTGGCCAAGTACCTGGGCGTGTGCCCGCACTGTTTCGCCGAGGCCAAGCCCGAAGACACCTACTGCGACCAGTGTCAGTTGAACATGAACGAGCGTCCGGCCGAGGCCCGGCCGGGCGCCACGCCCGACGAGATCAAGGACCCGCTTCACAAGGCGTCGTACCAGATGGAAGAGCGTCTGGCGGAGGCCGCTCGGGGCGACCGCGAGACCGCCGCGCCGCCGCGACCGTCCCCGGCCGCCGCCGCCCGTCCGGCGCCGTCGCGCGGGCCAGCGCCCCGTCCTGAGCCGAAGACGACGGCGGCCGCCCAGGCCGTCGCCGCTTTGGCCGAGTCGACGTCCGAGCGGCCGTCGCGGGTGGTCCCGGCGCCGCCGCGGGGCCGGCCGAAACTCTGGATCGTCCTCGTCCTGACGTGGGTGACTTTGATTCCGGTCCTCCTCGTGCTGGCGTTCGCGGTGCCGGGTTTCCCGCTGCACGATACGCTGCGCTCGGTGTTCGGAGGGGGCACCACGGTGCCGCCGGAGAATCCGCCCCAGCACCCGCCGCCGTCCACGCCCGACCCCGACTGGCTCCAGGCCCGGCTGGCCGAGGCCGACCAGGCCGAGCAGGAAAAGGACTACGAGACCGCCATCGCCATCTACGAGGACATCATCGCCAGGACCGGCGACACGTCGTGGCTGCAGCGGGTCGAAACCATCCGCAAGAAGCCCGAAGAGGAACGCCAGGCCCGGCTCCAGCAACTGCGCGACCGCCTCCAGACCGCCGACGACCTCTCTTCGCAGGGCCGCTACGACGACGCCTTGGCCGTCCTCCGCAACATCGGCAAGGATGACCGGTCGCTGCTGGCGTCGCTGGGCGTGGGCGTCGAGAACATGGAGAAGACCATCCTGGCTGCCCAGACCAAGGCCGCCGAGGCCCAGCGCCGCAAGGAACTGGCCACCCGCCTGGCCCAGGCCGTCCAGTTGCGGCTCGAAAACAAACTGCCCGAGGCGCTGGCTGCTTACGAGGCCATCGGCAAGGAGTTCGACACGGCCCTGGTGTCGCAGACGATCGACCTCGCCAAGGTCGTCGGCGACCTGAAGACGCAGATTGCCGCCGCCTCGAAGCCGCCCGAGCCGGTCGGCCCGGGTCCCGAGCCCTCGCCCGAGGCGGGCGCCAAGGCCGTGGCCGACCTCATGACCAAGGCCGCCGACCTCGAACAGAAGGAGAAGTTCGCCGAGGCGTTGGCCGCCCTGGAAGAGATCAAGGCAAAGTTCGACCAGAAGTTCTGGCCCGAACAACTCGAACACCGCATCCGCCAACTGAAGGCGAAGAAAGAGGCCCTTGAGTTCTTCGGCATGGATGGCGGAAACACCAAGCCGGACGACAAGAACAAGTAGTAGTGATCCCGCCGCCCGGGTATGCCGCCCGGGC
>JADHXV010000167.1 GCA_016782785.1 Planctomycetota bacterium | reverse complement strand
GTCATGACGACGCGCGACGGCGACCGCCTGGCGATGGAGACGACGGCGTTCGTCGCCGCCTCGCCGATCACCGCGTGCCTGCGGGTGGTCCTCCGCAACAAGACCGGCGAGGCCGCGGCCCCGGTCCTGCGGTTCGAGATGGACCAGGCCCAGGCGGGGCTGCCCGGCGGCCTGCTCGGCTTTCGTCGCGGCGGCCAGGTCGCGGCCGTTCTCGAAGCCGCCGACGGCCGCGGCGAGGCCATCGCCGCCGAGGAACCGAAGCGGAGCGTCTTCCGCCGCGAGGGCGGCCGCCCGCTGCCCGGCTGGGCCAAGCCCAACCGGCCGTGCGACGCCGCGTTCCGGAACATCGTCGCCGGCTTCTCCGAGCCCGCCACCTATCACCTCCAGGCCGAGAAGGGCAAACGCTACGTGGTGGCCGTCGGCCTGTGCGAGAGCCACTGGCGGGAGACCGGCCAGCGCATCGTCGACCTCCTCATCGAAGGCCGCAAGGTCGCCACCGTGGACCCCGTCGCCAAGCCGCACGCCCCGCACGTGCCGTTCGTCCTCACGTTCCCCGCGACCGACGCCGACGGCGACGGGTGGATTACGGTGACCTCCGTCGCCAACCCGAAGTCGCCGGACCAGAACTCCATCGTCAACGTGCTCTGGCTGTTCGAGGCGGACGCGGCGGCGGCCCTCGCGCCCGACGACATCGCCTCCGGCAAGGCCAGCCGCCTGGCCGCGTGCTACGTGGACTGCGGCGGCCAGGTCGAGGCGCCCGGCCCGGCCGTCCTGGATTACCGCGTGCCGCTGGAACCGAACGGCTCGGCCACGCTGTGGCTCAAACTGCCGCTCGGCGCCGTGAAGGTGGCCCAGGTCCAGGCGGTGGCGTCGCTCGAGCCGGCCGACCTGCTGGTCGCCGCCGAGAAGGGCTGGCGGGACGCCCTCGGCCGGGCGTCGGCGGTGGCGGTCTCCGACGCTGCACCCACGGATCTCCTCTACGCGTCGGTGGCGAACCTGCTGATGCTCCGGCAGGGGAGCGGGCCGCGGACGCCGCTGGCGGCCGGGCCGTTCCGTCCGTCCGGGTCGCCCGAAGCGGCCGCGCTCGGGGCCGTCGCCCTCGACCGCATGGGCCTCCATGCCGAGGCCGCCGCCGTCCTGGAGGACCTCGTGGCCCGGCAGGCCGGCGACCATCTCTGGCACGGCGACGACCCGTGGGTCGCCACCGGGCAGGCGCTCTGGGCGCTCGCGACGCACTACGAATTGACATGCGACAAGACGTGGCTCGCGGCCCATTTCACGCCCATGCGGCGGGCCGCCGAGGCCCTGCTCGCCGCGTGTGACCTGACCACGTGGTCCACGCACGCGCTGCTCTGGCTGGAGCACGGCATCCTCCCGCCGTCGCCGTACCGCGGTCAGCCGGCCGATTACTGGTTGGGCCGCGACTTCTGGGCGATGACGGGCATCCGGTCGGTCACGCGGGCGGCCCGGGCGCTCGAGCGGCCGAACGATTTCCTCTGGATGGAGGACCGGCTTGAGGCGTACGTCCGCGCGGTCCGGGCCACGCTGGCCGAGAGCCGGGTCACCGGCCCGGCCGCCGGCTGCCTGCCGGCCGCGGCGGGCGAGACCGGCCGGTGGGCGTTCGCGCCGGCCGTGGCCGCCGTGGTCCCCCTGCGGACGGAGGCGGCGTCGGCGAAACTTGTGTCAGCCACGTTTTCCTATGTGGATAGCCGGAGCACCGAGGGGCTGCCGGGCGGCCTGGACGGCGGCTCGCCGCTCGTCGACCTGCCGCTGGCGTGCCGCTTCGGCATGGCCCGCGCGGCGCTGGATCAGGCGGAGCCGGCCGCGCGGGTGCTGGCGGGCGTGGCGAACTGCGCCTCGGCCGCCGGCGCGCTGGCCGAGCAGGTCGACGTGGCGCAGCGCCGGGCCGTCGGGCCGATGCCGTCGGCCGCCGCCGCCGCGGGATACGTCCTGCTCCTGCGCGACATGCTCGTCCGCGAGGACGGCGACACGCTCCACCTGCTGCCGTGCGTGCCGCGGGAGTGGCTGGCCCGCGGGCTGACGGTCCGGAACCTGCCGACGACGTTCGGGCCGCTCAGCCTGACGGCGAAACTGGACGCCGACGGCCGGCGGCTGGTCGTCGAACCGACGCTCCAGGCCCGCCGGCCGGTCAAGGCGGTGGTCCTTCACGCGCCGCTGCCGCGCGGCGAGACCGCATCGAAGACCTTCGAAGGCTGGCCGGGCGCGGAGCGGCTGGAACTGAAGTTCGGCGGCTGACCGGCGCCGTGGGTGCCACTGGCGGCTTGCCCGCCAGTGCGTGAGGGCGGGTGGCATGGTCATCCCCCGCAGGGGGCGACCAGGGGCCAGCCACATTTAGCCGCCGGGCTTGCCCGGCGCGTCGGCAGGCACGCCTCGAAGGGAGCAGGGAATGAGAATGCCTCGATACAAGAGGGTGTCCGCCGCGTGCCTAACCATGGCTTTGGTGTTCGCCGCCGCGGTCGGTCTGGCGGCCGCCGCCGCTGCTCGCGCCGGCGCCGGGGATGCCGGCGCGGGCGGCGGCTCCGCTGCCGCGCCGCCGGCCGAGGATAAGGGCGGCTTCTGGCCGCAGTTCCACGGGCCCGGCCGCGACAACATGTCCACCGAAACGGGCCTGCTCGCGCAGTGGCCCGAGGGCGGGCCGCCCCTGGCCTGGACCTTCGCCGACGCCGGCCGGGGGTACGCCGGCGTGTCGGTGGCCGGCGGGCGGATCTATACCTCCGGCGATTTCGGGGCCGACGAGTACGTCATCGCGCTCGACCTCCAGGGCCGGCTCCTCTGGAAGACCGCGAACGGCCCGAGTTGGCGCGGCTCGACGCCGGGCGCGCGGGCCACGCCCACGCATGTCGATGGCACCCTGTATCACATGGGGCCGATGGGCCGCCTGGCCGCCTTCGAGGCCAGGACGGGCAAGGAACTCTGGGCCGTCGACACGGCGCAGGTCTTCGGCGCGCGGCCCGGCACGTGGGGCCTGGCCGAGAACGTCCTCGTGGAGGACAACCTGGTCCTGTGTGCCCCGGGCGGCGACCGCGGTCGCATCGTCGCGCTCGACCGGGCCACCGGCCGGACCGCCTGGGCGAACACGACCATCCCGGACGGCGTGGCCTACGGCTCGCCCATCGTGGTAACGCACGGGGGCGTGCGGCAATTCATCACGCTGCTGCGCGCGACGGTCGTGGGTGTCGACGTGCGGACCGGCCGGCTGCTCTGGTCGCACCCGCATCCGAACCGGTACAACCAGAACGTGGACCGGCCGGTGGTCCACGCGGGGCGGGTGTTCGTGGCCAGCGGGCACAAGGCGGGCGCGCGGGTTATCGAGATAAGTCCCGCCAGCGACGCCGCCCGCGAGGTCTGGTTCAGCGAGGCGTTCGACAACTGTCACGGCGGCGTCCTGCTCTTGGGCGGGCACCTCTACGGCTGCGGCTGCCGGCTGTACAGCAAGGGCCTGATGTGCGTCGAGTTCGCCACCGGCCGGACCGTCTACCGCGTCGAGGGCATCGGCAAGCCGTCGCTCACGTGGGCCGAGGGGCGGTTCTACGGCATCGACCAGGAGGGCCGCGCGATGCTCATCCGGGCCGACCCGAACGGGGCCGAGGTCGCCAGCGAGTTCCGCATCCCCATGGAGGGCAAGGACCAGTCGCTGGCCCATCCGGTGGTGTGCGGCGGGCGGCTGTACCTTCGGCAGGACCGGAACGTATTCGCGTACGACATCCGGGCGAAGGCGGAGTAGACTGCTTACGCGTCTTCGCCCGGCACGCACCGGCCCCCCGGCCGGACAAGCCGGCCGGGCCACGCGTCTCGGCTACCATGCAGGCCGCGGCGCAGCCGCGGCAATCCATAGATGGATCGCCGGGACTTCGTCCCGGCCTACGGGGCTTCGTCCTGCATCATTGGACATTCGTCATTCATCATTGTTGTGGTTCCTTGGGCGTAGGGGCCTCGCCCTTCAGCCAGATTGATTCCAGCAGGCGGTGTGTCTCGGGGTCGGCCTCCAGCACTTCGCGCTGGACGAACGGCCAGTAATCGTTCGTGCCCAGGAACGCCTCGGTCATCTCGGCGAAGAACTCCTTGGCGTTCTCCAGGGCGTAATGGCGCGACATGCGGCCGCGGCAGCGCAGGACCGACTCGTACCGCTTGCTCGCGACCGCCTTCTTGTACACCTCGACGATGGGCGGATAGTTCCACCCCAGCACCTGGTCGTGGTACGCGTGGGCCAGTTCGTGCAGCACCGCGAACGGCTGGCTGCCCGGGCGGACCACTTGCAGGTACTGCCGGACCTGCGGGATGTGGACGGCCTTGGCCATCCGCGTGTCGTAGCCGTGATCGCGCAGCCAGCCGGCGTCGGGATGGTACTGGAGGCGATCCAGGGCGTGGTCGAGGTCCAGCCAGATGGCCACCCGGCGCAGGTGAGCCGCGCGGTCGTCGGGCAGGATTCGCGCAATCTCATAGAGATGATTCGCCAGGACCCTCAGGGCCCGGGCGCCCAGGTCGGCGTGCTCGCCCTCGAGCAGCCGCTTGTCGACTTGGACGGTCCAGCCCTCCAGGTCGCGTGCCTCGTGCTCGATGCCGGGCGGGCGGTCGTCGTTGCTCTGGAGGCGGTTGCGGGCCTTCGCCTTGATCTCGGCCTGAATCTCTTTGCCGCCCGGCGGAAAGCGGAACGTGGGCGCCGTCGACGGGTCGTAGCCGGCCAGGTGGCCCGCCAGGCGCGTCGCGGGTTTGGTGTAGACGAGTTCGGTGTCGCCAAAAACCTCCTCGCACAGTTTCGCCAGGGCGGGGTCGTACTCGCGGAGTTCCTTGCGGGTGTTGACGTGGTTGTGGTCGTGGTCGGGCTCGCGGTTGTTGTTGAAGTACGACTGGACGCCCTCGGCCCAGTACTCGTGGTGGTTGACGGAGGCGTACTTGCCGGCCCAGAGGCCTCGGGCGACGGCCCGCTGCCAGGCCTCCTTGAGGCGCCGGTCGAACGTGGGGTCCACGTTCACGAGGCCCCTCAGGTGCATGTTGTGGGCAAACTCATGGATAAGGATACATTCAGTGGAGTACGGGTCCTCGGGGTAGGCCAGGAGGTTTTCCTCGGCGCACGAACAGACGGGGTCGGTGGCCGAGCCGCCCAGGCCGCGGGCCCGCACGTTCCACCACGCCTTGGGCTCGAGGCGGGCGTGCTCGGGCACGTCGGTGGTGAACTCGCACCAGGCCATGACGACCACGCGGCTGCCGCTCGCGATCATGGCCTCCCGGACGTCCGGCCGCTTCGCCAGCATCATGTTCACCAGGTACGCCGCCTCCTTCAGGGCGTAGTCGCTGACCTTGGCCGAGCCGACGATGGGGTAGCCGCCGGCGCTCACGTGCTTGGTGTAGAAGTCCGGGAGGTTCATCGAGGCGGGCGGGGCGGTGACCGGGAAGGGGTCGGCCGGGGCGGCGGTCTTGCCGTCTGCCGGGGCGCCGGCCGTTGTGTCGGCGGTCTTGTCGTCCGCCGGGACGCCCGGCGCTGCCGCGGCCGTGCCCGCTGCCGCACACGCTGCGGCGATTGCCGCCGTGCACGCCATCACTGCCAGAAGCCGTCGGGTCATCGGTTATCTCCGTGTGTTCGTGGGGAGCGCGGAACTGTACGCCCCTTCGCCCGGCGGGTCAGAGCAAGGGCGGCGGGTGGCACGGCCGGTCTTATCCTTGTTCGATAAGGACCCGTATGGGTCCGGCCGTGCTCGACAGGTGCCACGGCCGGCCTTGTCCGGCCGTGGTCAGCACCGCGCGCCGCTGGGCCCCCGACGCTTGAAGCGTCGGCCCGCGTATGGGATACTAACACGCATGGCAAGGCAAGGTTCCGTATCGCACGACCGCAGCAGGGAAACCATCGAGGCGAAGGTCCGATGGTTCCGTTCGCTGCCGCTCGCCGACCGGATGGACCTGTTCTGCGCCTTCACGGACCTGGCGCTGTCGGTGAACCCCTCCCTCCAGGAGCGCCCGCATGCTCAACCGTCTTCAGGACGTGTTCAGGTCCTTCGCGCGCCATGACGTGCGGTACGTGGTCATCGGCGGCATCGCGTCGGTGCTGCACGGCGTGCCGCGGGCCACGTTCGACCTCGACATCCTGATCGAGGCCACGCCCGACAATGCCGCACGCCTGCTGGAGGCGCTCGAAGATGCCGGGCTCGGCACCGCCGCGCTCACCACCGCCGAGGAGGTGCTCACGAACGAGATCACGGTCTTCGAGGACCGCGTCCGAATCGACGTGCAGACATCCACGCCGGGTCTTGTGTTCCAGGACGCTTGGGCGCGGCGCGAGACCGTGTCGTACCAGGGGCAGACATTTTTCGTCCTGTCGCGCGAGGACCTGATCGCCTCGAAACGTGCCGCCGGCCGGGAGGTGGACCTGGAAGACGTGCGTCTCCTGGACCTGCCGGACACGGGCGACGCCGGGCCGGAGGCGGCGCCCGACGACGCCTAGCCCGCGCCCCATCCTCACCGCGCGAAGCGGGCGACCTCCTGCTTCAGCCGGTCGGCATCCCAGCGGCCGGGATGCACGAAGACGCGGTACCGCAGCGTCAGCGAGTCGCCCGCCGCGAGCGTGTGCGGCCCGTAGCAGAGCACGGCCGGGCTGAAGTAACTCATCGGTTTGCCGATGATGACGTACCACGGCGAGGGGGCGTTCAGGTTCTTCGGATGGTCGAGGATGGCGATGCCGGCCGGCTCGCCGCCGATGACGCCGCTGTAATCCATGGCCGTGTGCTTGCCGCGGTACGCGGTGCCCTCCAGCGTGACGGGCCCGTCGCTGCTCGTGGCGGCGCGGTCGGCGAG
>JADHXV010000166.1 GCA_016782785.1 Planctomycetota bacterium | reverse complement strand
TTCCCCAAGGTCATGGACTACGCGTTCACCAGCCACATGGAGGAGGAACTCGACGAGGTCGAGGCCGCCCGCATGGACTGGCTCAAGGTCGTCCGGGAGTTCTGGGAACCCTTCTCGGAATCGCTCGAAAGGGCACGCGACGCCATGGAAAGCACCAAGCATCAACCCGTCGAGGACGCCGGCCCCTGCCCCGACTGCGGCGGGCCGCTCGTCAAACGCTACTCCAAGAGCGGGCCGTTCCTGGGGTGCCAGAAGTACCCCGACTGCAAATACACCCGGCCGCTGGAAGCCGACGAACGCCCCGCCCCGCAGCCCACCGAGCACACGTGCGAGAAGTGCGGCGGCCAGATGGTCCTCCGGACCAACCGCCGAGGCGAACCGTTCCTCGGCTGCGCCAACTACCCCAAGTGCCGCAACACACTCCCGTGCGACGCCGAGGGCAACCCCGTCAAACCCGAGACCACCGACGAGGTGTGCGAGAAGTGCGGGTCGCCCATGGTCGTCAAGCGCGGCCCGCGGGGCCCCTTCCTCGGCTGCTCCGCCTACCCCAAATGCCGCAGCACGAAGCCGATGCCCGGCGACCGCAAGGCGAAGGGCGCCGGCAAGTCGTCCGGTGGTGCGAAAGGCGCCGCGGGCTCGCCGCGGGCTCGGCCCAAACCCGTCACCACCGATCGCGAGTGCCCCGACTGCGGCGCCGCCCTCGTCATCCGCTCCGGACGCCGCGGCAAGTTCCTCGGCTGCTCGGCCTACCCGAAGTGCCGCCACACCGAGAACCTGCCCGACGACCTCAAGGAAGCCGACGAGACGGAAGGCGGGTGACCCGTGCGGCTGACGGTCCTGGGCTCGGGCACCAGCCACGGCGTGCCGATGATCGGGTGCGCCTGCCCGGTCTGCACCAGCCGCGACCCGCGCAACCGCCGCCTGCGCACCAGCGCCGCCGTCCGCCTGGGCGACGCCACGGTCCTGATTGACACGTCGCCGGAACTGCGGCTCCAGGCCCTGGCCCGCGGCCTCGACCGCGTCGACGCCGTCGCCTTCACCCACAGTCACGCCGACCACGTCATGGGCTTCGACGAGTTGCGGCGCTTCGCGGAACTGGCGGCCCGGCCGATTCCCGTGTACGCGGCCCCGGCGACGATGGGACGCCTTCATCGCCTGTTCGAATACGCCATCACCGACGGCGGCTGGGTCGGCTATGGCATCCCCGTGGTGCACTGGCACTCGTGGACGGGGCCGGTCGAGGTTGCCGGCCACACGCTCACGCCCGTGACGGTCGAGCACGGCCTGCTGCCGGCGACGGCGGTGCGGATCGACGCGCCGGACGGGGCGCGGCTGGCGTGGTGCCCGGACTGCTGCGGCATCCCGCCCGACTCGATGGACCGCCTGCGGGACCTGGACGTGCTCTTCCTGGACGGCCTGCGGCACAGGCCCCACCCGACGCACTTCACGGTGGCCGAGGCCGTGGAGATGATTCGGCAACTCGCACCGCGGCGTGCGTGGCTCATCCACATGACGCACGACCTGGACCACGCCGAGACCGAGGCCGCCCTGCCCGCGTGCTGCGAGGTCCCCGGCGGCATCCGGCTGGCGTACGACGGCCTGGAGGTGGAGGTGCGGCGCTGACCGGGCGGAGCGCCTTCCGCGGCGGCGCGTACGGGCCGCGAGCGACGCACGAGTGCCGAGCGATGTCATTCTGAGGGAGCGCAGCGAGCGCCAAGCGATGTCATTCTGAGCGAGCGCAGCGAGCGAAGAATCTCGCTGTTCGATTGGCGGAACGGCACAGAAAACGGCGAGATTCTTCGGCCCGCACGCGGGCCTCAGAATGACATTCCTCAACGAGCGCCCGCGCCCGCCCTACTTCGCCCCCAAGGCCATCAGGTGCGACCAGGTGCGGAGGAACATGCGGCCGCCCGCCACGGCGGGGGTGGCCTGGCTCTTCTCGCCCAGGTCGGCCTGCCCGAGCCGCTCGAATGCCTCGCCCGCCCGAAGGATGATGACCTCGCCCTTGGTCGATACCATGTACAGCCGGTCGCCGACCAGGATCGGCGACGCGTAGAACTTGCCGCCCAGCCGCTCGCTCCAGACGCGTTCGCCCGTGGCCGTCCGGATGCACGAGACCGCCCCGTTCTCGGTCCAGAGAAACGCCAGGCCGTCCTTGACCACGCCGGCCGGCACGTAGGGGGCGTCGTCGGTCACCGTCCACGCCACCTCGGCCTTCGCCTGGCCATCGGCGGGCACACGGACGGCGATGACGTGCCGGCCCTTGCCGCCCGTCCCGCAGGTGCCGAACACCAGGCCGTCGGCGATGACCGGGCAACTGACCACCCGCTCGGGCATGGCGTCGCGGACCTCCCACAGGACCCGGCCCGTGGCGGGGTCGAGGCCCGTCATGCCGTTGGCGGTGCTCGTCAGGATGAGTTGCGGCGGCCCGCTCGGCGGCCGGAAGATGCACGGCACCGAGTAGGCCGCCTTGCCGCTCTCGCGCTTGGTCTGCCAGCGGACGGCGCCGGTGGCGGCGTCGAGGGCCACGGTCGAACTCGGCCCCAGTTGGTCGTTTGCCAGGATCACCATGTCCTCGAAAACGACCGGCGACCCGCAGTACCCGTGCTGGCTCTGCCACGGACCGAGGTCGCGCCGCCACGCCTCCTTGCCGTCGTGCGTGACCGCCACCACGATGAACTGCTGCGGCGTGGCCCACGTCAGGTATAGCCGACGGGCGTCCAGCGCCGGCGTCGGGGCGGCGTAGGCATTCAGCGAGTTCTGCTTGCACGGCGTGCCCGCGTAGGTCTTCGTCCACAGGTGCGAGCCGTCGGACGCCTTGAAGCACTCGATGTGCCGCGTGGCAGTCTTCTGGTCGGCGCTGGTGATGAAGACGCGGTCGCCCCAGACGACGGGCGACGAATGGCCGCCGCCCTTCAACTCGACCTTCCAGAGGTAATCGCCGTCGGTCCACGTGACGGGCAGCCCCTCGGCTTTGCCGACCCCCTGCCCGTTCGGGCCGCGGTAGCGGGTCCAGCCGTCCTCGGGCTCGCCGGCGCCGGCCGCGGGCGCCAGGAACGTGGCGGCCGCGAGGGCCGTTGCCGCGAGAATCGCGGATGCCGCAACCAGCGCGGCGTGTGCGGTGCGTCGGTCCATCGGGTGCTCCTTCTGCCGGCTCTTGATTCGCGTTCTCGCGCGGCCCCTACGGGCCGCGCTGGCAACGCTCCGGACAAGTCCGGCGGCTCAATGTGCGATGCCGCGCCGCCCGCACGGGGCCGCGCTACTTCTTCGGCACCGCCCGTTTGCGCGGCGCGTACGGGCCGCCGTAGGCGTCGCGGAGTTCGTCGCACCGGCGGCGCATCTTCGCCAGTACGTCGGCGCAGGCCGGGTCGGCGACGAAGTTCTTCAACTGGTCCGGGTCGGTCTGGAGGTCGTGCAAAAACTCGTACACGGGCTCTTGCTGGAAGTACCGGGCGTAGACGTACCGCTCGCCGCGCACGCCCTCCCACTTGGGGATGGACTTGTTGTCGAAGAGGTGCTCGCAGAAGAAGTCGGTCCGCCAGCCGCCGGGCGCCGGGCCTTCGACGATGGGCGCGAGGCTCCGACCGCCGTACGACGCCGGCACGGGCACGCCGGCCACGTCGAGCATCGTGGCGGGCAGGTCGATGTTCAGGCACATGGGGTCCACCACCCGGCCTCGCTGCCCCTCGGGCAGCCGCGGGTCGTAGATGATGAGCGGCACGCGCAGCGACTGCTCGTAGTGCGACCACTTGCCGGCGAAGCCCCGGTCGCCCATATAATAGCCGTTGTCGCCCGTGTAGATGACGACGGTGTCGTCGGCCAGGCCGGCCTGCTGGAGGGCGTCGAGGACGCGGCCGATGACGCGGTCCACGCCGCTGATCATCCGGAAGTACGCCCGCATGTTCTTCTGGTACTTCTCGGGCGTGTCCCACCGCCAGAAGAACCGGTCGCGGTTCATCGACTTCTTCAGGAACTCCGGCTGGCTCTCGAAGATGGCCGGGTCGCCCAGGCGCGGCGGAGGAATCTCGACATCCTCATACATGCCGTCGACGGCTTTCGGCGTAGGGTACTGGTTCTGCTTGTCGGAGTCCTCGGCGTGGACGGCGTTGAAACTGACGGAGAGGCAGAACGGCTTGCCCTCGGGCACGGCGCCAAGGAACTCGATCGCCCGGTCGCCGCACAATTCCGTTTCGTGCCGCAGCGACCCGTCGGGCTGCTTGTGGAAGTACGGGCTGCGGTTCAGCGGTTGGAAATAGTCGAACATCTCTTCCCGCGCGCCCTTCTCCGTCCCCACGCCGAACTTGCCGATGAAACCCGTGTGGTACCCGGCCCGGCGCAGCAGAACCGGGTAACTGGCGTCGGTCTGCTCTTTCCGGATGGGCGGCGTGCCGAAGGTGAACTGGTGCGTCCGCTCATAGAGGCCCGTGAAGATCGAGGCTCGGCTGGCGGCGCAGATGGACGTGGTCACGAACATGTTGCGGAACCGCACGCCTCGGGCGGCCAGGCCGTCGATGCGGGGCGTCTTCAGGATGGGGTGGCCCGCGCACCCCAGCGTGTCGTTCCGCTGGTCATCGACGAGGAAGAAGAGGATGTTGGGGGGCGGCTTCCCGGCGGCGGCGGCACGGCCCAGACCCGGCAGGATGGCGGCGCCTGCCGCGCCGGCCATCCCGGCACCGACGGCCTTCAGAAACGCGCGTCTCGACAGCATGCGTATCCTCCTTGTGCGGCGATGCCTGGTCTACTGCGGGCGGGCGGCCTGCCAGCCCCCATGCAGCAGGGCCTTCATCTCACGCAGGATCCCCGCAGACTTCGGGTCGTCGGCCAGGTTCCGCCACTCCTGCGGGTCGGTCTGGTGGTCGTACAACTCGATGCCGTCCTGCCCCTCGCTCCACTCGGTGTAGCGGTACCTTTCCGTACGGACGCTGCGGCCCATGCTCTTGCCGCCGGAGGCCGACTTCTTGTCCACGCGGCCGCCACGCCGCCCGTGGATGACCTGCGTGAACGCGCCCTTCTTCCACGGGCGCTCGGGATCGTCCAGCAGCGGGCGGACGCTCGTGCCTTCCAGTTCCTTCGGGGCCGGCAGCCCGCACAGGTCAGCCAGTGTGGGGTACACGTCCACGAGTTCGGCGAGGCGCGGCGTGGACTTGCCGGCGGCCTTCATGCCCGGGGCGGCGATGATCATGGGCACGCGCGAGGCCTCCTCGAAGACCGTCATCTTCTGCCACTGCCCGTGCTCGCCCAGGTGGTAGCCGTGGTCGCTGATGAACACCACCACCGTGTTCCGGTCCAGGCCCAGGCGCTCGAGTTCGGCCAGCACCACGCCGAACTGGGCGTCCATGAAACTCACCGACGCGTAGTACGCCTGCTTGACCGTGCGCTGCGTCTGCTCGTCCATGCCGTAATGCGGCGGAAAGATGGTCAGGGCGGCGGCGGGCTTGCCCTCGCGGTCGCCCTGGGGAATCGGCGCCAGGGAAAGCAGCGGAGGCGGGTAGACGTCGAAATACTTCTTCGGCGAAACGTACGGCGTGTGCGGGCGGAAGAAGCCCACGGCCAGGAAGAACGGCTTGTCCTTGTGCTCGCGCAGCAGCCGGCAGGCCTCCAGGGCGATCTTGCCGTCCGTCTGCTCCTCGTCCGTTCCGTCGGCCGCCAGCCAGGACAGCGTCCCTCCGTAGTTGCCCGTTCCGACGGCCACGCGGGCCTTTTCTCCGGCGATGATGCTGTAAATCTTGTCCTCGTCGTCGCAGTCCCGCCCGCGCGGGTTCACGACCTGCTCCCACGAGACCGGGTCGTCCATACCGTTCGTGCCGATCTGCTTCGGCACGCCGTAATGATACAGTTTGCCGACCCGCGCCACGAAGTATCCATTATTCTTGAAGAGTTGCGGCAGCGTGACCACGTCGGGGATGTTCGTGCGGAAGTGCGTGGCGTTCTCGTAGGCCCCGGTCGTGTCCGGCCGCATGCCCGTCAGGAAGGACGCGCGGCTGGGGTTGCACAGGGGGTACTGACAGTAGGCCTGCTCGAATCGCAGCCCCCGGCTGGCCAGGCGGTCGATGCAGGGCGTCACGGTGGGCTCGCCGTAGCAGGCCATGCTCGCCCGGCAGTCGTCGGACACGAGCAGGAGCACGTTCATCGGGCGGGACGTGGCCGCCGGTTCCTGCGCCGCGGCGGAGGCCGCCAGGCCCGCAGCCACCAATCCTATCCCCAACAGCCGCAGAATCTCTCGCATGTTCGTGCCTTTCCTGAGTCTCTCGCCGGCCTTCGCTCCGTCCGTCGTGGCGGACCATGCCGGCGGTCGAGGACTATTCACGCGTAGTGGGCGTTACAGGACTCGAACCTCAAGCCCTAACCACCCGTAAAGACAAGCACTTACAGCATCGCCCGGGCCAGCGCGGTGCACTATCCGGTGCAGTTTCCGCCGATTCTAACCCGCAGGGCCCCGATCTGCAAGCCGTCATCTGTGCATGGCCGGACCTACCTGAGGCTGTCCGCGTAGGCATCCTCGCCATGGTCAAGTCCTGCGAGCACATTGGCCCGTGCACTGCACCGGGGCGTGTGTCAGAAGACGGAACGGAGTAGCCCAAGGGGGGTACCGGTACTTGTTAAGTAATGCGAAATGGGAGCAGGCAGGGGGACGATACATCAGTAGGGAGTAGGTGAAGGAGGCTGCGATGAACCCTGCATTCAACCGTCTGGAGCACATCGCCCGGCGGCCTGTGGCCGAGGCACGGCTGCAGCAGTTGATCGCGCGTGACGGCACCAAGCGGGGCCGCGAAGAGCGCCTCACGCCAGCCGAGAGCCTGGAACTCGGGCTTGCGTGCTTCGATGCCGGGCGGTTCTCGGCCGACGAGGCGATCTGCTACGT
>JADHXV010000165.1 GCA_016782785.1 Planctomycetota bacterium | reverse complement strand
CTGGCACTATCCACTCGCCAAGGCGCACTTCCTGGGCGGCCGGTCGACGGGCGCCATCCGCCAGGGCGACTGGAAACTCATCGAGTTCTTCGATACCGGCGAGGTGGAACTCTATAACTTGGCCGACGACATCGGCGAATCGAACAACTTGGCCGGGGCCAAGACCGACAAGGTAAAGGAACTCCGCCAGGCCCTCGCCGCCTGGAGGAAGGCCGTCGGCGCCGTGATTCCGCCCGACTGTCGCGACTACGACCCCAAGCAGAAACGGTGACGCCGATGGACACGCGAGAGGTCCCGATGACACCCGCCGGCCGTCCCCGTGCCGCGTCCACGCGCCGCGGCTTCCTGAAACGCCTGGGCCTGGCGGCTGCCGCGGCCGTCAGCGCCGGACCCGGATGTGCCGCTGGCGCCGGGCAGCCGCAGCGCCAGGCCCTCGGCGGCGCTCGGCGGAAGCCCAACATCCTCTTCATCCTGGCCGACGACCTCGGCTGGATGGACACCGCGGTCTACGGCAGCCGGTACTACGAGACGCCGAACATCGCTCGGCTGGCCGAGCGCGGCATGAGGTTCACCGACGCTTACGCCGCCAACCCGCTGTGCTCGCCGACGCGGGCGAGCATCATGACGGGCAAGTGGCCGGCGCGGCTGGGGATCACGACGCCGGCCGGCCATCTGCCGCCGCAGCCCGACGAGCCGCTCATGCCCGACCGGGCCGCGCCCAACCACAAGATGATCTGCCCCCGCAGCCGCCGCTTCCTGCCCACCGAGGAATACACGATTGCCGAGGCCCTCCGCGACACGGGCTACCGCACGGGCTTCGTCGGCAAGTGGCACCTGGGCCTGACCGAAACGTACTGGCCGGAGCGGCAGGGTTTCGAGTTCTCGTTTCACGGCGCGCCGGATCCCGGCCCGCCCAGTTACTTCTCGCCGCATCGCTTCCGCACGGGCACCGTCACGGACGGGCCAAAGGGCGAGTACATCACCGACCGCGCCACGGCCGAGGCCGTCGGCTACATCGAGAAGCACCGCGACGAACCGTTCTTCCTGTGCCTGTGGCACTGGGCCGTCCACGCGCCGTTCCAGGCCAAGGAGGCGCTGGTCGAGGCGTACCGCGCCAGAACGGACCCGCGCGGCAAACAGGACTGCCCCGTCATGGCGGCCATGATCCGGAGCCTGGACCAGAGCGTGGGAGGCGTGCTCGACGCCCTCGACCGTCTCGCCCTGGCCGACGACACGATCATCGTCTTCTTCTCCGATAATGGCGGCAACATGTATAACACCGTCGAAGGCACCACGCCGACGAACAACGCGCCGCTCCGCAGCGGCAAGGGCTCGATTTACGAAGGCGGCGTCCGCGAGCCGATGATCGTCGTCTGGCCGGGCGTCGTCCGGCCGGGGTCGCAGTGCGGCGAGGTCGTCTCGAGCGTCGATTTCTATCCCACGCTGCTCGCGATGGCCGGCGCCTCGCCGAAGGCCGGCCAGACGCTCGACGGCGTCAGCCTCGTGCGGCTCCTCGAGGGCGGGAAGGGGCTGGATCGCGAGGCCGTCTTCTGCCACTTCCCGCACTACATCCCCGCCACTGGCAACCTGCCGAGCACGTCGGTCCGGGCCGGCAAATGGAAACTCATCCGCCTCTACGGTGAGGGGCCGGACCGCGCCGACGCGTACGAACTCTATGACCTCCAGGCCGACATCGGCGAGACGACCAACCTGGCCGACGCCCATCCGGAGACGGTAGCGAAACTCAGCCGCCTCATCGACGGCTTCCTCGAGGAGACCGGCGCCATCATCCCCCAGGCGAACCCGGCGTACTCCGCGGCGGCGGCGGCCTGGAGGCCCTCGAAGGACTGCCGCCTGTCCGTCGCGGGTGGCAGCCTGGTCGTCGAGGCGACCGGCGGCGACCCGTACGTTTGGACGCAGGACGTGCCGCGCGCCGAGGGGCCGCTCGTCGTCACGCTCCGCATGAAATCGACCACCCGGGGCGGCGGCACGGTCTACTGGGGCGCCGCCGGCCAGGGCAAGTTCGACCGGTCGCGCAGCGTCGCGTTCCAGCCGGTCCACGACGGCGCGTGGCACGAGGTCGAGGTGGCGCTACCCGTCGAGGGCGCGATGGACCGGCTGCGCATCGATCCCGCGACGGCCCCGGGACGCATCGAGATTGACTGGGTCCGCCTGGCACGCCCCGGCGGCGAAGTGGTTAAACAGTGGGACTTCCCGGACGCCTCGCGATAACCTGTCATCCGGCGGAGGCCCGCAACGCGAAATGGAGTGAGACTTCCATGCGAATGCCGTTATGTATACTTCTCGGTGCGGCTATGGCTCTGGCGGGCGCCCTGCAGGCGGAGGCTGCCGAGGCAGAGAAGGTCGACGGCATCGAGACGGCCGAGGTCCGCGCCGTGGCGGACCTTCTGGGCGAGAACCCGGCCGGTTTCGGCCGGCCCATCACCGACCGCCCGGCATGGGGGCGCCTGGCGAAGATGTCGGCCTTCCGGTCCGCCGTCCGCGAGGCCGAGGCTCTCCTCGCCAAGCCGCTGCCCGACCAGCCCGACGACCTGTACCTCGAGTTCTCGCGCAACGGCAACCGGTCGCGCTGGCAGCGCGTGGCGTTTCTGCGGCGCGGGCGCGTCAGCGACTTCACCATTGCCGAGTGCCTCGAGAACAAGGGCCGCTTCCTCCCGCCGCTGGAGGAGACGATCCGTGCCCTCGCGGCCGAACGCACGTGGGTCATGCCCGCCCACGACCGGAACCTCGCCAACTTCAAGGGCGAGGCCGTCACGATCGACCTCGGCTCATCCGGCCTGGCGGCCGACCTGGCGACGGCCGCATACCTGTTGGGCGACCGCCTGTCGCCCGACGTCCGGACGCTCATCCGCGAGAACCTCCAGCGCCGCATCTTCGAGCCCTACCACAAGATGGTCGCCGGCCAACAGAGCAGGTACTGGCTGGGGAGCACGAATAACTGGAACGCCGTGTGCCTGGCGAACGTGACCGGTGCGGCCCTGGCCGCCGTGCCGTCGCGGGACGAGCGGGCGTGGTTTATTGTGGCCGCGCGGACATATGTGGCGCACTTCCTCCGCGGCTTCACGCCCGACGGGTATTGCAGCGAGGGCCTGGGGTACTGGCACTACGGGTTTGGCCACTATCTGCTTCTGTCGGAGGCGATAGGGCAGGCGACCAACGGGAAGATTGACATGCTGGCCCGGCCGGAGGCCCGCGAGCCGGCCATGTTTGGCTTCCGCATCGAGATCGCCCGCGGCGTGTGCCCGGCGTTCGCCGATTGCAGCGTGGGCACCGACCCGTCCGAGCGGATGCTCCACTTCATCGGCCGCCGCTTCCGACTGGGGGCCGGCCCGGCGGACGACGACGTCCTGCCGACGGCCGGCGGACTGTTCGAGTCGATGATGTACTCGTTCCCGAACTCGGCCACGCAGGCGCCGCCCGCCGACGCTAAGGCCGAAGGCCCCGGCATCCGCACCTGGTTCAAGGACGCCGGCGTCCTGATCGGCCGGCCGCGGCCCGGCACGCCGTGCCGGATGGGCGTCGCCATGAAGGGCGGCCACAATGCCGAGCACCACAACCACAACGACGTCGGCTCGTACGTGGTCGTCGTCGACGATGAGCCCGTCCTCCTGGACCCCGGCGCCGAGGTCTACACCGCCCGCACGTTCAGCGGCCAGCGGTACGAAAGCGGTGTGCTGAACTCGTTCGGCCATCCGGTGCCGCGCGTCGCGGGGGCGCTTCAGACGACCGGCCGCGGCGCCCGCGGCGAAGTTGTCCGCACCGAGTTCACCGACGCCGCCGACACGCTCGTCCTGGACCTGCGCTCGGCCTACAAGGCGCCGGGCCTGGAGAAACTCGAGCGCACCTTCGTCTACTTGCGCGACGGCTCCGGATCACTGACCGTGACTGACGCCGTGGCCTTCGCCGAGCCGCAGGCGTTCGAGACGGCCCTTGTGACGCTCGGCGAATGGGAGCGCGCGGACGACGGGACAATCATCGTGCGCTACCGCGCCAAGGCCGTCCGGGTGCAGATTCAGGCCGAGGGCGGCCGGGTGGAATTCGTGGCCGACGAGATCAAGGAAGACGTGAAGGCGCCGGCGCTGCCGACGCGCATCGGCATCCGCTTCACCGAGCCGGTCAGGACGGCCCGCGTGACGCTTCGTATCACGCCGGAGTCCGCAATGAAAGGCAAGTAGCGACGGCCTGTCGTCGCGATCGAGCCGCCCCCAGCGGGCGGGCACCACGATGGAGGGAGGAGAATCCCATGCAAGCGAATGTGCACTGGATGGCGGTCGCCGCAGTCCCGCTGGCGTGCCTGGTGGCGGCGATGTTCTCGGCGGGGTGCGAGTCGGCACAGCCGCGCAAGACTGCCAGCGTCGACCTCCTGGCCGAACCGTACCGGCTCAACACGGCCCTCGTGTCGCGTTCGATCTCGTTCGAGAACCCGTCCGGCGCGCCGGGCGAAGGGGGCAAGGAGGCCAGCAAACTCGGCGTCGGCCGCAAAGGGAGCCCCGCCCGAACCGTCGCGCCCAACCAGACGGTCCGCCTGTGCGACATCGCGGGCCCCGGCACCATCCGCCACATCTGGCTGACCACGCGGCCCGAGCCGGACAACCTCCGCAGCCTCGTCATCCGGGCGTACTGGGAAGGCCAGGAGCACCCGAGCATCGAGTGCCCCGTGGGCGACTTTTTCGGCTTCGCGCACGGCAAGGTCATGCCGTACGCCTCGGCCGTCCACTCGGTGGGCGAGAAGGCCGGCATGAACCTATGGCTTCCCATGCCGTTTACCCGCGGGGCACGATTCACGCTGACGAACGAGGGCGATAAGGCCGCCCCCGTCTTCTACCAGATCGATTACACGCTGGGCGACGTGCACCCGGACGACGTGGGCCGCCTGCACGTCCTCTTCCGCCGCGAGAACCCGACCACGCTCAAGCAGGACTTCGAACTCCTGCCCCAGCGCCAGCAGAAGGGCCGCTTCATCGGCTCGGTCATGGGCATCCGGGCCACGCATGCCAACTGGTGGGGCGAGGGCGAAATCAAGGTCTACATGGACGGCGATGAGAAGTTCCCCACCATCTGCGGCACGGGCAGCGAGGACTACGTCGGTCTCTCCTGGGGCATCCAGGAGACCCCGTTCCCGTACAACGGGTGCAGCCTGAACCAGAACCGCTTCGTCTCGATGTACCGGTGGCACCTGCCCGACCCGATCCAGTGGCAGCGCCAGTGCCGCATCACCATCCAGCAGATCGCGTGGGACAAGGGCCTGGCCGAGGTCCAGGACGACTGGTCGTGCGCCACGTTCTGGTACGAGCCGGCGCCCGGCGCCCCGCTGCCGCCGATGCCCGACGTCAAGGCCCGCACGGCCGATATCTGGACGGAGTAGGCGGCGCACGATACGGCGGGCGCGGGGGTTTCTCGCCAGCCACCGCGCTTTGGATGCGGCCGGTTCGGTGGATTCGAGGCCGCACCGCACCCGTCGCGCCATGGGCCGCGAAGGGTTGACGCCGGCGCTGCTCGCCGCTCTAATGCTCCCTCCCCCGGGGAGGCGAGCGATGTCGAGTAAGAAGGGCCACGGCGACTGCACGCGGTGCGGGGCCAGGTGCTGCCGGTATATCGTGGTCGAGATCGAGAAGCCCCGCACCAAGATCGACCGCGAGGAGATCCGCTGGTTTCTCGCCCACAAAAACGTTCTTGTCTACGTTGATGATGATGACAAGACGTGGAACGTCCAGTTCACCACGCCGTGCGAGCACCTCGATGGCGAGGGCCGATGCCGCATCTATCCCGGCCGATACGAAATCTGCCGCGACCACGACCCGGCCACCTGCGAGGCGAGCGACAGCGAGTCCGGCGACACGATCTTCTTCACCACCGCCGACTTCGACCGCTGGTGGCGAAACCAGCAGGCCCGCAGACGCCGGAAACGAGGCGCGGAAGCACGCGGCAAGAAAAGGTAGGCGCGCCGGAATAGGCGCTGCCGCGCTCGGTGCGTTTCCGCTTCGGGAGGCGAACGATCATGAAAGCCTATCGCAAGGAACTCTGGTTCGACGTGCCCATCCGCCGCGCGTTTCTCAACATCACGCCGCAGGTGGAGGAGGCGCTGGCCGAAAGCGGCGTCCGCGAAGGCCTCGTGCTCGTCAACGCCATGCACATCACCGCCAGCGTCTTCATCAACGATGACGAGTCGGGCCTGCACCACGACTTCGAGGTCTGGCTCGAACGCCTCGCCCCCGAGAAGCCGCACGCCCAGTACCGGCACAACAACGGCGAGGACAACGCCGACGCGCACCTCAAGCGCAGCGTCATGGGCCGCGAGGTCGTCGTCGCGGTGACCAACGGCCGGCTCGACTTCGGCCCGTGGGAACAGATCTTCTACGGCGAGTTCGACGGCCGGCGGCGGAAGCGCGTCCTCGTCAAGATCATCGGCGAGTAGGTTCGCCTCGCGGAATCGCCCCGGGCTGCGGCTTTTCGGCGTCACGGCGCCGCGCCGGCAGGGGTTGAACTTCGGGGAGCCCGCGTCGGCCATCGAGCGCGAAGGCCGCGCGACGGAGACCGCCGGATGTGCCCACGCCTACGCCATCGGGGAAGTGCGGCCGCCCTTGCCGCGCTGCTCGCTGTGGCCGCGGTCACGGTCGTCGGTGCGGCCGAGCAGGGCCGGCCCGCCGCGCCGCCCGGGCAGGCGGATCGCGCCGCGTCGCCGGGGAAAGGGCCCGCTGCCTGCCCGGACGCCGACGATCTCCTCCGCCGCATCCGCACGCGGACGTTCCCGTCGGTCTTCCAGGCGTGGAGCGGGGCCGAGGGCGTCACGGGCGAATCGTCGATCGACACGATGGCCCGCCACGACCTCGTTTTCCATGCTCCCGGTGGTTTCGGCCTCCGGTGGGACCGCCGGCCGAGCGGCCTGGCGGGGGGTTTCACGGACGACAGCATCCGCGCCGCCC
>JADHXV010000164.1 GCA_016782785.1 Planctomycetota bacterium | reverse complement strand
AGGCCCGCCTCGATCACCTTCTGTTTGGCGTCGATGATGTGCGGCGTGCTCCGCCGCTGCGTGCCCACCTGGACCACGCGGCCGTGCTTGCGGGCGGCGGCCAGCATGGACTGCCCCTCGAGCACGTCGACGCTGATGGGCTTCTCGACGTACACGTCGGCCCCGGCCTGGACGGCCGCGATCATCGCCAGGGCGTGCCAGTGGTCGGGCGTGCCCACGATGACGATGTCGGGCTTCTCCTTGGCGAGCATCTCGCGGTAATCGCCGTACGTCTTGGGGCGCTCTTTCGAGGCCTGGCGGGTGGCGACGAGGTCGGCGGCCTCGGCCAACATCTGGGCGTCCACGTCCGAGAGGGCCACCACCTGGACGGGAGAGACCTGAATGAGGCGGAACAGGTCGCCCTTGCCGAACCAGCCGCAGCCGATGACGGCCACGCGCTTGGGCGTCTCGGCCGCCAGGATCGCGGGGGCGTACGAGGCCGCAGCCGAGACGGCCAGGCCCGCGCTGCCGGCCTTCAGGAATGTTCGACGGTCCATGATATCTCTCTCCGATTCGGATGGCGAACGGCAACGGCAACAACGAACGGCAATCCTCACGCAAAGCCGCAAAGCCGCTGAACGGCAACGGCAACAACGAACGGCGAGATTCTTCGCTCGCTGCGCTCGCTCAGAATGACATCGCGCGGCGCTCGCTCAGAATGACATCGCGCGTCCTACTTCGTCCCCTTCGTCGGCAGCGCAATGCCCGCATCGTGCAATTCCTCCGGCCACCGGAACGCCTTGGCGTGGGCGAGCAACTCTTTGACGACCTCGGGATGGCGGTCGGCCAGGTTCGTACTTTCGCCCACGTCGGCTTCCAGGTCATAGAGTTCCGTTTTCCCGGAGCCCTTGTCCTTCACGTAGCCGTAGAAGACCTTCAGGTCGGGCAGGATGAGTTTCCATTTGCCCTTGCGGACGGCCTGGAGTTCGTTTCGGCAGAAGTAGAAGAAGTCGTCGCGGGCCCCGCCCTCGCTCTTGCCCAGGAGGAGGTCCGTCTGGTCGACGCCGTCGATGATACGGTCGTCGGGCACCGTGTAGCCGGCGAGCGTGGCGAAGGTGGGCAGGAAGTCGATCGTGGCAAAGATGGCGCCGCTCGTGCGCCCGGCCGGCACGTGGCCGGGCCAGCGGACGACACACGGCACGCGCATGCCGCCCTCGTAGGTGGAGCCTTTGCCCTCGCGCAAGGGGCCGGACGAGCCCCAGGCCACGGCCCCGTTATGCTTCTTGCGCAGCGGCTCCTGCATGTTGTTCCACGGGCCGTTGTCGGTGGTGAAGATGACCAGGGTGTTGTCGCGAAGGCCCAGCGCGTCGAGCGTATCCAGCAGCCGGCCGGTGTGGTAGTCCAGCTCTTCGACCGTGTCGGCGTACAGGCCGCCCTTGGACTTGCCCTTGAACTCCTCGGACGCGTCAATCACCGAGTGCACCATCGTGTGGGCCAGGTACAGGAGGAACGGCTTATCCTTGTTCTCGCGGAGGAACGCGATGGCCTTGTCGGTGTACCGGCGGGTGAGGCCGGCCATGTCGGACGTGCTGCCGTCCTCGGTGTTGTTGTGGTGGAACGTGACGCGACCGCCGTCGTTGGCCCCGAGGGTGCCCCAGTAATAGTCGAAGCCCTTGGCGTTGGGCATGCGGTCCAGGATGGCCTTGCGGTTGGAGACGTCCCACTTGCCGAGGCAGCCGGTGGCGTAGCCCGCCTTCCTGATGAGTTCGGCCAGGGTGATTTCGCTGGCCGGCATCGACCAGCCGCCGCTGCGGATGGGGTACCGGCCCGTCAAGAGGGCCGACCGCGACGGGCCGCACACCGTCTGGGCGTAGAAACTGGTGAAGCGGATGCCTTCCTTCGCCAACTGGTCGATCCGGGGCGTGCGGAGGATCTGCGAGCCGAAGCACGACAGGTCGCCGTAGCCCTGGTCATCCGTGAAGATGATGAGGATGTTGGGCCGCGGGGGTTCCCCTGCTGCGCGCTGGGGAGGTCCCCCCGCCGCGCGCTTGGCAGGTGCTCCGGCCGCACCCGCGCGGGACGCCAGGACGGCCCCCGCGACCTGAGCGGCCCCGGCCAGGCACACGTTTCGGAGGAAATGTCGACGTTTCATCATGAGTTGACCTCGCTCCCGAGAGAGGTTCGATAGGTGTCGTCCCGCCGGACAGCCATGCCCGACGGCCCCGGCCGACCGAGGGCGCCGCCGGCCGGCATCGGCCAGTCTACCCCCGTCCGTCGCCCCGCGCCAAGGACTTGAACCGCGCCGTATCCTCGTCGTAGTCCTCTTTCCGTTGTGCCTCTGTCCCTCTGTGCCTTCGCTGCCGTCGTCACAGGCCCTCAAACTCCGGCCGGTACCGGACGACGCCCGCGCACCCGGCCGGCGCGCCGCCGTCTCAATCCGCAATCGCCTTGTCGCTGTTCTTGCGGCCCGCCTGCGGCGGGTGAACTTTGCCTGAGGCACGCCGTTGCCGTTGTTCTGGAACAACACGCGCCGGTCAAGACCGGCGGCTAAATGTTGCCGTTGCCGTTGCCGGTTGCCTGCCGTTGTGCCGTTCAATCGAAAACCGAAAATCGAAAATCGAAAATCCCCTCACCCCCCGAACATCTGGTGAATCACCGCCGGCACCTGGAACACGCAGAAGTACGCGAACACCGCGAACGCCACCACCAGTCCGGCCGCGTGGTACCATCGCGGTTTCAGCACGGCCCACGCCTCGGCCGAGAGGAGCCGCTTCTGCACCACAAAGAGGCCCCACGCCACCGCCAGGGCCTGGAGCGGCACGAGCAGCAGGCCATCGAAGATCGCCCCCATCTTCACCAGCGTCACGGGGTTCGTGCCGAAGAAGTAACAGATCACCAGGTTCGTCACCAGAAAGAGGACCAGGAACAGGCGGAACCGCCGCATCGGCGCCATCCGCCCGAACGGCGGGCACAGGTGGCGGAAGCAGTCGGCCAGGAGCCGCGGCCACCCGGCCAGTTGACCCAGTTGCGTGCTGACCATGGCCGCCGAGCCCGCCAGAACGAACAGCGTGGCCCCCGCCTGCCCCCACCGCTCGCTGAACAGTCGCGACAGTTCGAACGCCACCTGCGACCCTTTGGGGACCGACTGGGCCGGCCGAAGGATCCCCGCCCCCGCCACCAGGAACGCCGCCGTCACCACCACGCCGATGACGAGGGCGAATGTGGCGTCCCACGCCACCACGCGCAGCCACGGCCGAACTTCCTGGGCCTCCTCGGCCGAGAGGGTGGCCAGGCGGGGTTCGTCGGCCGCCATGCCCCACTTCCGGTCCGCCGCCATCCCGTACCCCGCGCCCAGCACCCAGTAGGTGTACCAGACCTGGCTGGCGAATCCGCCCGCCGCCCAGCCCAGGAGCGGCAGCACCTCGCTCCACACGCTCCGCACGTCCGGGTCGGCCGCCCGCACCCAGTCGGGCACCTCCGGCACACCGAACCCGAACGTCCCCACCACGAGGTCCCGCACCGTCGGCAGCGTATGCAGCGCCACGTACAGCACGCCGATGACGATCACCAGCACCAGCAGACCCATGATGGTCTTGAGGAGCGAGAACCGCCCGCTCCCCACCACGATGCACGCCAGCACCGTAACGATGCTGCCCCAGATGAGGGTCGAATGCTCACCCAAATGGATGAGGGCGCTCAGGAACGTTGCGGCCGCCACCGCCAACGCCCCCACCGACGCGATCCCCGCAAACACCTGGCCGACGAACACGATCGGCACCAGCCAGTACCGCCCGGCCGGCGCCCGCGCGAAGCAGTCGACCATCCCCTCGCCGGTGGCCACCGTGTACCGCGCCCCGCACAGGCCGATCCAGTACTTCAGCGCGATGCCGAAGACCACGGCCCACAGGACGGCCGTCCCCAGCGCCGCCCCCGTCCGGGTGGCGATGATGACCTCGCCGGACCCGATGTACTCGCCGCACCAGATGAGCGACGGGCCCAGCACCAGCACCACGCCCCACAGACCGACCGGCGCCTTCCTGGCCATGGGCGTCTCCTTAACGTTGTGCCGCGGTATGCCGCCCCGCGAGCCCGCCCCGGCCTGCTGGGGCGAAGCCCTGAAACGGCGGGTCGCGTCCTACCAGCATGGCGCGCACCACGTTCACCGAACGTGACCGGCGGCTCCCGCCGCCGGCTCGAACGGCACCGTGCCCACCAGTAGAACGACTTGGCGCCCCAGGTCCAGAAAATCCATCGCCGCCCGCGGCGGGCAAACTTGACGTGAGGCCTGCCGAACGGCCTGTCACCCGCACCACTCCGCCAGCGTCGCCAGCCGCCGGCGGATCGTCCGGAGGCCCGCCAGCCGCCATCCCGGCCGCGTAAGGCCCGCCTTCAGCGCCTGCGTCACGCGCTTGAACCGGATTTTGATCTCCACCGGCACGGGGAGCACCAGCGGCTGCATCTCGGCCAGCCGTCCCACGGCCCGGCCGACCGCCGTGTAAATCGCCTCGACGGCCCGGTCCGGATGCAGCGAGAACGCCGCGTTGAACCCCACGCCGCGCTTCGTCGCCACCGTTTCGACCCACGGCAGGAACGCCTTTGCCTCGGCACAGCCGTGATCGTCGCTGGAGACGAAGACGGCCGGCACGCCCTTCTCGCCGGCGACGGCCGCATCGAGCGCCATCTCGCCCACCTCCCGGCCGCCGGCGCGAATCCACCGGTACGCGTGCGGGCTGTACGAGTGGGCCAGCACGCCGCCCGGCGTCCCCTCCATGGCGTGGTACCCGACCATCAGGACGCCCGCGAACGTGCCGTCCAGGCCGGGCCACCGGCCGGGGAAACCCGCCCCGACGACGACCTCGCACCGCGGGTCGAGGCGGTCGAACGCCAGGTTCGCCCCGGTCCCGTGGTTGTCCCAGACGACGACGCGTCCGGCCCCGGCGTCGAAGAGGGCCCGGGCGGCGGCGTCGGCCTCGCGCGTGGCCTGCCGGCACGCGAACGCGTAGTCGCTGGACGAGTTCAAGAGGCCGCCGCGCTCGCCGACCACGCACGCCGGGCCGTCGCAGTCCACCCCGATCATGAATCGCATGGGACCGTCCTTTCCGCGCGTCGCGGCCGCCTGCCTTCTCCGCGCCTCGGTCGCCGAGTCCGCCGTCCCGCCGACCCTCCGTCCGACAAGATGGTACCGCGCCGCCGACGCCGACACAACCGAAGCGCCGGGTGCCCCCGAGGCCGCCGCAGAATGTCATTTCGACCGAGGCCTCGCGCAGCGAGGCCGAGCGGAGAAATCTCGCTGTTCGCGCTCGCTGCGCACCATGCCCTGCCGCTTGACGCCCCGCCCGCCGAAGCTTATACCTTGCCATGACGTAACCAGCGGAGACCCACACGCGTACCCCGAAACGAAAGCGAGGCGGCCCATGTCCCTGCACGGTCTCGGTGTGATGACGGTCGGTCTGGCGATGGTCCTGGCGGCCTGCGGTTGCGGGGCCCGTGCGGCGGAGGGGCCCGCCGCATCCCCGACGGCGGGCGAGGCAGCGGCCGTAGCGGCGGGCGAGCCGGCGGCCCCTGCGTCGATGTTCGTCTACATCGGCGGCCGGTCGCGCGGCAAGCCGGGCGGCATCACGCGGTGCCGGCTCGACCTGGCCACCGGCGCCCTCGCGGTCCTGGGCGTCACCGGCGACGTCTCCAACCCCTCGTGGCTGGCCCTTCACCCCGGTGGACGCTTCCTCTACACCGTCAACGAGGTCCGCGAGTTCGGCGGCCAACCGGCCGGCGGCCTGAGCGCGTTCGCCGTCGCCCCCGGCTCCGGCGACCTCACGCTGCTGAACCAGGCCTCCTCGAAGGGGGCAGGGCCGTGCCACGCGGTCGTCGACGCCCGAGGCCGGTACGTCCTGGCGGCCAATTACGGCGGCGGGAGTGTGGTGGTCGTGCCCATCGGCGGCGACGGCCGCCTGGGCGAGGCCACCGCCTTCGTCCAGCACGAGGGCAAGAGCGTGGACCCGCGGCGGCAGGCGGGCCCGCACGCCCACTGCGCGAACCTCGATGCCGCCAACCGCTTCGCCCTGGTGGCCGATCTGGGCCTGGACAAGGTCCTCGTCTACCGTTTCGACGCCCAGGCCGGCACGCTCGCGCCGAACGACCCGCCGTTTGCGACGCTGCCGCCGGGGTCCGGGCCGCGGCACGTGGCGTTTCACCCCGGCGGACGGTTCGTCCACGTGGTCAACGAGTTGACGAGCACCGTGACGGCGTTCCGGTACGATGCGGCCGCTGGCCGGCTGGAGGCCCTCCAGACCATCAGTGCCCTGCCGGAGGGCTTTGCCGAGCCGAATTCGGGGGCCGAGGTGGCGGTCCACCCGTCGGGCCGGTTCCTGTACACGAGCAACCGGGGCCACGACAGCATCGCGATTTTCGCCATCGACGCCGGCACCGGCCGCCTGACGGCCGGGGGGCATGCCTCGACGCAGGGCAAGACGCCGCGGAATTTCGCCCTCGACCCCACCGGCCGGTACCTCCTGGCCGCCAACCAGGGGTCGGGCACCGTGGTGGCGTTTCGCATCGACGGGGCGACCGGCCGGCTGGAGCCGACCGGCCACGCCCTGGAGACGCCCGGCCCGATGTGCGTCGCGTTCCTGGCGGGGCCGTAGGGCGTTCGCGGGCGGCAGCCACGGTCATCCTGAGGGAACGCCGCGACCGAAGCCTGCCCTGAGCGAGGGCCGAAGGCCCGAGTCGAACGGGGATCACGCCGATGCCGTTTGGCCGGCGGCTCGCGGCGTGTGGCTCGTGGCTTTCAGGGCATACACTAAAGCATACCGGACCCCGCCTTTCGAGGGGGTTTTGGCGCGATTCGCGGGGCGAATCGGCGTTTTTGTGGCAAAAAGGGCGTGTCTCTGCCAGAATGGCCGGAAAACCCCCTCCCAAACGCGCGGAAACTTACCCCATTTTTACCCCAACTTTTCGGAAATTTTCAACTTTTTGCGACTTTTTTCACCTTTTTTCAGCAGCGGATATACGCTTTAGTGTATGCGGCAGGGAGCCGCAAGCCAACGGCCGGCCGAA
>JADHXV010000163.1 GCA_016782785.1 Planctomycetota bacterium | reverse complement strand
ATTGCCCTGGAGTCGGCCCGGGCCTCGCTTGACACTTCCGGCTATGATCTCTAACATCGCGCCAATGAGAATCGGCAATAGCGGGATCAAAATCAGACGCGGGGCCGCGGCTTGCGTGCTGCTGGCGGGGGCCGTGATGCTTACCTGCTGCGACCGGTCGGGCAATTCCTCGCCCCGTCCGCCGCGGCGGACCGCCGGGGCCAAACGCGTTGTGAGCTTCTCGCCGGCGATCACGCAGATGATGTTCGACATGGGCCTTGGCGACCGGGTCGTCGGGGTCACTCGCCTCTGTGAGTTGCCCCCCGGCCTTCAGCGGCCCCGGGTCGGAGACGCGCTTTCGTTCAACAGCGAGGCCATCCTCGCGGTCCGGCCGGACATCATCTTCACCCAGGTCGACGCGGCCAAGTTCCAGGGCGTCCGCGACATCGACGGGCACGTTAAGGTAATGTACCTGAGTATCGAGTCGCAGGATGACATCCCGGCGGCAATGCTGACGATCGGCAAGGAACTGGGCTGCGGAAGGATCGCCCGCGACAAGGCCGAGGCCTTCTGCCAGGCCATCGAGGCCGTCGAGTATCGCGTGAGGCTTCTGCCGCGCAAGCGGACGGTTTTCGTGATGGGCACGGACCGCCCGACGGTGGCGGGGGCCGGAACGTTTGTCGCGGACATGATTTCCTCCGCCGGCGGGACGAACGTAGGTGCGGCCATCCCCGGCCAGGCTATCTGGCGCCCGACCCAGATCGAGGCGATAATGAAGGTTCGTCCCGACGTGCTGATCTGCCAGGTCGCGCCCGGCAAGGAGGACGCCGCCAGGGCTTACTGGATGCAGTGGAAGGACATCCCCGCCGCGGCGTCGGGTCAGGTGTACGTGGTCAGCGCTGCGGGCTGGTCGATCCCCGGAACGCACCTGGCCAAGCTTCTGCCTAAGATGGTGGCGATGATCCACGGCGAACTGCCCGCTCCCGGCGCGACGACCATGCCGGCCGGCGCGACAGCGGAGGGGCGAAGCCCTTGAGCGCCCCCGGCGAAAAACCGAACCGCGATGCCGTCGCCTCGGCCCCCGCGCCTGGGCCGAGCCTCTCGGCCTTGCGGCTGATCCTGTGGACGGCGGCTCTGCTGGCCGTAGCGGCGGCGGTGGCGGGGGCGTGCACGCTGGTCGGCGTGATTGGCCTGTCGGACCTCACGTGGGAGATATGGGCCTCGCGGGCACTTCGAATGCTTACGGCGGGCATCGTCGGCGCCGCCCTCGCCGCCGGCGGGCTTGCCCTCCAGGGCCTGCTGCGAAACCCCCTGGCCGAACCGTACATCCTCGGCATCTCCAGCGGCGCCGGCGTCGGCGTGCTGCTGGGCCTGGCCTTGGCGGGCTGGTGGGCGGCACCGGCGTGGGCATCGACGCCCGTGCTGGCATTTGCCGGCGCCACGTGCAGTTGCCTGGCGGTGTACCTGGTCGCCCAGCGCAATGGCAGGGTCGACCCTTACTCGCTAATCCTCTCCGGCGTCATCGTAAACACCTTCAACGGCGCGCTCATGCTCGCCGGCAACCTGTACATCGACCGATACCGAATCGCCGACTTCGCCTACTGGGCCATGGGCCAATTGCCCGACGCGACGCCAACGTCGCTGCTGGCCGTCTGCGGCGCGTGTGTCGCCGCCGGCTGGGCCGTGCTGCTGATCAGCTCCCCGGCCTACAACGTGCTGGGCCTCGGCGACGACGTGGCCGCATCCAGCGGCGTCAGCGTCCACCGACTGCGGCTGGTCACCTTCGGCGCCGTCGGAGTGATGACCGCCGCCGCCGTCGCGCTGGCCGGGCCCATCGGATTTCTCGGGCTCATCGTGCCGCACATCTGCCGGATGATCTTCGGGCCCGACCACCGGCTCGGAATGATCGTCGCGCCGCTCGGCGGGGCTATCTTCCTGATGATCGCCGAAACGCTCTGCCGGACCGTCGGGCCGGCCGTGGGAATCAGCCGCGTGCCCGTAGGCATCCTGACGGCCCTGTGCGGCGGGCCGTTCTTCATCTTCCTGCTCCGGACGCGATTTCGGGGGGCAGGCCAATGACCCCCGAAGCCGACATCCTCCAGGCGGCGGACGTCGCATTCGCGTATCGGCCTGACGAGCCGGTGCTGCGAGGCGTGAGCCTCTCGGCCGCTCCGGGCCGCTTCACGTGCCTGCTCGGGCCCAACGGGTCGGGCAAGACCACGCTGCTTCGCTGCCTGATGGGCCAGCTCGAACCGGCTTCGGGTGCGATCCGGCTGGGCGAGCGGCCCTTGCGAAACTACCGCCCGCGCGAGCTGGCCCGCATGCTTGCGTACGTGCCGCAACTGCCTGCGTCGAGCCTGGCCTTCAGCGCCGCCGATATCGTCCTGATGGGCCGCTATGCCCACACCGGCCCGCTCGGCCTGGCCGGACCCGGCGACGTCGCCGTCGCCCGCGAGGCGATGAAGATGACCGACACGCTGGACTTCGCCGACCGCACGCTGGACGAGCTTTCCGGCGGCGAGGCCCAGCGGGTGATGATCGCCCGGGCCCTGGCCCAGCAGCCGTCCGTGATATTGCTCGACGAGCCCACCAGCCATCTCGACATCCGCCACCAGCTCAACATCTATCAGATGATGCGTCGGCTGGCCCACGACTGGCCCATGGCGGTCGTGTGCGTCAGCCACGACGTAAACATAGCCGCCCGACTCGCCGACGAACTGGTGCTGATGCGCCGCGGCCTGATTGTCGCCACCGGCGCCCCGGCCGAGGTGATCCGCGAAGACCTGCTGACGCAAACCTACGACGTTCCCGTGGACCTGATCGCCGCGCCCGGCGGCGACGTGCCGATGGTGCGCGCGAAGTGATTGCGGATTGACCGCAGAGCCGCAGAGCCCCAGAGGTGAGAAGAAACAGAAGAAGCAGCAGAAGAAGAATCAGATGGGGATTACACAGATTAGAGGATTACACAGATAGAAGCGGATATTGGTTTCTTAATCCGTGTAATCCCTTAATCTGTGTAATCCCCGTCCAGCTTCTTTTTCTTCTTCTATTCTCCGCGCCTCTGCGGCTCAGTGGTTAATCCGGCTAAGAAGTCCGGCCTCTGACCGTTGACATTGCGGGACGGCAGGGCGATAGGATGAAGGCTATAGTGAAACGTGACGGATAACACGTAATGGACAATCGCTGCATAAACGGTCTGGACTCTTTGCCGGCGGCCGTCCGCGGGTGTGTGCTGACGATAGGCAACTTCGACGGCGTGCATGTCGGGCACCGGCGGATCATCGACGTGGCGGCCTCGCTGGCCAGCGGCCAGGCGGTGGTGGCCATGACGTTCGACCCGCCGCCGGACCTGGTGCTTCGCCCGGCCGATGCTCCGCTTCGCGTGGTGCCCCAGGCCGTAAAGCGCAGCCTGCTGTTCGATGCCGGGTGCGACTTCGTGGTGACAGTCCCGGCCAGCCTTGAGATGCTCTCGATGACGCCCGATGAGTTCGCTCAGCGGATCATCATCGACGCCTTCGCCCCGCGGCACGTGGTTGAGGGCCCGAACTTTTTCTTCGGCCGAAAGCGATCCGGCAGTATCGCCACACTGGCCGAGATCGGCACCCGGGCGGGCTTCGAGGTCCACGTGGCCGAGCCGGTACACCTGGAGCTTTTCGACGGCAGGCGGCTGGTGTCCAGCACGCTCATACGCGATCTGGTGGCAGAAGGTCGCGTGGCCGACGCGGCGTTGTGCCTCTCTCGGCCGTTCACGCTTTACGGAAGCGTGGTTCGCGGGCGGGGCATGGGCCGGGTGCTGGAATACCCGACGGCCAACCTCCAACTCGGCGACCAGGTGATCCCCGCCGACGGCGTCTACGCGGGCGTTGCCGACGTCCGCGGCGAAAGCTGCGCCGCGGCCATCAGCGTCGGCACGGCCCCGACGTTCTGCTCAGAGGCCCAGGGCCGACGAACGGTCGAGGCGTTTCTTCTCAAAGCCTCCGGCGATCTGTATGATGCGAGCATGACGCTGGCATTCACGCGGCGTCTCCGCGAGCAGCGGCGATACGACAGCCCCGAGGCCCTCAAGGCCCAGATGGCCCGGGACGTGGAGCAGGTGCGGCAACTTTGTCGCTGACGAGTAATTTCGGACAGGTACGTGAGCGGTCCCATGCAGGAAATAATGGAGCGTCTTTCGGCGGCGGCCAGGCTGCTGGTGGTTACCCATGCGCGTCCGGACGGCGACGGTTTGGGCTCGATGTCCGCACTGACGTCCGCGGCGCGGGCGGCGGGCAAGGAGGTCGCCACGCTCGTGCCAAGCGAGGTGCCTGCAAGGTACGACTTTCTGCTCTCGCCGGATCGCCCGGCCGGGCCAGAGCGGTTTGCCGAACTGGCCGACTGGGCCGACACCGTGATCATTGTGGACACCTGCGCCTTTGCCCAACTGGACGACCTGGACGGCCAACTTGCCGCGGCCAGGGACAAGATCGTCGTCATCGACCATCACGCCACGACCGATGACATCGGCGCGGTTCGATGGGTGGACACATCCTCCGCCGCGGCCGGGGTCATGGTCGGCGAGCTTCTCGAAGCGCTGGGCTGGCCCGTGGACCGCCCCGCGGCCGAGGCGCTGCTGACAGCCATGACCACCGACACCGGCTGGTTCCGCTTTTCCAACACAGACGCCCGCTGCCTTCGCGCCGCGGCCAGGCTTTTCGAGGCCGGCGTCGAGGGCGACAAGCTCTACCAGCGCCTCTTCCAGGCCGACCGCCGGGAGCGGATGATGCTGCTTGGCCGCGCTCTGTCCAGCATGGAACTCCGCGCCGGTGGGCGCATCGCGACGATGAAAATCCGCGATATCGACTTCGCTGAAACCGGCGCCCGCCAGGATGAGACTGAGAACCTCGTCAACGAGCCGATGCGAATGGGCTGCGTCGAAGTGTCGATGCTGCTGGTGGAAAACGGCGACGCCCAGGCCGAACCGTGCGTCCGCGTGAGCCTTCGCAGCCGGGGCAAAGTGGATGTGGCGGCAATCGCCCGCGGCTTCGGCGGCGGCGGGCACGTCCAGGCCGCGGGGCTGCGGATCGACGAAGACATCGACGCGCTCGCGGTGCGCCTGGTCGGAGCGTGTGAAGCGGCGATGAATTAAATAGGGACGCTAACCATTTATGACGCATAAATGGTTGGCATAAATGGTTGGCATAAATGGTTAGCGTCCCTATTTAATCTATTTAATCGTTATCCCTGGGCTTCTGCGGTAGAATGCTCGTCATGATATACCCGGAGATTCAGCGGCGGCGCGCCCGGGCGGTGCGTGTTGGCGGCGTGGTCATCGGCGGCGAGGCGCCGGTGGTCGTGCAGAGCATGACCAACACCGCCACCGCCGACGCGGACGCGACTGTAGAGCAGGTCCGCAGGCTCGCAGAGGCGGGGGCCGAGTTGGTCCGCGTGTCCGTTCCGACAAAGGCGGACACCACGGCCCTGAAGCGAATCGTGGCCGGCTCGCCGGTGCCGATCGTGGCGGACGTGCATTTCCACTTCGACCGGGCACTGGAGGCCATCGACGCCGGCGTCGCCAAGATCCGCCTGAACCCCGGCAACATACGCGACCGCGGGCAGGTCCGGCGCGTCATTGCCGCGGCGGCCGATGCGGGCGCAGCCATTCGCGTGGGCGTCAACGAGGGTTCCGTCGTGGACCGCACCGACGACGCCCGCCGAGCAGCCGACCTGGCCAGACCGCTGGACGAACTGATGGTCGAGAAAATGGCTGAATACCTGGAGGTCTTCCAGGAGGCCGACTTCCACGACCTCGTCCTCTCGGCCAAGAGCCACGACGCGGTAACCACCGTGGCCGCCAGCCGGCTCATCGCCGAGCGGTGGGACTACCCGCTGCACCTGGGCGTGACGCACGCGGGCACGGCGGCAACGGGCGCCATACGCTCGGCCGCGGCGCTGGGCGCCCTTCTTTGCGAGGGCATAGGCGACACGATCCGAATCTCCTACGCGGGCGATCCGACGGCGGAGGTCGCCGCGGCCCTGGAGTTGCTGTACTCGCTCAGGCTGCGGCCTCGAAAGGGCCTGGAGCTTATCGCCTGCCCGACCTGCGGGCGGGCGCTGATGGACATGGAGCCGATCGTCGAGCAGATTCGCACGGCCCTGGCTGGCGTGGACTTCCCGGTAAGCGTGGCGGTGATGGGCTGCGTTGTCAACGGGCCCGGCGAGGCCGAGGGCGCCGACGTTGCAATCTGCGCCGGCAAGGGCAAGGCGGTCCTGTACCGCGGCGGCAAGCGGCTGCGGACGGTAAGCCTCAATGAGATAGTCCCGGCCGTGGTGGCGGAGGTGGGGGAGATAGGCAAGTCCCGGCGGTAGCCCGAAGGGCGTGTCAGCCTTTGGTCGGCAGGGACAGGCCCAGTCGCCCCATGACGGCCTGGAGGTCCGACCAGACCATGCCGCGCGTTTCGTGGTTGTACTGCCGCAGCACGTAGGCGGGGTGGAACGTGGGCATTACATCGAACCCGCCGACGCCGTCAGCAAGTTGCGGCATTACCTGCCACGTGCCACGCAGCCGGGTTATGCCCACCTTGGTACTCAGCATCGCGTGCGTCGATGGGTTGCCGAGCGTGACGATGACCTCCGGCCGGATTATGCGGATCTGCCGCATGAGGTAGTCCCAGCACGCGGCGGTCTCGTCGGGCAGTGGCGCGCGGTTGTTGGGCGGGCGGCACTTGACGATGTTCGCGATGAACACCTGCTCGCGGGCCAGGCCCATGGCGGTGATCATCTTCGCCAGCAGCTCGCCCGCCTTCCCGACGAAGGGCCGGCCCGTCGCGTCTTCATCCTGCCCGGGGCCCTCGCCGATGAACATCAGCCGGGCATTCGGGTCGCCCTCGCCGAATACCGTGTTGTGCCGCCCCTGGCACAGGCCGCACTTGGTGCAGACCTTGACCTCACCGTCGTCCATGGCTTTCAGGGCGGCGGCTTTTTCGTCCGGCGCCATGGCGGGTACTTCCGCCGCGCCGGCCGGCGCCGTGGCGCCGGCGAAATCGGGGACATCGAGCGGCTGTCGTCTGGCCGGGAGAAAATCACCGCCCAGCAACTGTT
>JADHXV010000162.1 GCA_016782785.1 Planctomycetota bacterium | reverse complement strand
ATCGCCATCTCGGGCAAAGGCGGCAGCGGCAAGACGACGCTGGCGGCCCTGGTGGTCCGGACGCTCGTCGACCGGACCGGCCAGTCGATCCTCGCCGTCGACGCCGACCCGAACTCGTGCCTGGGGCCGGCGCTGGGCGTCGAGGCCGAGACGACCGTCGGCGACATCCGCGACGCCGCCCTCGATCGCACGCTCCAGGCCGGCGCCGGCACGGAGCGCGAACGGGCCGTCGAGTACGCCATTCACCGGGCCGTCGTCGAGGCCGGCGGCTTCGACCTGCTGGCCATGGGCCACACCGAGGGACCCAAGTGCTACTGTGCCGTCAACCACCTGCTGCGGAAGTACCTGGACCGGGCGGCCGGCGACTACCGCTGGCTGGTCCTCGACAACGAGGCCGGCATGGAACATCTGTCGCGCCGCACCACCGACGCGGTGGACCTGCTCGTGGTGGCGGCCGAGCCGACGCCCATCGGCGCGAGGACGGCCGAGCGGATCCTCGGCCTGGCCGAGCGGCTGCCGATTACCATCAAGCAGACGGGCGTCGTGTGGAACAAGGTCGCCCGGCCCGAGCAGGTCGAGGCGGTGGCGGCCGATCTGCCGACGCTGGCCCGGGTGCCGTTCGACCCGGCCGTGGTCGAGGCGTCGATGGTCGGCGCGTCGGTGTTCGACCTGCCGGCCGACGCCCCCGCCCTGGCGGCGGTGGGCGAGGCGCTGGCCCGGGCCCTGGGCGTCGAGGCGCCGAATGCGACATCCTGATATCCGGATATGCCGCGCGGTGTATCTCCTGATGCACCGCGCGTGATAACCAAATACGATGTCATTCTGAGCGAGCGCCGCGAGCGAAGAATCTCGCTGTTCGAGAAGGAACAACGACAACGGCCACGGCGAGATTCTTCGGGTCGCAACGGCGACCCTCAGAATGACAACCAACGACGCGACCCTCAGAATGACAACCAACGACCGGGAAGACGAGGTTCAGCAGGGAGGACACGCATGGATTTGCCGCCCGTGAAGCAGGCGTTCTCGAGCACCGTCAACGAGGTCACGCTGGGCGGGGCCAACGGCCGAAAGGCCGTCACCATCGGCGGGGCGAAGACCGTCCCGTACGGCGGCGACCTCGAGGCCACCGGCCGCCGGCCGCGCATCGCCGTGGACGTGCTCGACGCCGCCCCGGCCGACTGGCCGGGCGCCCTGGCCGAGGCGTACAAGGACGTCCTGGACGACCCCGCCGCGTGGGCCGCGATGGCTGTGGGCGACCTCGGGGCGGACCTCGTGTGCCTGAAGTTCGACGGCATCGACCCGGACGGCGGCAACCGCGACGCCGCCCACGCCGTCGCCGTCACCCGGCGGGTGCTGGCCGCCGTCAACGTGCCGCTCATCCTGTGGGGCTCGGGCCACAACGAGAAGGACAACGCCGTCATGCCGAAGGTCTCGGAGGCCGCCAAGGGCGAGAACGTCCTCCTGGGCACCGTGACGGAAGACAACTACAAGGGCCTGACGGCCATCGCCATGGCCGACGGCCACTGCCTCATCGCCGAGGCCCCCCTGGATATCAACATCGCCAAGCAGGTCAATATTTTGGTTTCCGACATGGGGTTCCCGCTGGAGCGGATCGTCATGTTCCAGACGACCGGGGCCCTGGGGTACGGCCTGGAGTACGCGTACAGCATCCAGGAACGCGAGCGGCTGGCGGCCCTCGGGGGCGACACCCTGATGGCGATGCCCGTCATCTGCGACTGCGGCAGCGAGGCGTGGCGGGCCAAGGAGGCCAAGGCCCCCGCCGCCGACTTCCCCCAATGGGGCGACGAGGCACGCCGCGGGCCCCTCTGGGAGGCCGTCACCGCCGTCAACCTGCTCCAGTCGGGCGCCGACATCGTCCGCCTGCGGCACCCGGCGGCCGTCGGGCAGGTCAAGGCGTATATCGACACGTTATGGGGCAAGGAGGCGTAGTTTCGAGCCGCGGGCATCGGGCCGCGAGCGGAAGCCCGCGCATTCCGCGCGGCGGGTCTCCTGACCCACCGCGCGTGACAACCAACTGCGATGTCATTCTGAGCGAGCGCAGCGAGCGAAGAATCTCGCTGTTCGAGAGGGAACAAAGGCAACGGCGAGATGCTTCGCTTCGCTCAGCATGACATCGTGTGGAATGCTGCACACGCAGCGAACGCTTCACCAGGGGAAGAACGCATGATCGCCATCGGGGAACGCATCAACGGCCAGTTCAACGACGTTCGCCGGGCCATCGCCGAGAAGGACGGGGGCCCCATCCAGGACCTTGCGCGCCGGCAGACCGACGCGGGGGCAGCGTATCTCGATATCAACGTCGGCACGGCGGCCGAGGACCCCCTGGACGCCATGCGGTGGCTGGTCGAAACCGCCCAGGCCGCCTGTGAGACGCCGCTCTGCCTCGACAGCCAGAAACCCGAGGTCATCCGGGCGGGCCTTGAGGTGTGCGACACATCGCGGGGGGTGCTCCTGAACTCCAGCCCCCTGTCGAAGAAGAGCGACCCCGCCGTCCTCGACACCTACGCCAGCATGGCCCGGGAGGCGGGCGGCAGTCTCATCTGCCTGACGATGGACACCGAGGGCGTGCCGCAAACGATAGAACGCCGCGTCGAAATCGCCGCCGAACTCGTCACGCGGGCGATGGACCTGGGGCTGGAACCCGACCGCCTCTTCATCGACCCGATCATCCTGCCCGTCAACGTGCCGGGCGCGCAGGGGCAGCCGGGTCTCATCCTCCAGGCGATCGAGCAGATAGCGTTGCTCTCGGACCCCCCGCCGCACATCACGATGGGCCTGTCGAACCTGAGCCAGGGGGCGGCCGAGCGGAGCCTCATCAACCGGACGTTCCTGGCCATGGCCGTCAGCCACGGGTGCGACTCGGCCATCGTCGACGTGCTCGACGACGCGCTCGTCGACGCCGTTGCCGCCGCCGAGATGATCATGAACATGCAGATATATTCCGACTCGTTCCTGAAGGCGTACCGCGGCCAGGCCGGCAGGCAGCGGTGAACCGGAGCGGCCTTATGAAACCCATCTACGTCAGCGCCACCAAGCAGGACACCGGCAAGACCACCCTCACGCTGGGCCTGGTGCACGCATTTCGCGACCTGGGGCACGACGTCGGCTACATGAAGCCCGTGGGCCAGCGGTACGTCGAGTTCGAGGGCGAACACGTGGACGAAGACGCGGTGCTGGCGCGCCAGGTGTTCGGCCTGACCGACCCGCCCGGCGACATGAGCACCATCGCCATCGAGCGCGGGTTCACGGCCGACTACATTTTCCACCGCGACCCGGCGCCGCTGGAGAAGCGCATCCTGGACGGTTTCGGCCGCCTGGCCGCGCGGCACGACGTGGTGGTGGTCGAGGGCACGGGGCACGCCGGCGTGGGCTCGTGCTTCGACCTCTCCAACGCCCGCGTGGCCCAGTTGTTCGGCGCGAAGGTGGTCATCCTGACGGCGGGGGGCATCGGCCGGGCCATCGACGAAATCGCCCTCAGCCTCCACCTGTTCCGCGAGCACGGCGTCGACGTGCTCGGCGCCATCCTCAACAAGACGCTTGTCGATAAGTTCGAGAAGGTCACGCGGGCGGTCCGGCAGGGCCTGGAGAACATCGGCACACGCCTCCTGGGCGCCCTCCCCTACGAGCCGCAACTGCTGTACCCCCGCATGGAACAGGTGACCGAGGAGGTCCGCGGGCGCATCCTCAGCGGGGCCGACGCCCTGGCGAACCGCGTCGCGCACATCGTGGTGGCGGCGATGGCGCCCGACCACGTCGGCCGGTACCTGGACCGCGAGACCCTCGTCATCGCACCCGGCGACCGGCTCGACGACGCGCTCGTCGCGGTGCTCCTGGGGGCCCCCAGCCTGGTCAGCGGCCTGATCCTGAGCGGCGGCTTCAAGCCCAAGTCCAGCCTGGTGGCCCTCCTGGGCCAGGCGGGCATCCCGGTCGTCCTCAGCAGCGAAGACACCTACTCGGTGGCCCGCCGCCTGAGCGAGATGCACTTCAAGATCCGGACCCAGGACACCGACAAGATCGCGACGGCCCAGCGGCTGGTTCGCGAGGCCCTCGACCTGAAGGCCCTGGCCGACGCCCTGGCGGAGGGCGATTGACGGCCATTCCGGCCCGCATTTGCAAAACGCGGCATCATCGGTATACTTGTTAACACGACAACGCTGCAATCGCACGTAGCGCGGTGTATCTCCTGATGCACCGCGCACAAACAGCCAGGGGCCCGGCCCGTACGGGCCGGGGAGCCGTGTGTGGAATCTTCCCGGCCCGTACGGGCCGGGCCACACGAGACGCACAAGGCACCGAAGGTGAAGGTCGGACAGTGACGCACCAGCCCCAGAAGCCGCAGGACGTGGCCCGCCCCCCAGCGGGCGCGGACCGCCTCCGCCCTGCCGGTCCCACGCCGCTCGAGGCCCTCACGCGCGTCAGCCAGATGATCGCCGGGAACCTCGACCTGCCGGCCCTCTTGCGGTCGGCCATCCGCGCCGGCGCCGACGCCATGAACGCCGAGGCCTGCTCCATCCTGCTCCAGGACGCCGCGGGCAACGCCCTCCGCTTCCACATCGTCGACGGGCCTCAGACGGGCGGCCTGACCGAGGCGACCGTCCCGATTGACGACCACAGCATCGCCGGCTGGGTCGCCAAGCACCAGCGCCCCGCCCTCGTGCCCGACGCCTACCAGGACAACCGGTTCACGCCCGCGTACGACGCGCGGACGGGGTTCCATACGCGGTCGGTCATCTGCGTGCCGCTGGTCGCCAAGGGCCGGCCACTCGGGGTGATCCAGGTGCTGAACCGCCTGGACGGGCGGTCGTTCGACGAGGCCGACCTGGACCTGGCCCAGGCCGTCGCCAGCCTCATCGCCGTCGCCATCCACAACGCCGAGGAGCACGAGGCCCGCATGAGGGCCGAACGTCTCGCGACCGTCGGTGAAACCGTCGCCGGCATGGCCCACTTCATCAAGAACATCCTGAACGGCCTCCGGGCCGGCTCGTACATCATCGACCAGCACCTGGGCGGCGAGAGCGAGTCCCGCGTCGTCCACGGCTGGGAAATCGTCAAGCGGAACATGCAGCGCCTCAGCACCGTCGTCCTCGACATGCTCAGTTACTCCCGCGACCGCAAGCCCCTCTGCCAGCCGTGCCATATCGGCGCCCTGTGCGAGGACGTCGTCGGCCTGCTCCAGCACCAGGCGGCCGAGAAGGGCGTCACCCTGGTCACCTCGTGCGACGTCGAGCAGGCCAGCGTGGACGAGACCGCCGTCAGCCGGTGTCTCATCAACCTGGTCGGCAACGCCATCGACGCCTCGGGCGCGGGCGGCATGGTGTACGTGGAGGCCCACAGCGACGCCGACCCCGGCCGCTTCGTCCTGCGCGTCCGCGACACCGGCTGCGGCATCCCGCCCGAGGACCTCGACCGCATCTTCGACGTCTTCTTCTCCACCAAGGGCAGCAAGGGGACGGGCCTGGGCCTGGCCGTCACCCTTAAAACCGTCCGCGAGCACGGCGGCGACGTGCAGGTGGACTCGACGCCCGGCCAAGGCACCGAGTTCCGCCTGGTGCTGCCGCGCGAGGGATCCGCCGCCCCGGCCGACTGACCAGCCGCGCTGCAACGCGTTGTCATTCCGAGCGAGCGCAGCGAGTCGAGGAATCTCGCTGTTCAAAAGGGGCCAACCGCCAGCGCGAGATTTCTCCGCTCGCCCCGCAGCGGCAGGTGCCGCCGCGGCCTCGGTCGAAATGACATGCGTCGTGGGCTGCCTTCGGCGCGGCGGGCTCGCACAGCACCCGCCGTCGCCTCTCCCAAGAGACAGTGGACACGCGACGCCCGGCATGGTAAACAGGTGGCCGCTCGGCGGGCCGGCACGTCCGCCCCATGCACATAGCCGATGAAAGGGTTTTGCCGATGAGACAGGCGCTTGTCGTGGACGACGAAGCCGACGCCAGGGAGTTCGTGCGGGCCATCCTCGAACCGGAAGGCTGGAAGGTGGACGAGGCGGCCGACGGCCCCGCCGGCCTCGCCAAGGCCAAGGCCCTCGCGCCCGACCTCATCGTCCTGGACGTCGAGATGCCCGGCCGCAACGGCTTCGAGGTCTTCGCCGAGTTGCGCGGCACCCCCGAGACCGCCGACGCCAAGATCGTCATGCTCACCGGCGTGGCCGACAAACTCGGCATCCGCTTCTCGGGCGGGGACATGGGCGAGTTCTTCGGCAAGGAACCCGACGCCTACGTCGAAAAGCCCATCGACCCCGACGCCTTCCGCCGCATCGTCCGCGACGTGACCTCCGGCGGATAAGCCTTGAGCGCCGCGAGCGGCGCCGTTCGAGCCGGCTGCGGAAGCAGCCGGTCAGCCCCGGCCCACCTTGGCGCGTCTGCTGCGCGACGCCGTACGGGCCGTGCGAAGTCGCCGCGCCTTACCGGTACTGCCCCGACGGCGCCTTCGGCTCGATCTGCGGCGGCGGGTCAACGCGGGTGGCCTTGACCCAGGCATCGATTTTCGCCACGATGTCCGGATGCGCATCGGCCAGGTTCGTCTTCTCGGCCAGGTCCTTCGACAGGTCGTACAGTTCCCACGGCCGGCCGGCGTCCGAGCGGAGGGCCTTCCACCGGCCGTGCCGGACCGCCTGCGACAGGTCCTTGGCCTTGCCCTCCGCGGAAAAGGCGCGGGTCCACTCCCAATACATATACTCATGTCGATTCTGCTCGCCGGGCCGCCCCAGGAGCGTCGGCGCGATGGAGAGGCCGTCCACGTCCTTCGGCATGAGGGCGCTCGCGCCGGCCAGGTCGCACAGCGTCGGCATCACGTCCGGGAAGTACACCGGCAGGTCGCTCACGCCGCCGGGCTTCACCTTGCCGGGCCAGCGAACGATGAGCGGCGTTCGGATGCCGCCCTCGTGCATCGACCGCTTGAACCCCGTCAGCGAGCCCGAGGAATCGAGCGTCCCCTCGTTTCGCATCGACGCGCCGTTGTCCGAGCAGAAGAAGACCACCGTCTTCTCGTCCAGCCCAAGTTCCCTGAGGAGCGCGAGCACCTCGCCCACCTGGCGGTCCACCATCATGTTGAACGCCGCGTGGCCTTTGACGTCG
>JADHXV010000011.1 GCA_016782785.1 Planctomycetota bacterium | reverse complement strand
GCACGCCCGCCAGGCCCACCTTCTGGGGCCAGGTCAAGGCCTCGCTGCCCAGGAACGTCCTCGTGCTGGGCGTCGTTTCGTTCCTGACCGACGCTTCCAGCGAGATGGTGATGTGGACGATCCCGTTCTTCATCGCCCTCCTGGGCGGCGGGGCCGTATGGATCGGCCTGATCGAGGGCCTGCGGGAGAGCCTTTCGAGCCTTCTGAAACTCGCGAGCGGCTGGTTCTCCGACAAGGTCGGCCGGCGCAAGCCCCTCGTGGCCCTCGGGTACGCCATCTCGACGGTCGTGAAGCCGCTCCTGGCGCTGGCCGCCGCACCGTGGCACGTGCTGGGTCTCCTGGGCGTCGAGCGCGTGGGCAAGGGCGTGCGGACGGCCCCGCGCGACGCGCTCATCGCCTCCGTCGTGGACGCGCAGCACCGCGGCAAGGCGTTCTCGTTCCACCGGATGATGGACCACGCGGGGGCGGTCGTGGGCCTCCTGGCGGGCACGGCCCTGGTGGCATACCTTTTCGGATACTTCAGGGAGCACGTGGCGGGGGCCGAGCCGGCCGACGTGTTCCGATTCATGTATGTGCTTGCGGCCATCCCGGCGGCGCTGGCGGTGGTGGCGATCCTCCTGTTCGTGCGCGAGAAAAGGGACCACAACCGCGGGGGCGTGGCGCTCGATTTCCGGGCCGGCTACGACCGCCGGTTCTGGTGGTTCCTGGGGGCGCTCGTGGTGTTCGCCCTGGGGAACTCCTCCGACATGTTCCTGCTGGTGCGGGCGGGCGAAATCATGGGCTACAACGTGGTCCTGACGGGGGCCGAGCGGGCCGAGATGGCCCGCGCGTGGTCGTTCCCCTGGCAGTTGCCGCTCATGTTCCTGGTGTTGTCGGTGGCGAAGATGGTGTTCAGCCTGCCGGGCGGGTTCGTGGCCGACCGGATCGGCCGGGCGAAGACGCTGGCCATCGGCTGGGCTATCTATGCGGTTGTATACATCCTTTTTGGCTTCGCGACGGGCGCGTGGCAGGCGTGGGCGCTCTTTATCGCGTACGGCGTCTTCTACGGGTTCACGGAGGGCGTGGAGAAGGCGGTGGTGGCGGACTTCGTCCGGCCCGAGGTCCGCGGGGCCGCGTACGGCCTGTACGCGTTCGCGGACGGCATCGCGAAGTTCCCGGCCAGTCTGCTGTTGGGCGTGCTGTACCAGCAGGCCGGCCCGGCGGTGGCGTTCGGCGTGGGCGGCGGGTGCGCCGGCCTGGCGTGCCTGATGCTGCTGGTGCTCCTGGGCGCCGGCCGGCGGCGTGCGCCCGAAGCAGCGTAGGCCGGCATGCTGTTGTGCGCCGTTGTTGTTACTCCGTCCTCCCGTTTTTCTCTGCGTTCTCTGCGGTCTCTGCGGTAAAATGAATCGCCCGAGAGGTGCGGCATGCTGCAATGCAAAGACTGCGAGTTCGGCGAGGTCAACGACAAGGGCAACGTCCGGCTTCGGTGCAACCCGTTCCTGAACATCAAGGAGTCGGAGTGCCTGCTGAAGTGGCAACTGGTCCGCCTGGACCTGATGACGCGGGCCTACATGGCCACCATCACCGAGTACCGCAAGATCGCCCCCATCCAGGAGAAACTCTATCGCCGCATGAGCCGCGAGATGGACGAAATGGACGAGGCCGACCGCTGGAAATATGACGAAGAGGAGAAGCCCCCCGACGAGGGCGGTGGCGGCCCGCCGCCCCTGGACGACCGCCTCTGATGATCCAGGCCGGGACGCCGTCCCGGCTTTCCCGAATGCCCGGGCTGTGTCCCGGCCTGAACGCCCGATGGACGAAGGAGACAGGCGATGTGTGAATGCTGCGGTTGCCCCCAACCCGAAAAGGAAGAGGAAAGCCCCGAGGACTGCACGCCCGAGCAGACCGAGGAGTGCCACGGCTCGACCGACGAGCATCCCTGCTGCGGCGAGTCGGAGTAAAAGACGTCCTCCAGCGCGTGACGGAAAAGCATCCCGCCAAAAAACGAGCGCGGCCCGTACGGCGTACGGGCCGCGCTTTCGCCTATGCCAGCGCGGGGCTTACTTGACGGCCTGAACGTCGGCCGCGCCGCGCATCACCTCCGGCTCGTCGGTCCGCTGCCACAGGACGTGCTTGACGAGGTTCATCAGTTCGGCCAGGTTCGTGAGGTGCCGGGCCTGCTCGACACGTTCGCGTCCAAGGAGTTTCTCGGCCCAGTCCAGGACGATGGCCGCGCCTTCGGCCGGCCGCAGCACGCCCCAGCGGGTGACGGGCCCGGCGGGGACCTTCTCTCCGGCGGCCGTCATGGCGTCGGCCAGGCTGCCGCCCTTGCCCGACGCCGTATCGATGGTCCGCTTCACGCCGGCGGGCGTGGTGCCGACGATCAGCCAGTCGCCCGTGACGGCAATGGTGAGGCCGATGTCGTCGGCCCAGTTGCCGAGCATCTTGCGGAGGGCCTCCGGGGCCTCGATGATGACCATCGACGCGTCGCCGTAGGCTTCCTCGCGGACACTGACGACCACGGGGTTCTCGCCCTTCTGTCCGAGGGCGCCGAAGATCATGGCCTTGGCGGCCAGGCCGTCCTTGAAGGCGTGGGCAACGGGCTTGCCGCTCGCCGTCAGACGGGCCATGCACACCAGGCCAGGCGCGCTGCCGTTCTCGCCCTTGACCAGGGCGCCGGCAGCCTCGGGCCCGAAGGCGCCCACGATGGACTCGATCGAGTGGCCGGGGAACCAGCCGCGGATAAACATCTTGGCCTTGCGCAGTTTCTCTTCGCCGTCGGCCTGCTCGAGGATCTTCTTCTCGGCCTTCTCGTAAAGGGCCTGGGTGTGCAGGACGCTGGTGACGGCGGCGACGGCCGAGTCGGGCAGCGACGCCGGCCCCGCCAGCGCCACCGGCCGATTGATGCTGAACAGGTCGTTCGGGCCGGTCGTCATCCGCCACTCGAAGTGGAGGCGGCCGGCGTCCTTGTCGGGATACATGGCCACGGCACCGGGGCACTTCAGGGGCGGGATCTGGGCGCCAAAGGCCCGGACGCGCCAGCCGGCGGGTAGCCCTTCGACGGTCTTGACGAAGCTGGCGTCGCGTCCGAGGGCGGCCCCACCGCCGACGACGACATCGAGCACCTGTTCGAGTTCATCGGCCCGCGGCCGGGTGATCATCAGCACACCGCCCGCGAACGCCATGTGGTCCACGTGGTTGTCCTTGGTGACCTCCCAGACGCGGATGTCCTTGTGGCGGTCGATCTCGATGCCGCCGACGGCCTTGATGAGCTTCTCGGCCATCTCGTTGGTGGCCTCGGTCAGGAAGACGCCGTACGGCTTTTCGCCGGGGGCGGGCAAGAGGACCAGCGCGCTTCGGCCGCCCAGGTAGGTCTTCAGGGCCTGCTCGCGGGTCATCTCAAGGTTCCCAAGCAGGCGCTCGATGCTTTCCTGGGCCCGCATGTACGCCTCGCTGGCGTGCCACTGGCGGGCGGCCTGGGTGTTCTGGAGGGCGGCCCAGAAGGCCGAGTCGAGCAGCATGTCGCGCATGCCGGCCGCGTTCTCGATCTCGACCAGGGCGCCGGCCTGGGCGGGGACGAGGTCGGCCATCCGGGGCGTTTCGGCGGCCCGCACGCCGAGGGCGGCGCCGGCCAGCACCAGCAGCATCACAGTCATTCGCAGCGTCTTCATATCAGTCCTCCTTGAGGGCATCGGGTCCGCCCGCCGCGGCGGGAACGGACGGTTCATTTGCGGTCAATGAGCGTGGGGCCTGCACCGCCTGCCGCGCGACGGCCATCGGGCCTTCCAGGTCGCCCCAGACGTACGCCAGGGCGTCGGTGACGTAGGAAAACTCCGCCGGCTCGGCGACCGGCTCGGCGATCGGCTCGGCCGGGTCGGCGAGGGCGGGCAGCGGCCCAAAGAAGGCGCCGAGGATGTCGGTGGGCAAGACGGCCTCGGTCGCGGCGGGCCAGACCGCCACCGCCGCCAGGACGACCGCCGCGGCGGCGGCCGCCGGCGCCGCCCACCACAAACGGATGCGCCGGCCGCGCGGGCGCGCCGACGCCTTGGCCGTCGCTCCGGCCGACGCAGCCGCCGGCACCGCCATCGGCGCCAGCCGGTCCAGGAGCCGGCCGCGACGGTCGGCGTCCAGGTGCACGCCGTCGCCCAGGCGCTCCAGCAGCGGATCCCGCAGGTCGGGGGCGATGGGTTCGCTTCGCGAATTCATGTCAGGTCTCCAGTTCGTGCGCCGCCGGCGGCCGGCTGACCGGCCAGCAGGGTTTCGGCCCGGCGGCGAATCTGGGTTCGACTCCGGTGCAGCCACGTCTTGACGGTGCCGACGGGCACGTCGAGGATGCGGCCGATGCCGTCGCACGACTCGCCGTTGGCGTAGAACAGGAGCACGGCCGCCCGCGGCTTGGGCTCGAGTTCACCCACCGCCGACCACACGGCCGCCAGGCGCCGGCGGTCGTCCTCGGCGTCGGCCACCTGCTGCCACGGCTCGGTGGCCTCGTCCGAGAGGCCGTCGGAGACGGGCGCCGTCGGCCGATGCCGTCGCCACCGTTCCAGGACCACGTTGGTGGCAATGCGGGCCAGGTACCCCTCGAACCGGCCGTTCGGCTGGAGGCCGTCGAGCGTGGCCAAGGCCCGCGTATAGGTTTCCTGGACGACGTCATCGGCCTGGTCCTTGCGGCGCGTCAGGCGCATGGCCAGCGCCCAGAGGTCGTCGACGGTGCGGTCGACGAGGTCGCGGCGGGCGGTGGGGCTGCCCCTCGCGGCCTCTCGGACGATGTCCCAGGTGATGGTCTCGGCCATGACGGCCCTTTCGCGTCCGGCGGCACGTCACCCATTCTAATGCGCAGGGGGCCGGGCGGGTTTCAGAAAAGCGGGGCGTGCCGCGCGACGCCCGTTGCGCGGCGGGTCCCCGCACCCGAGCCGCGACCGTAAGGTCGCGGGTACGTTTTACCGGCGCCGGCTTCAGCGCGCCGAGAGTTTGGCGCCGTGCGAACGTACCCCCGACCTTACGGTCGGGGCTCGGCAGGGCGAAAAAAACGGGCGCGGCTGGAAGGCCGCGCCCTGAATCAGGATGTGGCTGAGGCGTTCGCCCTCAGCACTATTCTACAGCGCCCGGGCCGCCGGGCCCACCGGGGCCGGGGCCGTGACGCGGGCCGCCGGGTCCCTTGCCTTCACCTTCGCCGCGGCGTCCGCCGGGGCCTTCACCTTCGCCGCGGCGTCCGCCGGGGCCTTCGCCTGCGTGCTCGCGGAGGCGCTGGCGGAGGGCGTCGCCGGCCGCTTTGCGTTCCTCTTCACTGAATTGGCCGTCGCCGTCCGTGTCGAACTCTTTGAGCATCTCCTGGCGGCGCTTTTCCATTTCGGCCTTGCGACGTTTGGCCATGGCCTCGCGAGCAGCCTTGCCTTCCTCTTCGTTGAGTTGGCCGTCGCCGTCCTCGTCGAACTCGGCGAGGATCTTCTCGTGCTCCTCCTTCATGCGGGCCTCGTGAGCCGCGCGGGCAGCCTTGCCTTCCTCTTCGTTGAGTTGGCCGTCGCCGTCCGTGTCGAACTCCGCCAGGATCTTCTCGCGGAGTTCCGGCGGCATGGGCCGCGGGCCGGAACCGCCGGGGCCGGCAGGCCGACCGCCGGGACCACCGGGGCCGCCGCCGGGACCACCAGGCCCGTGCCGCGGACCGATGGCCGGCCGCCCGCGCGGACCGGCGCGGGTACCGTCCTCCGCCGCCCAGACGGCCGTGGCGATCAGCAGCATCGCCGCGGCCGCCAGCATGGACAGAATCGTGCGTGTCTTCATGGCTTCTCCCTTTCATTGCGGGCAGTCGAGGCCGAGTCGCGTGAGGTCCCGAAGGCTGCCCATCTCCCGTGTTCGCGGCACCGTGCGCCGCATGTCCGCCTTCCTAAACGCGGGGGGCGGGGACCGTATTGCAGAGAATCGGAAACGGGGGGGGGGGGGACGCACCCGAGCCCCGACCGTAAGGTCGGGGGTACATCCGCACGGCACCAGATTCCCGGCGCGCTGAAGCCAGCGCCGGCATAACGTACCCGCGACCTTACGGTCGCGGCTCGACCGGCGCAACACGCAGGGCGCGGCAGGTGGCCCGCGCCCCGTCAGCCGAATCCCTCCGGGCGATACTCAGTCGGACTCGTCCACGATGGGCAGCAGGACCGAGAAGGTCGTGCCCGCGTGCGGCGTGGAATCGACGTGAATCTCTCCGCCGGCCTGGCGCACGAGGTCGCGGGCCACGGGCAGGCCCAGGCCGGTGCCGCCGTCGCCGACGTTCGGCCCGTCGGCCCGCGAGCGGGTCGTGAAGAACGGGTCGAAGATGCGGTCGAGGTGCTCGGGCGGAATGCCGCACCCCGTGTCGCGGAGCCTGAGGGCCACGTAGCCGGGCGTTTCGTCGGGTTCGACGATGGCCGTCAGGCGGCCGCCCTGCGGCGTCATGGCGTCGCGGGCGTTCAGGACGAGGTTCAGCAGCACCTGCTCCATCCGGACGGGGACGACGCGGACGCGGGCCGACGTCTCGTACTGCCGGACGAGTTGGATGTGGTACTTCGGCAAGGCCCACGCGATGAGGCCGGTGGCCCGGTCCATGAGGTCGTCGGCGGGGAGGAGGAGGCTTTCCATCTGCTTGCCGTTCGCGTACGTGAGGAGGCCTTTGACGATGTCGGCCCCCCGCTGGCCGCACTCGACCGCAATCTTCAGGGCCTTCTCCGTGAGGCCGGGGTCGTTCTCGGCCAGAGCGTAGCTGGCGCGGCCCATGATGATCATGAGGATATTCTTGAACTCGTGGGCCATCTGGGCGGCGAGTTGGCCGAGCGTGGCCAGCCGCTGCGACTCCACCAGCGACTGCTCCATCTGGGCGGCCCGGGATTGGGCCTCGGCCAGTTCCTGCCTGAGGGTCTGGACGTCGGACTCCGGCACGTCGTGGTCCTCCCCGAGCGGCCCCCGCGCGCATATCGCCCTCCCCTGTATCGACGCGGGTTCGGGCGGGTCTTAAGGCGATTTGGGGACGGCGGAGCGGGTGAGATGAAAGGTGTCTGGCACCTTCTCCAACAACCGAGAAGGTGCCAGACACCGGCGCGGCCCGGCGGCGCCTTAGCCCTCGCCGAGGGCCGACACGTGGGGAAGGTTGCGGTAGCGGCCGCCCAGGTCCAGGCCGTACCCGACCACGAACCGGTCCTCGATCTCGAAGCCGACCCAGTCGGGCTCGCACTCCGGCGGGACGACCCCGAGGTGGCGCTTCCGCAGGAGGACCACCGTCCGGACCTCGGCGGCGCCCATCTCGCGCACGGCCCGGCACACGGCCGCCAGCGTGGCCCCGGTGTCGAAGATGTCGTCGACCACCACGACCGGCCGGCCGGCCACCCGACAGGCGAAGCCGTCCGGCACGGCCAGGCGGATTTCGCCCGGCTCCGTCCCCTGGTACGAGGCGGCCGTGACGAACTCCAGGTCCATCGGCCCCGGCCAGGCCCGGACCAGGTCGGCCAGGAACAGGACGCAGCCCTTCATGACGGCCACCAGCACGGGCTCGCGGCCGGCGTAGGTGTCGGCGAGTTCGGCGCCCAAGGCGCGGACGCGCCGGGCGATGGCCTCGGCGTCGATGAGGATGGGGCCGACCTTGTGAGGCATCGGGCTAATCCTGGGAGACAACTTCCCGCGGGTGCCACGGAGCCGGGAGGCCGCGGCTTGCCGCGGCCTACTCCGGGATCGGATGCGAGCGGCAGAAGTCCACGACCTCCGGCCGGAGGCGTTCGGCCTCGGCCGACGGGTCCGAGGCCCGGAGCACGCGGTCGATCCACCGGGCCGCCTGGCGGACGTCCGCCTCGTCGGCCCCGCGGCTCGTGAGCGAGGGCGTGCCGAGCCGGACGCCCGACGGGTCGGACGGCGGCTGGTCGTCGAACGGAATCACGTTCTTGTTGGTCACGATGCCGGCCGACCCCAGCCACGCCTGTACCCTGGCGCCCGTCAGGTGCATCGGCCGCAGGTCCACCAGGAACAGGTGCGTATCGGTGCCGCCCGAGACCAGACGGTAACCGAGCAAGGCCATTTCGTCGGCCATGGCCCGGCAGTTGGCGACCACCCGCTGCTGGTACGTGCGGAACTCCTCCGCCATGGCCAGGGCGAACGAGACGGCCTTGCCGGCGATGACGTGCATCAGCGGCCCGCCCTGGATGCCCGGGAAGACCGTGTGGTCGATGTGGCGGGCGTCCTCCTTCTTGCAGATGACCAGGCCGCCGCGCGGTCCGCGGAGCGTCTTGTGCGTGGTAGCAGTTACGAAGTCGGCGACGGGCACCGGGTCGGGATGGACGCCGCCCACCACGAGGCCGGCGAAGTGGGCCATGTCGATGAGCAGCCGGGCGCCGACGTCGTGGGCGATGTCGGCCATGCGGGCCACGTCGATGGCCCGCGGGTAGGAACTGGCGCCGCCGACCAGCATGGCCGGCCGGACCTCGCGGGCCTGCCGGGCCAGCGCGTCGTAGTCGATTCTCTCGGTCTCGGGGCTGACGCCGTAGTGCACGATGCGGTACAGCCGGCCGCTGAAGTTCGACTCCTGGCCGTGCGTCAGGTGCCCGCCGTGGGCCAGGTTCATCGAGAGGATGGTGTCGCCGGGCTCAAGGGCGGCGAAGTAGACGGCCATGTTGGCCTGGCTGCCGCTGTGCGGCTGGACGTTGATGTGCTCGCAGCCGAAGAGGGCCTTGCCGCGCGCGATGGCCAGCCGCTCCACCTCGTCGACCACCTCGCACCCGCCGTACCATCGCCGGCCGGGGTACCCCTCGGCGTACTTGTCCGTGAGGAGGCTAGCCATGACCTCGCGTACGGCGCGGGGACAGAGGTTCTCGCTGGCAATGAGGTCGAGCGTGTCGCGCTGCCGGCGATGCTCGGCCAGGATAAGTTCGGCCACTTCGGGGTCGTCGTGGGTCAGGGCGTCGAAATCCATCCGCTCCTCGTCCGATTCTTGCCGCCGGCCCGGCGGGGTCCTCTATTTACCATGCCGCCCGGAACGAGCGGAACACAATTTCAAAGGCGTCGGCGCGGTCCGCGAACGCCTCGGGCGGCGTCGCGGTCGCCGTCACCGTGTAGGCCTGCCCGCCCGCCAGGACCATCAGTTGCCGCTGCCGGACACGTTCGCCCGTCGCCGAGTGCTCGAAGGTGAGCGTGGCGGCCTTGTGACCGTCGGCCAGGGTCCGCTCGCCCTCATCCAGGTGCGTGTAGCCCCGCAGCGCCTGGACGCGCAGGAGGTCCACCTGGACCAGTTCGTCGAGCGTCTGGATGGGCCCGGCCGATTCGACCGTTACGATAACGCCGGCCCCCGGCGGCAAGGGGCCCGGCGGCGCCAGGAACAGGCACGCGGCGCCCCGCGATTCCCGGACCTGCCACCCCTCCGGCACGTCGAGGGCAAGCCGATGCTCGCGGCTGACGTAGTCGCACGCCGCCACGTCGTCGGGCAGTCCCGCGCCGCAGCCCGAGAGACCGGCGAGGCCAACGGCGGCCAGAATGGCGGCTACACTGCCGCGCGCCGCGCGGCGGGTCTCCGCACCCGCCGCGCGGGCGCAGTGCGCGGCCCGCACGGGCCGCGGCCGATGCGCCTCTGGCGCGGTGGTTACGGAAAACCACCGCGCAAATCGTGTGGCGGACCGCGTGGCGGCTCGGTGCGTCATGCTATCACCATGCGATAAAGGTGCTGAAACAGTGGTCGAACGCCTCCCGGGCCTCGGCCGCCTTGCTCTCGGGCGCGGTGGCGATGACGGCGTAGGCCCGGCCCTCCGTCACGGCCAGCCGCATCTCCTGGATGAACGGCTCCAGGCCGCGCGGGTTCTTCAGGACGAGCCTTAGCGCCGGCCGGCCGTCCGAGAGGCGCGCCGGCTCGCGCGCCAGCACCTCCAGGTCGCGCTGGAGTTCCCGGCTGCTGGCGACGGCCTGGTCGGCCCAGGCGTCGAGCGACAGGTCGCCGCGATCGACGACGGCCACGTGGACGACGGCCTGGGTCCGGGCACGGTGGCGGCGGGCCGCGTCGCCGGCGAAGTCGGGCCCGTCGGCAGCGGCATCGGCCGCGGGGGCGGCCGGCGCCTGGCCCGGCGCGGAGGCAGCCGGCGCCTCGTCCGGCGCCGGCGCTGCCGCGTCGTCGGCCGGCACGCGGACGATCTCCAGGACCACGTCGCCGGCCAGGTCGGTCCAGGCCCAGCCGTCCGGCACGTCGATGGCGAAGCGGAACGTGGGCCGGACCACGTCGCAGCGCTCGGCGGCGGGCGGCGGGGCCGGTTCGCAGCCGGCGAGCGCAGCGGCCAGGGTCCCGAGCACCAGCATCAGGAGCAGCACCCCTCGCGGCGCGTGAGAATCCCGCGCGGCCCGTACGGGCCGCGCCAACGGCGCTTGCATCGCGCGAGCCACCCGCCGCGCGGGACGCTGCACGTGGGCCACCATGCTACCCCGTCCCCGTGCGGGAGGCGGCGCGGCGATGGAGTTCCGCTTCGATGAACGCATCCAGGTCTCCGTCGAGGACGTCCTGGACCCTGCCGGTCTCGACGTCGGTCCGGTGATCCTTGACCATCGTGTAGGGCTGAAGGACGTAGGATCGAATCTGGTTGCCCCAGGCGATCTCGCCCTTCTGTCCGTAGAGTTTCGCGATTTCCTTGTCGCGCTCCTGTTCCTGGAACCGCTTGAGGCGCGCCCGGAGCATCTCCATGGCGGTGCGGCGGTTCTGGTGCTGGCTGCGCTCGTTCTGGCACTGGACGACGATGCCGGTGGGCTCGTGCGTGAGGCGGACGGCGGAGGAGGTCTTGTTGACGTGCTGGCCGCCGGCACCCGTGGCGCGGAAGAAGTCGATGCGCAGGTCGTCCTCGTCGATCTCGACCTCGCCGGGGTCCTCGAGTTCCGGCAGGACGTCGACGCTGGCGAACGAGGTGTGCCGCCGGGCCTGGGCGTCGAACGGGCTGATGCGGACCAGGCGGTGGACGCCGACCTCGGCCGAGAGGTACCCGAAAACGTACGGCCCGACGACGCGCAGGGTGACGCTGCGGTAACCGGCCCCTTCGCCCTCGACGCTGTCGACGATGGCCATCTCCCAGCCGCTCTGCTCGATGAGGCGGGAATACATGCGGAGCAGCATGGCGGCCCAGTCGCACGACTCGGTGCCGCCCGCCCCCGCATGGATCGAGAGATAGCAATTCTTCGGGTCGTCGGGCCGCGAGAGCAGCACGAGGAACTCGAGCCGGTCGAGCCGGCGCTCGGCGTCCGCCAGGTCGGCCTCGACGGAGGCGAGGGCCGACGGGTCGTTCTCCTCCTCAGCCAGTTGCGCCATGACGCGGGCGTCGCCCAGGAGGCGGGCGATCGCGTCGACCGGGTCGACGATGGCCTTCAGGCCCTTGAGGTCCTGGACGATGTGCCGGGCCCGTTCCTGGTCGTCCCAGAAGGTGGGGGAGGCCATTTGCTGCTCGATGTCGGCGAGGCGGTCGCGTTTGGAGGCGACGTCAAAGAGAGTCCCGGAGCGCGTCCAGGCGCTCGCTGAGGGCCTCCGTCTTCTGCTGCGATTCGTCGGGATTCATGCGTGGGGCCTCGCCGGCGGCCGCGGCATCGCGGCCGGGGAGCCATGATTATAGGGCGCGGGCGGGACCTGTCAACGGCGTGTGGCCAGCCCGTACGGGCCGCGCGGAACGCGCTCCGCTGCGCGTCGCGGCTAAAATGGGCGGCCGGCACACAAAGCAGGCGCGGCGGCAGCTCAATCGTCGGTCCGGGCGAGGCGCCAGTAATCGTCGCCGCTCATCGGCTCGCGCTTCAGCCGGTACGTGCCGCGGACCCGCCCGCCGTCGAGGCGGACGAGCAGGAAGTCCTGGAGGTCGCAGTCGGCCGGCTCGGCCAGGCCGTCGGGCGGCGCAGCCCACTCGAACGTGCCGCGGTCGTAAATCTCGCACCACCCGCGTCCGCGGCTGATGGGACCCTGGTAGGCGAGGTACTCGGTGCGATGGTCGGGCAGTTGGCGGACGAGGCACGGCAGTTCCTTGTCGGCGTCGGGCGGGGCGCCGGACTGCCACGTCAGCAGCACCTCGCCGCACTCGAGCATGAGGTCGTAATGGAAATCGTCGCGATCGCGGAAATGCTTCTGGACGACGAACCTCGGCATACCGGTCCCCTTGCGCCCGTGGCCTCGCTGCCCATAATGATAGCGAGCGGGGCGTGTGCGGAAAAGCGCCGGCGCACGAAAAACGCCGCCGGTCGGGAGAGCGCGCGGGGCGCTGAAAAAGAGCGCGGCCCGTACGGGCCGCGCGAAATACATCAATCCCACTCCGCCGCCAGGAAAGGGAGTATACCCACCGCGCGGGGCGCGAAAAAAAAGAGCGCGGTGGCTCAGGAGAGCCACCGCGCGGAATCCGTCGTCCTGCCGGACCGGCGTCCTTGCGTCCTACTGGCCGGCGTACTTGAGGATGAGTTTGGCGCCTTCGGCGGCGTCGAGGTCCAGGCCGCCGAGGGCCTCTCCGGCGGCGTCGCGGAGGTCGTCGTCCTTCTCGCCGGCCATCTGCTGGAGGGCGGCGATCTGGGCGGGCTTCAGTTCGTTGCCGACGAACCGGGCCGCCCGGGCCAGCGCCTCCAGGGCCGCCACCCGGACGGGCTTGGAGCGGTTGGCGTCGATGGCCACGTCGGCCATGGCCTGGCTGATTTCGCCGTCGGCGATCTCGGCCAGGGCGCCCAGCACCGCGATGACGAGCGGGTCGGGCCGGTTCGCAAGGCTCTCCAGGAGCGATTGCCGGGCTCGGTGGGCCGAGTACACTTTGCTCGCCAGGGCGATGTCCCGCAGGACCTCGGCGGCCTCAAGGCTGGTGGCCCGGGCCGCCTCTGGGTCCAGCACCAGCGACCCCGCCTCGGTCTTCAGCGCCGTAATCGTCTCCATCAGCGGGCCGGGCTCGACCGCCTGGTCCACCGACTTGATGTACGGAATCTGCTGCTCGAGCCACGAGGCCTTGACGGGGTCGTCCGGCCAGGAGAGAACGACGATGGGCGTCATGGCGGTCGTGTAATCGCTCCTCAGGAGGCTGACCACGTCGGCGTGTGTCACGTGCTGGGTCTTGGAGGAGACGATGACGGCGTCGACGCGCGGCATGGCGCGGGCCTTGGAGACGGCTTCGTTGCCGGCCTGGGCGGTCACGACGTTCCAGTCGTTGTCCTTGAGGGCGGCCTGGAGGCGGTTCCGGTTGTCGTTGTCGGGCTCGACCAGCAGGACGCTCTTCTTAGCCTCGAGGTTCAGCGCCTCGGTCAGGGTCGGGATGACCTTGCCGGCCCCGGTGAACGGCCGGGTGGGCCGGATGGCCGACAACGCGAACGCGGCCGCGAACCGGGCCCGCTGGTCCGGATACGTCAGGGCCAGGACCAGGGGCGAGCCGGCCTTCGACTCGGCGTAGAGCGTGAGGAACTCTTCGTTGGCGGTGTCCTGGAGGGCCCGGCAGGCGCGGACGGCCACGGGGGTGTTTTCGTCGCGCAGGGCCCGGTCCAGCACGTTGTACAGGTGCTGCTGGCCGACGGCCCGGGCGAAGAAATCGACCGACGGCATGTCGTCGGGCAGGAACGGGTCGGCCTCGCGGGCCTGCGTCCCGCCCAGTTCGGCCTCGACCTGCATGAGCGACGAGACCCACAGGGCCACGGCGGCCAGCGCGCCGGGGTCGGCCTTCAGAGCGTCGGAGCACGCCCGGGCGGCCAGAATCTCGTTGACCGCCTTCGACGGGGCCGCTCGGTACAACAGGCCCGTCCCCTCGACCCAGTCGAAGATATCGGTGGTGGGCTGGCGTTCGTCGGCCACGGGAATCTTGTTGTAGTAGTACTTGTTGGCGAGGTCCAGGTAGAGGGTCTTGGCGGGCACCTGAAGGGTCGACTCCCCGCCAATCTTAATGATGGCCTTGATGGCGGCGGCCTTGGTGCCCTGGGCGGACTGGGGATGCTCGACAGCGGCCTTCAGGGCCGGCAGGGCATTCGGATACCCGATATCGCCCAGGACGGCGATGATGGTTTCCTTGAGTTCGGCGCTGGGCGTGGCCAGGGCCCGGACCAGCGGAAGGACCACCGGCTCGGCCAGTTCCGTCAGGGCCCTGCGGACAAACGGGTGCAAGTCCTTGCGGCCGGGGTCCTGGAGGATGGCCAGGGCGTGCGGCACGACGTAGGGTCCGCTGTACTTCAGTTCTCTCATGGCCAGGAAGTACGGGCGGGGCCCCTTGTCGAGTTCGAGCAGGTTGGCCTGGATGCGGTTGGTGTCGGTCTTCTTGGCGCGGGCGCCTTCGTCGGCCAGGCCAAGCAGTTTGGCCGCCACGTCGGCCGTCTCCTCCACCTGGAGCATGCGGACGATCAGGTCCGTACCGGTGGTGCGCGACTCGGCCAGCGCCAGCGTGATGGCGGGGTCCGGGCCGGCCGCCAGCACCTTCTCGCCCTGTTCCTTGGCCAGGTCGAACCGGGCGATCTTGAAGTAGTGGACCATGAGCCGCCAGTCGTGCTGGAGGGCGGCCGGCGCCACGGAGGTGGGGAGCCCGGCGGCGCCGAAGCCGGTGGCCTCGGCTTCCTCGACGGCGACGGCGGCGGCCTCTTCGGGCGTCGGCATGCCGGCGGGGGGCGCCGACGCGTCGTCTGCCTCGGCCGCGTACGCGGCGGCGGCCCCCAGGCCGATGGCCGTCGCCAGCCCCCACCACATCAGCCTCTGGAGTACGGAGCGCTGTCGGCGAAGTCGGGCATCCCGCATGTGCATCTGGCCTCTCCTCTTTGCGCCAAGGCGTATCGGTATGGGCGTGTGCCGCGGGCCAGCCCCGAGGCCCCGGCCGTGGGTTGTCCCCTGCCCCCGCGCGTGGTCCAAACCGCCGCCTCGCCTGGGGAAACACGCAAGGCGCGATTATAGGTGGGGGCCGGGGGGTGTCAACAAAATTGTAATCTCCGCACCGGGCCACACGCCGACCCGCAACCGTAAGGTCGCGGGTACGTCAGGACGGCGTGCGAGCATACCCCACCATCGAACGTCTCCGCGTGCTTCCGCACGCGGCTCGTTGCCCGGAATCGGGGCGATTTTCGTTGCCAGAGCACGGCGTTTCCGGTACCATGTCGGTGGCCGTCTGTGAAGGAATCGGCAGCCTGTAACTGGTGCCATGACAAGGACTTACGGCAACACGCCGAACGGGAGGATCCCCTTCAGTGACCCGGCTCAACCGCCCCGAGAATATCCAGGAACTTTTCATCGAAGAGGAGATGAAGGACGCGTACCTGACGTACGCCATGAGCGTCATCGTCAGCCGCGCCCTGCCCGACGCGCGCGACGGCCTGAAGCCCAGCCAGCGGCGAATCCTGGTTGCCATGAACGACCTGAACCTCGGCCCCCGCAGCCGCTTCCGCAAGTGCGCCAAGATCGCCGGCGACACCTCCGGCAACTACCATCCGCACGGCGAGGCCGTCGTGTACCCGACGCTCGTGCGCCTGGCCCAGGACTTCTCGGAACGGTACCCGCTGATCGAGGGCCAGGGCAACTTCGGCTCGATCGACGGCGACCCGCCCGCCGCCATGCGGTACACCGAGGCCCGCCTCGCCCAGATGTCCACCGAGATGATCGAGGACCTCGAGAAGGACACCGTCGACTTCCAGCCCAACTACGACGACACCCGCGAGGAGCCGACCGTCCTTCCCGGCAAACTGCCCAACCTGCTGCTGAACGGGTCCAGCGGCATCGCGGTCGGCATGGCGACCAGCATCCCGCCGCACAACCTCGGCGAAATCTGCGACGCCGCCCTCGCCGTCGTCGACAACCCCGCCATCACCGTCAAGGAACTCATGAAGATCGTCCACGGGCCGGACTTCCCGACCGGCGGCCTCATCTGCGGACGCAAGGGCATCGTCGACGGCTACACCACCGGTCGCGGCTCCATCACCGTCCGGGCACGCGCCCACCTGGAGGAGACGCGCGGCGGCAAGAGCCAGATCGTCGTCACCGAGATACCGTACGGCCAGATCAAGACCCGCATCATCGAGCGCATTGCCGAGTGCGTCAAGAACAGCGTCATTGCCGGCATCGCCGACATCCGCGACGAGTCCGACCGCGAGGGCATGCGCCTGGTCATCGAACTGAAGCGCGGCGAGGACGACCGCATCGTCCTCAACCTACTGCACAAGCATACGTCGCTCCAGTCCTCGTTCTCGATCATCAACATCGCCCTGGACAAGGGCCGCCCGCGGACCATGACCCTGAAGGACATGCTGGTGGCCTTCAAGAACCACCGCATCGAGGTCATCCGGCGGCGGACCGTGTTCCTGCTGAAGAAGGCCCGCGCCCGCGAGCACGTTCTGTTCGGCCTGCTGTACGCCGTGGCCAACATCGACGAGATCATCGACATCATCAAGAAGAGCCCCGACGTGCCGACCGCCAAAGAGCGGCTCATGAAGAAGGCCTGGAAGTTCCGCATCGCCAGCCTGCCCGGCAAGAGCGCCGAAAAGGCCAACCAACTCTTGCGCGACGCCACCCAGGACGCCCTGAACCTCTCCAGCACCCAGGCCGACGCCATCCTGTCCTTGCGCCTCCAGCAGCTGACCGGCCTGGAGGTCGAGAAACTGCGCGACGAGTGGGTCGTGGTCCGCGAGAGGATCGACGAGTACGAGTCCATCCTGCGCGACGAGCGCCTCGTCCTCAACATCATCGCCGAGGACCTCCACGAAATCAAAGAGAAGTACGCCGACGCCCGCCGGACCGAGATCATCGGCGAGGCCGAGGACCTCGACCTCGAAGACCTCATCGCCGAGGAGAACTGCGTCGTCACCATCAGCCACGAGGGCTACATCAAACGCCTGCCGCTGACCAGTTACCGCCGCCAGGGCCGCGGCGGCAAGGGCATCGTCGGGTCCACCGCCAAGGAAGGCGACTTCATCGAGCACCTCTTCGTCGCCTCCACCCACGACTACATCCTGTTCTTCACGAGCCGCGGCCAATGCCACTGGCTGAAGGTGTACGACATCCCGCAGATGTCGCGCCAGGCCAAGGGCCGGGCCATCGTCAACATGCTCCAACTCAGGCAGAACGAGACCGTCGCCGGCTTCCACGCCGTCCGCGAGTTCGACCAGAAGCGCCAACTCGTCTTCGCCACCGCCCGGGGCACCATCAAGAAGACGCCGCTGGCCGAGTACGGCAACCCGCGGCGCGGCGGCATCATCGCCATCAACCTGCCCCAGAACGACACCCTCATCGACGTCGCCATCACGCACGGCAACGACGAGATCGTCCTCGGCTCGCGCGACGGCTTCGCCATCCGGTTCAAGGAGACCGACGTCCGCAGCATGGGCCGAAGCGCCACGGGCGTGCGCGGCATCCGGCTCCGCAAGGGCGACGAGGTTGTCGGCATGGCCGTCGTCGACAAGGAGGCCACCCTGCTCACCGTCTGCGAGCACGGCCACGGCAAGCGGACCGCCTTCGACGCCTACCGCATCCAGGGCCGCGGCGGCAAGGGCATCATCAACATCAAGAGCACCGACCGCAACGGCCGCGTCGTCGCCATGATGACCGTCCGCGACGGCGACGAACTCATGCTCATTACACAGCGCGGCCAGATCATGCGGATCGGCGTCGACCCCAAGAGCATCCGGCCCATCGGGCGCAACACCCAGGGCGTCCGCGTCATCCGCCTGAACGAGGACGACCACCTCGTGGCCGTCGCTCGCGTCGCCGCCGAGGACAACGGCGACGACGGCGAGGACAACGGCGACGAAAGGAAGTAGCGCATGGAAGAAATTGGACAACTCGTCAGTGAATTTGTCGAGGAGCGTGTGGAGGATCCACTAGAGGGGGAAGAGGAACTGTGGTCAACCGGTGTTTGCGTGTGTCTGTTCAGCGTCGCATTCCAAGTGCTTGTTCACTGTCGCAACGTGAGAGAAGGGCAGAAGGCTTGTGAGCAAGCGATCAACGCGGCAGTCGATTCTGCCTCCCGCCACGCTGCCAAATGGATCCATCGTCGGATGGGCCGGGCAGTATTGGGCACCGAGGATAATGTGCCGCCGATTCACATCGACCTCTATCCGGAGGTCCGCCACCGCCTGAACCTATGTTTCAATGAGGCATTACGCGTATTGGCTGAGAGGGGCTACAAACTTGATACTGCTCGGTCTCACGTGTGCTTCGCCGTGCTCAGTTCTGCCATTGAGCAAATGATTCTGCGAGGCCGGGTCAAGGATGGAGACCTGGCAGCGGAATTCCAGCGAAGGTACTTCGAGCAGGCCGAGAATCTAAGCCGCGAAATAAGGCAGCTGCTTGAGAGAAATGCAAACACCTGAAACCGGCGTGTGCCTGATTTCGGCGGTGCATTCCGTGCCGCCGACCACCTGGAGAGCCAAACCGCAAAAGTCAAGCATGACCAGACCGCGCAGGGAAAGTGCCCGAATGCGGCGAGAGGCTCTTCCCTTGTGTGACAAGACGCGAGAAGAAAGCAAGATCGCCCGAGGGGACTCCTGTAGAATTGACCCAGTTCTTGAGAGATTCTTTAAAGGGGCCATCGCGAAACCAATCTGGCTTATATACGAAGAGCCAGCAGAGGAAGGTTCTGGCTTCGTGCGTCAGCGTCTGTGTTAGTCTCCAAAGGAGCACAACTGAATCAAATAGAAGGACAACCGTTTGCTCCGCCCTGAATTCTAGAATGCCTTCTGGGTCACGGTCTGCATGCTTGAAGAAGTTCTCCGCCCGCTTCAGTAGTCGGAAGTATTCTTTGCATGCCTCATCACGAATGAAGTCCGCATGGTGCCGAAGTTGGGACTCCATGCCCCTCGCGACGCAAATGTCGGAGAGCACTTGGTCAGAAGCAGCGGCCAGGGTGTGCACGGCTACGATGTCTCGGCGTTCAAAAAAGAGACGTATGGCTTCGCTCAATTGCCTTTCCGCTACCTTCAGCTTCGTAATCGGTTCCTCAGGCATGGTAAGTCCCTCAATCGCCAGGCCAAGTCACCTAATCCCAAACTGTCAGGACGACTGCGTACACGAAGATCAGAACGGCCAACACAGACGAAATGAAGTTGACAAGCGCCAACCAATTAGGTATCGCGTGCATTGCCCTATCGTGGGCGACGTTCGCCGCGGCTTCTCTGATGAGCGCCTCATCTACGGTGGTCATTGACGTATCTGGCTTAAGGCCTCGCTCCCGCGCCAATTTTTCGTATATCCTTATCCGCTCGCGCTCGCCATCCATTAGATTTGCAACCAACCCCTCGTGATTCTGCGCCAAGGATCGCGCCATGCGGTTTGTTATGCTCTGCATCATACCACGAGACAGCAACTCGACGAGTCCGACTACGACCGAGGCGGTGCCCATTGCGATGTTGCCTGAACGGTACATGAGAATGGCAGCAATGGCAGCCGCAAGAGTAGATAGCCAACGAAAAAGTGGCATCGGTTTCCTCCGGTCATAAGGTATGCGCCAAGCCGTCGGGTCGCGGCGCGAGGCCGCTTTTATTCCACGCCCGGGATTGCAAATTCCGCGCTCCTATCTACCGTTCGGACCGGTGCCCCGTCACCCGCAGCGTGCCGCGCTCGACCTCGACATCCTCCAGCGCGATGCGGCGTTTGCCGGAACCCAGAAAGACCGGCTCGCCGTCGAGGGCGTCCAGGACGGCCCGCCAGAGCCGCGACACATCGTCTTCATCGCCCGCCGCCTCGCCGGGGGCCTGCTCAAGCGCCTGGGCCGCCGCCTGCCGAAGCGGCTCCAGCGGCGCCAGCGGCAGCGGCAGCCGGCCCGCGCTCGCCCCGACGGGCCGGACGACCAGCCGGCCGGCGTCGTCGGCCTCCAGCCGAAGGCGCTGCGACACCACCACGCTCGACCAGCCGCCGCCCAGGCGCGTGGCCAGGACGACCACCCCCGGCTCGAAACCGACGCGCAGGTGCTCGAGCGCCGGCGGCACGGCCCGACCGGCCCGGATCTCGTCGGCCAGGAACTGGGCGATGCGGGCGTTGATCATCGGCTCGGTGATCGCCAGGTCCAGCCGCGTGCCACCGCTTTCGTCCAGCAGGACGTTGCCGACCTGGTTGACCACGCCCGTGTTGAACTGCCGAAGGGCCTCGCGGTCGACGCCCATCGGCTCGGTCCGGCGGTAGGGGTCGGGCGCGGACTTCAGGAGCAGGACGACCCCAATGGCGGCCACGGCCAGCACAACGGCCGCCCACCGGGCGATCCGCCACGTGCGCCGCCCTCTCGGCTCTCGTGCCATGGCGATGGAGTCTCGGCCGACCGGGCGGCCCGGTCAAGCCTTTTCGATTGACCGCCCGCCCGCGCGGATTAGAATGGGGCCTGGTCGGGGCGGCGACCAATGCCATATGCCTGAGGAGGAATGTTGCGTTGAGCCATCCCGACGCCCTCGATGCCATCCAGAATCTGCTCGATTACCGTTTCCAGAACCTCGACCTCCTGAGGAGCGCCCTGACGCACGCCAGCGTGGCCGACAACCGCCTGGCCTCGAACGAACGGCTCGAATTCCTCGGCGACGCCATCCTGGGCCTCGTCATCTGCGAGGAACTCTTCCGCCGGTTCCCCGACTTCCTGGAGGGCGAACTGACACGCGTCAAGAGCGTCGTCGTCAGCCGCGAAACCTGCGCCCACGTGGCCGACCGCCTGAACCTCATCGACTACCTGAACCTCGGCAAGGGCATCATCGAGGCCCCGCACATGCCGACCAGCCTCACGTCGTGCGCCTACGAGGCCGTCGTCGGGGCCATCTACCAGGACGGCGGCCTGGAACCCGCCCGCCGGTTCATCCTGGCCCACATGGCCGAGGAAATCGACCGCGTCATGGCCGGCGAGCACCGCCTCAACTACAAGTCGCTCCTCCAGCAGCACGCCCAGCACGACCTCGGGGCCACGCCCACTTACGAGGTGCTCGACGAGAAGGGCCCCGACCACGCCAAGGCCTTCGAACTGGCCGTCGTCATCCGCGGACGACGGTACCCCAGCGCCTGGGGACCCAGCAAGAAGACCGCCGAGCAACTCGCCGCCATGGAAGCCCTGCGGGTTCTGGGCCGCCTCGAAGAGGAGACCGAGCCGGTCGTCAACGAGGACAACGACGCCCCCGCCCCCGAGTCCGACGCCGCTCCCGACGAGGATGACGCGTAGCGCGGTTTCCCAAGCGCGCCGCAATGCGAAGCGCCCCCGGCCACCCCGGTGGGACCGGCACGTATTGGGCCGGACCAAACACGCGCCGGCCAAGGCCGGCGGCTAAATGTTATTGTTTCATGTTGCCTGTTGCCTGCGGTTGTTGCCGTTCAATCCGCAATCCGAAATCGCCTTCTTTGCCGTTCACTTGATTATTGATTATTGAACATTCCTTGTTGATTATTGTTGTTGTTTGCCCTCGTCGAGTTCCTCGTCAATCTCCTCGTCGGCTTCGCGATCCTCGCGGCGGCGGTCGTAGCCGGCGCCTTTGCGCAACTCTTCGGCCCGCTCGACCTGCCCCGGCTGCCATCGGCGGCGGGGAAACTTCGGCGGGCGGGGCCGGTCGTCGTCGCTCGGTCCGGCCATCGTCAATACTCCACGCGCAGCGCGCAGCGGGCCACCCGCCGCACCTTCCGCATCGACACGTGCACGCCCAGCCCGGGGCCGGTCATCGCCCGGACGAATCCCCCGTAGCCGAACGAGAGCCGCTCGCGCGTCACGTCGGCCCGCAGCAGGAACCGCCCGTACGAGCCTTCCGAGAACCGGACCCGCCGGCCCACGAGTTCCAGGAACACCCGGCCGGCCGCCGTCAGGACGCCCGTCTCGCCGACCATGCACCCGAGTTGGAAGTCGAGGCCCGTCCGGTGGGCCAGGTCCGCCAGTTTCAGGCTGCGGACCAGGCCGCCGTTCTTCGAGATGCGGATGTTGAAGAGGTCCACCTGGCCGCCCGCGACCAGCCGCTCGGCCCCTTCGAGCGTCACGAGCGACTCGTCGAGCATAATGGGCACGCGCGTGCGTCGGCGGAGGTCGGCCAGGGCCGCCTCGTTCCCCTTGGCCAGGGGCTGCTCGACCGCCAGGACGTTGTACCGCGCCAGGGTCTCGGCCCGTCGGACGGCCTCCTCGAGGTCCCACGCCCCGTTGGCGTCGACGCGCAGGGTCCGCCGGGTGGGCCCGCGGCGCCGGCGCAGGCCGCGGCGCAACTGGCGGTTGACCTCGGCCAGGTTCGCCTCGTCGCGGTCCGGGTCGGGCCCGACCTTCAGTTTGTAATCGCGGAACGAGAGCGCCCGCATCAGCCGGAGCGTCCGGCGGGTCCGTTCGACGGACCGGTTCGAAAGGACGGCGCTGACGCGCCGGAGCAGCCGATGGGGCTTCAGGCCCACCTGCCCCGCCAGCATGTCGGCCACCCGCTGCCGGCGCGACCGGCCCAGCGCGTCCAGGTACGCCAGTTCGCACGCGCACCACGCCGCGTTGTGGACGGTGCCGTCGGCCTCCACCGGGACGGTGGCCAGCGGGGTGTCGGCCGCGAGGCGGTCGGCGTAGTGGTCGCGGATGACGCCGACCGCGCCCTCGACGGTCTCGCCCGTGACGTAGTCGCGAGGGATGCCCTCGCCCCAGCCCACGGTGCCGTCGGCCAACACCAGCCGCACGAGGATGCCGGTGCTCATATCGCGTGCGGCCCGGGCGTGCTCGAAGCGGATCCGCATGGGGATCTCGTACGTCCAGACTTCCAGCGTTCGCGGGCGCAGCGTCATGGAAGGCGCGGTCCTTTCCGGTTCCCCGATTATGGAGGGGCGGTGCGGCGGCGTCAATCGCCCGGTGGAACAAGTGCGGAGTGCGAAATGCGGAACGCGGAGTGAACGACAACGGCAACAACGGTGGGCCGCGCGATATGGCGCTACATTTAGCCGCCGGGCTTGCCCTTGTTCGGTGAGGACCCGTATGGGCCCGGCGCGTGTTAAGGGCGCGCTGCGCCACCCCGCGGCAACACGTCTCCGTTTACACGCCGAGCGTCACCCTGGTACACTCCCCGCGGAGGCCGCGCGTGAAACCCCTGCGCCTGGACCATGTGACGAAGCGGTTCGGGCCGGTCGTGGCCGTCGACGACGTCTCGCTCGCCGTCGAGCCGGGCGAACTGTTTTTCCTGCTGGGCCCGTCGGGCTGCGGCAAGACGACGCTGCTGCGGGTCATCGCCGGCTTCTACCGGCCCGACATCGGCCGCGTGTTCTTCGGCGGCGCGGACGTGACGGGCCGGCCGCCGCACCGGGCCCGTCCGCACGCTCTGGAAGGTCACCGTGCCGCTGATTGCGGCGAACCTGGCGGCGGGGGCGATTTTGACGTTCGCCCTCTCGATGCTCGAAGTCTCCGACAGCCTCATCCTGGCCCAGAACGACGCCTTCAACCCCGTCACGCGGACCATCTACCGCATCTACCTGAGCGATTACGCGATTACCGGCGAGATGGTCGCCAGCGCCCTGGGCGTGTGGGCGATGGCCTTCCTGGCGGCCACGCTGGTGGGCGCGACCGTCCTGATGGGCAAACGCCTGGGGATGCTCTTCCGGGCGTGAGGACGGCGACCGATGCCGCGGCGCGTGGTCAGGATGCGTCCGAGGCGCCGGCCGGGGCGGGCGAGCGGGCCAGCGGCCAGTCGCCGGTCCTGGCGGCCTCGGCGATGGCGGCCTCGACGGCGTTGCGGTCGAACTGCTTGAACGCGCCGCCGCGCAGTTGGTCGAGCGCGTCGGGCAGCGCGAGCGCCGGGCGATGCGGCCGGTCGCGGGTCATGGCGTCGAGGGCCTCGGCCACGGCCATGATGCGCGACCCCGGCGGGATGGCCTCCCCCGCCAGGCCGTCGGGGTACCCCCGGCCGTCCGGACGCTCGTGGTGGTGCCGAATCAGGTGCACCTCGCGGTGGAGGAAGCCGATGCGACCGAGGATCTTGACGCTGGCCGCCGGGTGCTGGCACACGAGGGCCCAGTCGCTCTTGGAGAGGGGCTCGTCTTTCCAAATGGCTTCGCACGGGATGGCGGCCTTGCCGAGGTCCTGGAGCATGGCCGCCCGCGAGATGATCGCCACCTCGTCGTCGGCCATGCCGAGTCCCCGGGCGATCGCCGCCGCATAACGGGCCACGTTCCGGGAATGGCCCTCGGTGTACGGGTTGCGGGCCTCGACGGCATCGATCATCTGGTAGAGGTTGCGGAGGAAGACGTGGCGGTTGTGCCGGCCGAGCGACTCGACGCGGCGGCGCAATTCCTGGGCCTGCTGGGTGCTGGTGAGGCTGGGTTCGACGTTGCCCTCGCGCATATCGTCCCAGACGACGACGCGGTTGCCGCCCAGGTTCTTGGCGCAGTACATGGCCTCGTCGGCCCAGCGGACGAGCGTGTCGGGCAAGGTGCCGCGGTGGAGTTCGAAGACGGCGACGCCCGCGCTGAGGCTCAGGGGGATAGACTCGCCCTCGTACTGGACGGGAGTGGCCTGGATGCACCGGCGGATCTGGTCGGCCAGGAGGGCGGCCTGGCCGGGCTCGGTGCCGGGCAGAACCACCAGGAACTCCTCGCCGCCGTACCGGGCCACGATGTCGGTCCCGCGCAGGCGGGTGCGGAGCATCTCGGCCACGTGCCTCAGGCACAGGTCGCCCACCTCGTGGCCGCGCGTGTCGTTGATCGCCTTGAAGTGGTCCAGGTCCATCATGACCACCGAGACGGGGGTGCACTGGCGGCGGGCGCGGGCAATCTCGCGCTCGAGCAGCAGGTCGGCCTGCCGGCGGTTCACCAGGCCCGTCAGGTAATCGGTGGTGGCCAGGCGGGAGAGGGCCCGGTTGGCCTCCTCCAGTTCCTGCTTCGCCGCCTGGAGCGACTCCTGCATCTGCCGCTGCTCGGTCACGTCCTGGCCGAAGCCGACGACGAAGGTGACCCGGCCGTCCTCGTCGGCCGAGGCGCTGTACGTCCAGAAGAGGGACCGCGGCCGGCCGTCCTTGGTCAGCAGGGCGCTCTCGTACTGGCCCACCGGCTCGCGCGCGCCGGTGCGAAAGCCCTCGAGCAGGCCTTCGACCCGCTGCCGGCCGGCCTCGTCCATGAACACCTCGGCGTACGGCCGGCCGAGGACCTCGTCGCGCCGGTACCCGCTGATGCGTTCGGCACCGTGGTTGAAGAGCGTGATGCGTCCGTCCACGGCCGAGACGCCCACGATGAACAGGCCGCTCGTCTCGATGATGCCGCGGACGAAGTCCCGCTCGTGCCGAAGCGCCTCGCGGGCCGCCCGCATCTCGGAGACGTCCTTGGCGACGGCCACGTAGCCGTCCATGCACCCGTCCGGACCGGCCAGCGGCGTGAGGGTGAGGAGGACGGCAATGTGCGCGCCGTCCTTGCGGACCATCGGCAACTCGGCCTCGAAGCGGCCTTCGGTGCGGACGGTGCTGAAGGCCTCGGCCACCGTCAACGGGTGGTCGGGCGGCCGGAAGATCTCGATGGTCTTGCGGGCAACGACCTCCTCGGGCTTCCACCCCAGGACGCGGGCCCCGCCGCTGGAATAGGACGTGAGGCGGCCGGCGAGGTCGCAGGTGAAGATGCAGTAATCGGCGGCCCCGTTGAGGATGGCCTCCAACTTGGCCTTGTGGAGGCGGGCCTCCTCGGCCCGGGCGTTGGCGTCGGTGGCCTCGCGGCGCTCGCGCACCTTGGAACGGCGGACGTTCTCCATCAGGGCCAGAAAGCCGCCGAACACCAGCGCAAAACCGGCGGTTTCAAGGGAGAACCGGCCCTCGGCCAGCACCGCCCACGGCGACCCGGCCGGGACCATGGCGTCCACCAGGCGGAGGACGTCGCACCCGACCAGTGCGCCGATGCCCACGAGCAGCACGGCGTAACTGAGCGGTTTCCCGCCCACTCGCCGCCAGATGAGCGTGGGAATCGCCGTCGCCGCCGTTGCCAGGACGCCCAGGCGCAGCAGCGCACATACCATGTACCAGTCGTTCAAGACTCCCCCATACCCATCCCGATAACGCGGGTCGCGAAAATGAGAGGTCCCCCGACGCGCGGATATCGGCAGAAACGAGGCCACGCCTTCACTAAACCCTCGAAACGACTACTATAGGGCGTGTCGCAGGAAACACGTGCCACGGCTCCCGGGCCGCGAGGCGGGCATTCTCCCTCTCCCTCGATGGGAGAGGGGCGGGGTGAGGGTGACCGGCCGTGAAGCCGCGCGCCTATCCCCCTCACCCTGCCCTCTCCTGCCCGGGGAGAGGGATTGGCGGACGGGAAACGCTCTACAGTGCATCCAGGCGGGCGTCGATCCGCCGCCAGTGGGTGCCCCGCCAGAACACCTTGGCGCACCGCTCGCACCGGTAGTACGCGTCGCACCAGAAGGCGGGGACGGCTTCGGCGTTGTCGGCGGTTTCAGCCATGACACGGCGTGCCCGCGCGGGGTGCCCTGTTAGCCGCGACGCGAAGCGGAGCGCGTTTCTGCGCGGCGGTTCAGGAGAACCGCCGCGCGGGAAGCAGCCCAGCCCGCGCTCCTACGCCCCGAACTTGGCCAGTCGGCCGGCGTGGCCCAGGGCCAACGGCATCAGGTGCATGCTCGGCCTCAGGCCCAGGCCGCCCGCCGCACACGCCACCTCGTTGAATTCGGTCACCGTGTCGCGCCGGGCCGTCTTCGCCGACAAGAGCACCGGCACCGGGTGGAACGAGTGCGCCTTCATGGCCGACGGCGTGGAGTGGTCGGCCGTCACCGTCAGCACGTCGGGCCCGAGTTGTTCGACCGCCGGCAGGGCCGCGTCGGCCTCCTCGATATAGTGGACCTTGGCGTCGAAGTCGCCGTCCTCGCCCGCCTTGTCGGTGTGCTTGTAGTGGAGGAAGAAGAAGTCGTAGTCGTCCCAGGCCTTGGCGAGGCTCTGCACGTCCTTCTCGACCTCGTTGGTGGCCGGCAGTTCCTCCATGCCGACCAGTTTCGCCACGCCGCGGTACATGGGCGTGCCGGCGACGACTGCGGCCCGAACGCCGAACCGCTCCTTCATGCCGGGCCAGTGCGGCCGCTTGGCGAACCCGCGGGCCAGAATCATGTTGGCCTTGGGCTCGTCGGCGAGCACGTCGCGGGCCTTCGCGAGGACCTTGCGGGCCACCTCAGCCGTCCGCGCGGTCTCGGCCAAGCCGTCGCGGGTCCGGACGTCCAGGGGCGGCACGCCGGTGGCCTGCGGGTCGGTGTCCTCCAGGCGGTCGCCCAGCCCCTCGCCGCGAAAGACCATCAGGGCCCGGTGCTCCTTGACGGGGGCCCAGTGGACCTCGACGCCGTCGACCTCGCGGATGGCGTCGGCGAGTTTCGCGACGACCTGTTTCGATTCCTCGGTTGGGATGCGCCCGGCCCGGCGGTCGGCCACGTGGCCGGCCTTGTCGAGCGTGCAGAAGTTCAGCCGGGCCGCCACGTCGCCGTGACGGAAATCGAACCCCACGCCGACGGCCTCCAGGGCGCCGCGGCCAATCTGGTACTCGAGCGGATCGTAGCCGAACAGGCCCAGGTGCCCCGGCCCGCTGCCGGGCGTCACGCCGGGGTAGACGGGCTCGAGCAGGCCGCCGCAGCCGGCCGTGATGAGCCGGTCGGCGTTCGGGGTGCGGGCGGCCTGGAGTTCCGTCACGTCATTCGGGCCGGCCTGGATGCCGCCCAGGCCGTCCCAGACAAAGAGGACGATCTTGCCGCCGTCCTGGACGAGGTGCGCGAGGTCCATACTCGCCATGGCGTTCTCCTCGATGGAAACGAGAGGTTCCCGGCCGGGCCTCCCGAGGCGCAACGGTCCACGCTCAGGATGGCGGTCGGCGCGAGCCGACAGGATACCGGCGGACCGCGCC
>JADHXV010000010.1 GCA_016782785.1 Planctomycetota bacterium | reverse complement strand
CCCATCGCCCCTTCGGGGCGAGAGATTCCGCCGCCCCTTCAGCCGGCCGGCCTCCCTGGCCGTGCCTTATCAGGCTGCGTTCGGTAACACCAGTCGAAAGTCCAAAGTCGCAAGTCCAAAGTTCCCCAGTCTCCTTCCGTTCTCCTTGGCCGTGCCTCATCAGGCCGCGATCTCCCTGGCCGTGCCTCATCAGGCGGCGGCGAAATCGGTCTTTGTGTAGCGGGCGGCGGCGCGGTACAATATAAGGTCAAATCGGCTCTGGCGGGCCGGAAAACGCCCGTTGGGCCGGCTGAAACCGCACCATCCTGGCCCGGTCCGCGCGCCGCGAACGGCTGCGCGGCGGGCCCCTGGGAGACGACGCACGATGGCCAGCAAAAAGAGCCGCACGAAGGGCCCATCGGCCGGTCGGACCACGGCCCCGGCCACGAAGACCTCGGCTGCCGGAACGTCCGCGAAGACGGCCGGCTCGGTGGCCCGGACACGCTCGGCCAAGCGCACGAGCAAGAAGGCCGCCGGCGCCGCCGGCGATTACCGGGCCGACTCCATCAGGGTGATGAAAGGCCTGGAGGCCGTCCGCAAGCGCCCCGATATGTACATCGGCGACCGCCAGCAGCGGGGCCTCCATCACCTCGTCAACGAGGTGGTCGACAATTCCATCGACGAGGCGATGGCCGGGTTCTGCCAGAACATTACGGTGACGGTCCATCCGGGCGGCTCGATCAGCGTCGCCGACGACGGCCGCGGGTTCCCCGTGGACAAGCACCCCACCGAGAAGAAGCCCGGCGTGGAGGTGGCGTTGACGATGCTGCACGCGGGCGGCAAGTTCGACCACACGACCTACAAGGTGTCGGGCGGGCTGCACGGCGTGGGCGTCAGTTGCGTGAACGCCCTCTCGGAGTGGCTGGAGGTGGAGATCCATCGCGACGGGTACGTCTGGCGGATGGGGTTCGCGCGCGGCAAGAAGGCGCAGGACCTGAAGCGCGGCCGGGCCACCAGGAAGACCGGCACGACCGTAACGTTCAAGCCCGACCCGGAGATCTTCCCCGACCCGACGTTCAAGTTCGAGATCCTCGAGAACCGGATGCGGGAACTGGCGTATCTGAACGAGGGGCTGCGCATCCGCCTGGCGGACGAACGCGACGGCCGCGGGGCCGAGTTCCGGTTCAAGGAGGGTATCCGGGCGTTCGTCAATCACCTGAACGAGGGCAAGGATAACCTGCACCGCAAGGTCATCTACTACCGCCGGGCCGATGAGCAGACGGGCATTGACGTGGAGGCGGCCATCCAGTACCACGACGGCTTCAGCGAGAACATCCTGTGCTTCGCCAATAACATCCACACGATCGAGGGCGGGACGCACCTGTCGGGCTTCAAGTCTGCCGTCACGCGCACCCTGAACTTCTACGCCAAGAAGCAGAACCTGCTGAAGGGCGAGGCCGCCCCGTCCGGCGACGACCTCCGCGAGGGCATGACCGCCGTGGTCAGCGTCCGCGTGCCCGACCCCGCCTTCGAGGGCCAGACGAAAACCAAACTCTCCAACAGCGAGGTCGGCACGTTCGTCGAAACCGTGACGAATGACATGCTGGGCCAGTACCTCGAGGAAAACCCGAGCGACGCCAGGAAGATCGTCCAGAAGGCCGTCCAGGCCATGACGGCCCGCGACGCCGCCCGCAAGGCCCGCGACCTCGTCCGGCGCAAGGGCGCCTTGGCATCGGGCAACCTGCCGGGCAAACTCGCCGACTGTTCGGAGCGCGACCCCGCCCTGTCGGAACTCTTTTTAGTCGAGGGCGATAGCGCGGGCGGCTCCGCCAAGCAGGGCCGCGACCGGCGGACGCAGGCCATCCTCCCGCTGCGCGGCAAGATCCTGAACGTCGAGAAGGCGCGCGTCGACAAGATGCTTGCCCACGAGGAAATCGCCACCATCATCTCGGCCCTGGGCTGCGGCATCGGCGACGACGACTTCGACGCATCGCGGACAAGATATAACAAAATTATCATCATGACTGATGCCGACGTCGACGGCAGCCACATCCGCACGCTGCTCTTGACCTTCTTCTTCCGCCACATGGCGGGCCTGATCGAGAAGGGGTACGTCTACGTTGCCCAGCCGCCGCTGTACCGGGTCCGCCGGCGCGGCAAGGAGTACTACGTGCAGAGCGACCGCGAGATGCGGTCCATGCTGCTCGACCTCGGCATCGAGGGGGCCGCCCTCCGCGCCAACCCCGACCCCGGCCGCACCCGCAAGAAACCCGCCGCCGAGGCCACCGGGGCGAAACTCGCCGAGCTCGCCGAACTCCTCGCCAAGGCCGAAGAACTCATCCGGGGCGTCGAGCGCCGCGGCGTGGCGTGGGAGCAGTTCCTCGCCGCCCGCGACAAGCAGGGCAACTTCCCCTCGTGGATGGTCCGCCTGGGCGACGATCTCCGCCTGTTCCACTCCGAAGACGAGGCCGACAAGGCCATCGCCAAGGCGTTCGGCCTCACGAAGCGCCGCGGCGGCAAGGGCAAGAAGAAGCCGCCGGCCGACGCGCCCGCCGACCAGGCCGTCGACCAAACCGCCGACGCGCCCGCCGACCAGGCCGTCGGCCAAACCGCCGACGCGCCCGCCGACCAGGCCGTCGACCAGGCCGCCGACGCGCCCGTCGACGAGGCCGACCTGCCCGAACCCGAAGAACTCTTCGGCGCGGGCGACCTCTCGAAACTGGCCCGCAAACTCGGCACGCGGGGCCTCGACGTGGCCGACTGGCACCTCCAGTCGCGGCACGAGGTGGGCGAGGAGTCGGCGTGGTACAAGTTCGCCATCGCCTCCAACGGCGACCAGGTGAACGTGCCGGGCGTGGCGGGCATCGTGCCGGCGCTGCGGCGGCTGGGGCAGAAAGGTATGGACATCCAACGCTTCAAGGGCCTGGGCGAGATGAACGCCGAGCAGTTGTGGGAAACCACCATGGACCCGGCCCGACGGGTGCTGAAGCAGGTGGTCATCGAACAGGCCGCCGAGGCCGACCACATCTTCAGCGTCCTGATGGGCTCGAGCGTCGAACCCCGCCGCGAATTCATCGAGCGGCACGCCCTGGAGGTGCGGAACCTGGACGTCTGACGACGACCAGGGATGAAGGGGCCGGCGTATCGAGGGATGGCACGAACGCGGAACGAAGCGGAACGGCATTAAGCCGAATCAGTCGGCGGCCGGCACCGGACTGAACTCAAACTTGACTTGCGCCTTGCATTCTGTGCGAATGTGTGCTATACTCCTAACAGAAGCCAAGCCCGTCGGGCAACTCTGACTATAGGTGGTGTAATCCGGAACAACAGACCACAAATTGTGGCCTTTTGTTCTTGACACTGCCGATATAAGCCTGCATAAAGGACTCCGGGCGAGGGAACTGTGGGTGTGCGCATGGCCGGTCTCAAAGAGCTCTGCCTTGAGCTGACCGATCGGTGCCCGCAGGGCTGCCTGCATTGCTCCTCCAGCTCCGGTCCTTCCTGCACGTCGATGCTGTCAACGGAGTTGGTTTGCGGCCTCATTCAGGAAGCGGCAGCGCTCGGCGCGGATCGGGTTAGCTTCGGCGGCGGAGAGCCGTTCTGCGCGCCGCTGTTCCACGAAGCCGCGGAGGCCGTGGCGGGGCGGGGGTTGCGCGCGGAGGTTTACACGTGCGGGGTGCGCCTCACAGATGGCCGAGTGCAGCCGCTTGAACGCGCGAGCCTGGCGCGACTCGTGAGCTTGCCGAACTTCACGCTGGTTTTCAGCCTCCACGCTGCCGATTCGGGGTTGCACGATTCCATCACACGGCTCCCTGGAAGTCTTGCTGCCACGCGGACCTCTCTTGAGGACTCCCTCCGCGCCGGTCTTCAATGCGAGATCAACTTCGTTCCGATGCGCCCAAACGCAGGCGCGTTTGAGCAAGTGCTTGACCTTGCAAGAGAACTGGGTATCCGGAAGGTAAGCGTGTTGAGGTTCGTCCCGCAGGGGCGGGGGCTGTACAACCGCAGCCAGCTGGAATTGAGTCGCGACGAAGAGGATGCCTTTGTCGAAAGACTGCTGATACTCAGGTCGCGGGTACCCTTGGAAATCAGGACCGGTTCGCCCTTCAACGGCATCGTGCCGGGCAACGCGGTCCCGTGCCGCGCTGGCGCCCAGAAACTTGTCGTTCAGGCTGACGGCAACGTCCTGCCGTGCGAGGTCTTCAAGCACCGACAAACGCGCGACTGGGGGCTTTCCGCGCATCACCAATCCCTCAGGGACATCTTGCGCGCCCCTCAGGTCCGGGCCTTGCGAGCGCTTCTGCACCGGGCGCATTGTCTCGCGTGTCCCGTACACAGCGCGCTCAGGTCGGCCGAAGCCACAGGTAGCCCCCACGATGCCCACCAACGAGTTTCCGAATCCGCCCTTCACGTTTAAGCAAGACGACAGCGATTGGATTCCTTGGGCCAGTAGCTGCCCCATGTCTTACTTGAGCAATGACACAAAGAATCTGCTCAGGAGCCTGCGGGCTGATGAAGACTTGGCTCGCAACCAGAAGGCCGGCAAGACGCTCAGAACGCTCTGGCCAATGGTCTTGCGAGACGCACTCAAGTGCCTCAAGCGCAATGACTCAAGGGAAACTCCCCCAGGAGGGGCGGGCGATTTTGAGGCCGACACCTTTTTCAACGAGTTGTCTCTGGGCCTAAAAAACCTAGAGGAGGTTCTGAAGGCCTTCGACGAGTGTGAGCCCCTGTTGTATGGCGCGAGCCCCGGGTACCGAGACCATATTGCCCACACTTTTCGCGTCTGGGCCATCGGGCATGGACTTTTGAAGAGCGCATTTGCGGGCAAGCTGCATGCTGACATGCCCGATGGTCTTGGTGACGTCCGAGTGGGCGAGTGGGAGGCGATGTGGGCAATTGCTGCGCTTTGCCACGATATTGGCTATTTCCCAAGCGCCATCGAGGACATAAACCAGAAGGCTGACCAAGCCCTCCGCTCTCAGGGGCTGTACCCGGCGAGCGGACTGCGCTACGCATTCTCTCCGCGACTTCAGCCGCTTCAGGAGGCGATTCTTCGGTTGATGGCCTCAAAGATCGTCAAGACAGATGCTCCCCCGGAGGACTCGGAGAGGGTGTGGTTTACCCACTTGCAGAACAAATACTACATGAAGCTGGTGAGCTCCTTTGATGAGATGCAGCACGGTGTTTTGAGCGCTCTTGTATTAGGAAAATCCCTCACTTACTTCCTCGAGTCGGACCTGTGTCACGATAATTGTTGGCCCCTGAAGGGGGCTGATGCGCGACAGTTTGTCATCCGCAAGGAGATTCTGCGGGCCATTGCAGCACACACATGTCCGGCAATATACCACCTAAGGTTCGACACGCTTTCTTTTGTCTTGTTTGTCGTTGACGAATTGCAGGTTTGGGGGAGGCCCACCTTCGAGAAGCTGCCGGCGCCGGTTTCTACGAGCAAAGACGACAAGGTTAAGATCGGCTCCTTCGAGGAGAAAAACATTAATGTATGCATAGAACTTGCTTGTGACTGGACCGATGATGTGCAGAAAGGCGTTAAAGAGCATGTCGAAAAAACCGTGAAGCAGCGGCTGAGGTTGGCCGTCGACACGGAACACCTCCGAGACCACATCCTAACGTGGGAAGTGAAACCCCAGGATGGGGAAAAACCGGGCGTTCTTATGCGGCTGGCGGACGGCAAGATCGAGGGTCCATAGGCGAGTGTGTCAGACAGTTGACGGCGTGTGCCGCGTCATTCCCATATTCGAGCCACGAGTGCGCAGTTTGTGTACCAAGCCTTATCCCGGCCACCCCAACGGCTGTCCAAATTTCTGCAAGCGCCCCTCCTGCCCGCCCCAAGCGCCGCTTCTTCCCGAAGTGCTTGACCTATCAAGCACAGTTTGCTGCGTTTGGAACGCGTTCGACCTTGCCGCCCACGTTGAGCGGTTGCGTGCTCGGCATCCGGCATGGTCAAATCGCCAATTGAGATGTTGTCTCTACTGGCAGAACGCAGCCCGAAAGCGTCTTCGTGAGCGAGTCGACCAGCTGCTTGAGCAGCAGCGGGGCTACATCGCGCTTTATTGCCCCGAAGGGAGTGGCGTTAACGTCACCGCCACGATGGCCGACGTGGGTATCGAACTTGAGTGGCCCCCCGTTCGCGTGGCTCACCAAGTCGCGCTGGTGGGTAAGCCCTTACTTCCATGAGTCACGCCTCTCCCTCTCCCTTGCGCTCTCGGCAACCTCCGCGTTCCCTGTGGCCGCCTTGGTGTTCTCTGCATGCTCGGCGTTAAGGACTTTTCGCGTTCTTTTCGAGGCGGAAGCGGAGGTCACTTACCAGGTAGCACCGCACGTCGCGCTGAAGCATGGCGATGAGTTCGGCCTTGCGGAAGTTGTTGAGTTCCGCCAGGAGCGCGCTCGAGTCCACGACGAACCACGCGACGTGGTTGCGGAGGCCCTCCAGGCGGGTGTGGCCGGCCACCGGGCCGAGGAAGGATTGCCAGGCGACCCAGACCCGCTCGCGGTCCGAAACGTGGAGCAGCCCGGTCTTGGCGGCCCATCGGTGGGCGACCTGGCCGATCGGCTCGGCCCGGACGGGGTGGAAGTCGGAGGCTTCTTTCGGTCCGCGGAGCATGGTAGAACGACAGTCCGAAGTCCAAAGTCAACGGCACAGAAGTCCAAAGTCGAAAAACAGCAACGGCCAACAGCGAGATTCTTCGGTCGCTACGCTCCCTCAGAATGACAACGATGACCGGGGGCCGCGCGCCGCAGGACTTCGAGCCTCGGTCGCTACGCTCCCTCAGAATGACAACGATGACCGGGGGCCGCGCGCCGCAGGGCCGCCACCCTCAGGGCTTCGAGCCTCGGGCTTCGAGCCTCGGGCTTCGAGCCGCCGACAACAACAAGAGCGGCAACCACCGCATCCGCTCCCCGCGGTCAGACGATGCTGACGGGCATGATGACATGGATAAATGTTTTACCCTCGGTCAGCATGCCCGGCTTGCTGGAACTCTTGAACGAGAAGACGAGTTCCGGGGCGTCGACGACCTTGGCGGCGTCCATGAGGTAGTTGGGGTTGAAGCCGATTTCGAGCGGATCGCCCTCGTAGACGGCGGGCATGCGGATTTCGGCCTCGCCCATTTCGGGTGTGCGGCTGGTGAGGACGAGTTCGCCGGCGGAGAACTTGAGCGTCACGCCGCGCGATTCCTCGTTTGTCAGCAGGGCCGCCTTCCGGACGGCCGAGAGGAACGCCTCGGCGCCCAGCGTGGCCTTCTTGTCGAAATCCTTCGGTATAACATCGTCATATTTCGGGAAGTGCCCGTCGACGAGGCGCGAGTAGGCGACGCGGCGACTGCCGTCGACCGGCGGGCTTTCGACCAGGATCTCCTTCTCGCCCAGGACAACACGGGCCGGCTGGCTGGCGTCGGACACGTCGGCCATACACCGCTGAATGAGGAGCATGGCCTTGGAGGGGACGATGGCGCTGACCTTTTCGGCGGGCCCGTCCTTGCATTTGCCGCGGGCCAGGCTGAGGCGGCGGCCGTCGGTCGAGACGAGCGTGACGTTCTTGCCCTCGACCTCCCACAGGACGCCGTTGAGGGCGTAGCGCGTGTTTTCCTTGGCGGTGGCGAAGAGGGTGCGTTCGACGAGGGCGAGAAGTTCGTCGGCAGCGATTTCGAACGCGCCCGATTCGGGAAACTCGGGCACTTGCGGGAAGTCGGCGGGGTCGTCGCCCAAGACGGAGAAGTGGGCGCCCGGCGCCTCGATGGTGGTCTCCTGCTCGGTGGAGGAGATGGAGATCGTGTCCACGTCCAGTTCGCGCAGGATGGCGTGAAACCGGTCGGCCGGCACAAGGCCGGCGCCGGATTCGGTCACGTCCATCTTGTCGAGCAGGATGCGGATGCCGACTTCCAGGTCGGTCGCAAGCAGGGTGACGCGGCCTTCGTGGGCCTCCATTTTGATGCAGCCGAGCGCCGGTTTCGGGCTGCGCGGCGCCACCACGCTCGAGGCCACCTGAACGGCCCGGGTAAGGGCGTTGCAGTCGCAAGCGACTTTCATGCCGGAACCTCCTGTCGTTGCCTCTTAAGGTTGTAAGGATAGGTTATAAACTAATCGTAATCATCATGGTTGCTGTGGAGAACGGTGCGCCCGCGTCTTCAGGATCGTAAACACTTTTCTCACAGCATGTTACGTCTATCGAGGCGGCCGACGTATTGTGGATAACCCGTGAGATGCGCCATGGCGCACACCCCTGTGGCCTGTGGCGCACGGCCTGTTATGGCTCGGGCCGTGCAGCGCGATGCGGTGCGCCACAGGTGCGCCACCGGTTTTCCACCGCAACTAGCCGCGCAGGACATGGCGTTCAATGGCCTCCACGAGTCCGCGGAAAGCCGGGTCGCGGTCGGTTTCTTTCTGAATCTTGCGTTCGGCGTGAAGGACGGTCGTATGGTCTCGGCCGCCGAAGAAGGCGCCGATTTCCTCGAGGCTGCGGTTCGTCAGTCGCCGGGCCAGAAACATGGCCACCTGGCGGGGGAGCGTCACCGACTGGGCCCGCCGCTTGCTCTGGAGGTCCGACAGGCGGGCGTTGTACCGCTGGAGGACGGCGTCGGTGATGTCCTGGATGGTGATGGCGCGCCGGGGTTCGGCGGCCAGGTCGCGCAGGGCCTCTTTGGCCACGTCCATGGTCACCTCGCGGTTCGAGAGCGAGGCGTATCCCATAACGCGGATGGTGGCGCCTTCGAGTTCGCGGTTGTTCGTGTCGATGATGGAGGCGATGTAGCGGACCACGTCCTCGGGCAGGTCCGTGCCGCGCAGGCGGGCCTTCTTGCGGACGATGGCCACGCGCGTCTCGTAACTGGGCCGGTCGATGCGGGCCACCAGGCCCCACTTGAACCGGCTGACGAGCCGTTCCTCGATGCGGGGAATCTCGTGCGGCGGCGAGTCGCTGGAGAGCACCACCTGCTTCTGCGACTGGTACAGCGTGTTGAACGTGTGGAAGAACTCTTCCTGCGTGCGCTCTTTGTCGGCCAGGAAGTGGATGTCGTCGATGATCAGCACGTCCAGGTACCGGAACCGGTACCGAAAGCCCTCCACCTGGCCTTTCTCGATGGCCGCGATGAACTGGTTGACGAAATCCTCGCACGAGACGTACATGAGCGAGATGTCGGGGCGGGCCTCGATGAGTTTGTGGCAGATGGCCTGCATCAGGTGGCTCTTGCCCAGGCCGACGCTGGCGTGGATGAACAGCGGGTTGTAGGCGCGTCCGGGGAGGTCGCTGATGGCCATGGCGGCGGCGTGGGCCATGCGGTTGCAGGGGCCCGTGACGAAGTTCTCGAAGGTGTACTGCGGGTTCAGGGGCGGCAGGTCGTCGCGGAGGAACCGCTCGGGCCAGGACGGGCGGGGCGCCGGGAACAGTTCGCCCTGTTCCGGCGCCGGCGAAGGCGCCGGGTGCAGATCGAGTTCCACGTGCCGGCCCACGGTCTGTTCCAGGGCGCGCTGGAGGGCCGAGCGCAGGGCCGTGTCCACCTGCGACGGGTCGCTGGCGGCCGGCAGGACGAGGGCCATGCGGCCGCCGTCGACCGGCGAAAGGCGCGCCTCGGCCAACCAGGGCGGGATCGCCAGGTTGGCGCCGTGGGCGTCGAGATGCGCGAGGACTTCCTGCCAGACGTTCCGCTCGGCCGGCGCCATATCAGCCGACTCCCCAATCAAGGCGTGTCTATGCGTTGTCCCAGCGCAGTACGGCCGGCGCCACGTATCGTTATCGGCCGGGGGCCGCCTGAAGGACGGGGCGGTGAACCTCGCCCGGACCGTCACACCCTACCACACGGACCGCGGCCGGTCAACGCAAAGATACCGCCGCGCCCGCCCGAGGGAAAGCAAACTTTTTGCTCCGGCGCCGACGGGGCGGCGTCTGTGGGCGGGGCGGCGCGCGCCGTTCGAGCCGCGACCGCGAGAGCCTGCCCTGCCTGGCCAGCCTTTCGGCAGCGAGGCGCAGCCGAGTCGAAGCCGAAAGACTGGCCAGGCGGGTCGCGGGTATGCGATGCCGGCGCCGAGCCCGGCGCGTCAGGAATCCGGCGCCCTTCAGGCATACCCCCGACCTTACGGTCGGGGCTCGGCGCCCGGCGCGCCGGCCCGCCGGCGCGCTTTGGAGATACAGATTTTGCCCGAGAGAGGCGCCGGCGGGCCCCGCCGCCGGGGGCGGTGGACCGGCCGAGGGCCGCGAGACTGCTAACAATGGCGCCAGGGGGGCTTGGGCCCTAAGTGGCCCTTTTGCAAGGACTTAGCGCCGACCCCCAAAACTGTCCACAGGATATCCACACGGCGGGCAAGTGGGCTAAGTCTCGGCCAAGCAAGCGCTTGCGCGCCGTTTACGCGCCGGCCAGGCCGACCTCGCGCAGCCGGCGGTACACCGGGCTCGACGCCAGCAGTTCCTCGTGCGTGCCAACCGCTTCGATGCGGCCGGCATCCATGACCACGATGCGGTCGGCGATGGCCAGGGTCGACAGCCGGTGCGCAATCAGGAACGTCGTCCGCCCCTTCGTGAAGGTGCGGAGCGTGTCCTGGACCAGGGACTGGGTCTCCTCGTCCAGGGCGCTGGTGGCCTCGTCGAGGATGAGGATGGCGGGGTCGCGCAGCACCGCCCGGGCCAGCGACACCCGCTGCCGCTCGCCGCCCGAGAGGGTCGTCCCGTGTTCGCCGATGGGCGTGTCGTACCCCTGGGGCAGGTTGCGGATGAAGGCGTCGGCGTGGGCGGCGCGGGCGGCCTGCTCAATGGCCTGTCGCGGCGGCGGGTGCCGGCCGGTCCCGAGCGCCCCGAGGGCGATGTTGCCGGCCACCGAATCGGCAAAGAGGACGTCTTCCTGCGGCACGTAGGCGATCTGGTCGCGGAGGCTGCGGAGCGTGGCGTCGCGGATGTCGACGCCGTCGACGCGGATGGTGCCGTCGGCCGGCTCGAAGAATCGCGGCAAAAGGCTGACGAGCGTCGTTTTGCCGCAGCCCGTCCGCCCGATGATCGCCACCACCTCGCCGTGCGTCACCGTCAGGTGGATGTCGCGGAGCACCGGCTTGCCGGGGATGTATTCGAACGAGACGCCCTGGAACGCGATACCCTGGCTGTGGCGGGGCAGGGCCTGGCCCGTCTGGCCGTAGCGGGGTTCGGGTTCGGCCCCGAGCAGTTCCCAGACGCGTTCGGCGCCGCTGGCGGCCTCCTGGAGGCGCGTGGAGACGTTCGAGAGTTTCCGGACGGGGTCCAGGGCCCCCACCAGGAAGGCGAAGAAGGTGGTCAGGTCGCCGGGGCTGGCGCCCTTCTCGATGACGAGTTTGCCGCCCAGGATCATGGCCCCCGCGGCGGCCGCCGTGAAGATGGCCTCGACGACGGGCCCGGTGGCAGCGTCGATGCGGATTGCCCGCAGCATCTGCTTGATGAGCCGTCGGCCCGCCGAAAAGAACCGCCGCCGCTCGTGCCCCTCCAGCCGGTACCCCTTGACCACGCGGATGCCGAAGAGGCCTTCCTCGACGATGCCCACGAGGCTGGCCTGGCTCTCGAGCGACTTGCGGCTGGCCTGCCGCATCCGCTTGGCGAACCGCCGGACCAGGTACCCCACCAGCGGGCCCGCCACCAGGACGATCAGCGGCAGGAGCGGATGGATGCCGACGCCGAACGCCACCGCCCCCGCCAGGCACAAGAGGACCCGGGGCGGCTCGACGACCACCTTCCCCAGGACCGTCTTCATGCCGTCCAGGATGTTCCGGCAGTCGTTCTGGAACCGGCTGAGAACGTCGCTGGCCCGGACCCGGGCAAAAAGGCCCATCCGGGCCCGCAGGACGTGCTCGTACGCCCGCAACTGGATGCCCAGCAGCGCCCGGACCACCGCGTGCCCCACCAGGTACTCGCTCGAGTAAACCAGGAGACCGCGGGCCATGACCATCGCAATGACGACCAGCATGACCCAGAGGAGGGCCCCGAAGCGGTCCTCGGGCAGGACGTCGGCCAGGGCCTCGGCGACGGGGGCGTAGAACTTGCCCTCGCGCCGGGCCCGCTGCGCCAGGCCGCCCAGGCCCCCGCGGATGCGGACGACCACCAGGTCCTCGGCCACCGCCACCGTCGTGCCGCTGACCGAGAAGCCGGCCTCCGGCCGCCGGTGGACCTCCCAGTCGGCCGGCACCTCCAGCACGCGCTCCGTCTCGCCGGGCCGGCCCTCGACCGGCTGCTCGCTGAAATGCACCGACGAGGGCTGCTCGCCGAAGAAGAGGTTGAAGATGGGAAGGACGGCGCCGAGTGACCCCGCCCACAGGGTGGCGCTCAGCAGGCCGCAGACCCAACTCAGGACGATGCGGTACCGGTAGGGCCAGCAGTAGCGAAGGGCTTTCAGGAACGCCTTCATGCCCCGCCCCGTCTGTCCGTGCGCGAGCGCGAGGGCCAGCCGCGAGCGCGAGCGAGCGGCACTGGAACCCTACGCGTCGGCGTCGTCGGCCGGCTTGTCGGAGGGCACGTCCTGGGCCTTGGCCGGCACGGACCGGCGGATTTCCGTCAGCCGGGTCGCCTTGCCGACGCGGTCGCGCAGGTAGTGCAACTTGGCCCGGCGGACCTTGCCCGACCGCACCGGCGTGATGAACGCCAGCGACGGCGCGTGCACGGGGAACGTCCGCTCGACGCCCTCGCCGGCCACGATGCGGCGGACGGTGAACGTCTCGGTGGCCCCGCCGCCGCGGCGGCCAATGACCACGCCCCGGAACACCTGCGTCCGCTCCTTCTCGCCCTCCAGGATCCGGACGCCCACGTCCACGGTGTCGCCGACGTGGAACGGCGCATGGTCCCGGCGGAGGTGTTCGGCCTCGACGCGTTCGATGGCACGTTTACGCATGGTTCTTATTCCTCTTGTGGCTCGCCCTGTCCGACGACTGGATCCCTTCCCTGGCCGTTCGGCCGAGCCGAAGGCTCGGGCAGGCGGGACAGGTCGGCGCGGCGCCCGCGGGTCCGCTGCCGGGCCTCGTCGGCCCGCCAGCGGGCAATGGCCGCATGGTTGCCCGACAGCAGCATCTCGGGCACCGCCATGCCGCGGAACTCCCTCGGCCGGGTGTACTGCGGGTATTCCAGCCCGCCGCCCGTGGCGCCGAGGGCGAAACTTTCTTCCCGGGCCCCGTCCTCGGCCCCCAGGACGCCCGGCAGCAGCCGGGCGACGGCGTCGATGACGACCAGGGCGGGCACCTCGCCGCCCGTCAACACGTAATCGCCGATCGAAATCTCTTCGTCGGCCAGCGTCCGGATCCGCTCGTCGAATCCCTCGTAGTGGCCGCACACCAGCATCAGGCGGTCGCGGCCGGCCAAGTCGCGGACCTTGGCCTGGTCCAACCTTTGGCCCTGGGGCGTCAGCAGGACGACCCACGCCGGCCTCTCGTCCAGCGCCCGCACGTGCTCGACGGCCCGGAACACCGGCTCGCACATCAGGACCATGCCGGGCCCGCCGCCGAACGGCTTATCGTCGACCGTGCCGCGGGCGTCGCCGGCGAAGTCCCGCAGGTTGGTGCGGACGATCTCGACCCGTCCCTCTCGGACGGCCCGGCCCAGGATGCTCGAGGCCAGGACGCTCTCCAGCGCCTCGGGGAACAGCGTGATCACGTCGACGCGCAACGGGCATCTCCGGCACCTCGGCCACGGGCCATCAGGAGGAGGCGTCGGGCGCCTCGGTCTCGGCCGGCGTCGGGCCGGCGTCGGGCGCCTCGGCCGCCGGGGCCGATGCGTCGGCGGCGCCAGCCTCGGCCTGGGCGGCCTCGGCGTCGGCCTTGGCCTTTTCGGCGGCGAGACGTTCGACGGCCTTCGGGGGCGGGCCCTTCTTCTGCTTCGGCCACGGCTTGGGCGGAATCTCGTCGCCCTTCGGGCCGATGCCCACGTGCCCCAGCAGTTCCGTCACCGTCTTCGACGGCGAGCCGCCCATCTTCAGCCAGTGGACCACGCGCTCGCGGTTGATCGCGAACTTGTCCTGGTTGGCCAGGTGCGGGTCGTAGTGGCCGAGTTCCTCGATGACGCGGCCGTCGCGAGCGGCCCGTTTGTCGGTGGCGCAGATGCGCCAGAACGGCCGATTACGCCGGCCCAGACGTTTTAGCCGAATCCGTACCGCCACGGTCAGCCTCTCCTTCCGTACACCGGATGCATACCGTCTCCGTCCCGCCGAGCGGGCGAGTCGCGTAGTGTAGCCATCGGGGCGGGGGCTTTCAAGCGGAAAATCGGCGGGCCGGGCGGGCCGCACCTCTCCCTCTCCCTTGACGGGAGAGGGTTGGGGTGAGGGTGAGATGCCACGAACGAAGCCGATATCCCCCTCACCCTGCCCTCTCCCGCGAGGGGAGAGGGGAACCAGGTTGGCCCGGCGCTTGCCGCGCGGCGCGGTGTCGGCTACGATGGCGGCGTAAGGAGAAGCCCATGCGTGACCGACTTGTCGCATTGGCCTTGATGTGCCTCGCGGGAACGGCCGCGCTCGCCGCGCCGCCCGCCTCACCGCCGCGAGCCGCGCCAGTCGGCGCCTCGTCCGCCGAAGCGCCCGCGCCGCCGCCGGCGCTGCCCGAAGGAAACGCCGGCCTGGCGGCCAGGTACCCCGGCGACGCCGGCATCGCCAAGGCCCCGGCCGTCCTGTTCGCCGACGGCTTCGAAGACGCCGCCGCGCCCGAGGACCTGGGCCGCACGTGGGACGCCGTCTATCACGCGTCCTGCACGCGCATCGCGGAGGAACCCGAGAACGTCCACGCCGGCCGGCGGGCCCTGGAGTTCCGCGTGCCCCAGCAGGCCGCCGCCCTGCACAACACGGCGGCCAAGCAGTTCAAGGACGAGCAGGACGTTGTCTTCCTCCGCTTCTACTCGAAGTTGGAGAAAGGGTTCGACATGGCCGGCGGCGGGTACCACACCGGCGGGACGATCTCCGCTCACTACTACACGGCCGGGCGGGCCTCGGCTGGCGTGCGGGCCGATGGCCGCAACAAGTTCCTGGCCGGCTTCGAGAGCGAGCGGCAGAATCGCCAGACGCCGTCGCCCGGCCCGCTCAACGTCTACTGCTACCATCCGGAGCAGCGCGACGTGTGGGGCGACCATTTCTTCCCGACCGGCACGGTGGTGCCGTTCTCGTCGCGGCCGCACCCGTTCGGCCCGCATTTCGTGGCCCGGCCGGACGTCGTGCCCGAACCGGACCGCTGGACCTGCTACGAGGTCATGGTCAAGGCCAACACGGTGGGCCGGCGCGACGGCCGCATCGCGTGCTGGGTGGACGGCAAACTCATCGCGGATTTTCTCAACCTGCGGCTGCGCGACGTGGCCGACCTGAAGATCGACCGCATCCAGATCGGCCTGGGCGTGGGCACGAACCCCGTCCGCGAAAACAAGAAATGGTACGACGACGTGGTCGTGGCCACGTCGTATATCGGCCCGATGGTCGCGGCGAAGAAGTAGCGACGGGCGGCGCGGCCGCGGACCGGGCGAACGAACACCCGGCCGCCCGACACGGGGACACCGATGGACCCGAAGCGCTTTCAGGAACTCGTGGACGAGGCGGTGGACTCGCTGCCGCCGGCGCTGGCCGACCGTCTCGACAACGTCGACGTGGTGGCGGCCCGTCGGCCGTCGAGCCGGACGCTGCGCGAGATGGGCATCCGCCCGCCGGGCACGCTCCTGGGCCTGTACCGCGGCGTGCCGCAGACGCACCGGGACCACGCCTACTCGGCCGTCGCGCCCGACCAGATTGTCATCTACCGCGAGCCGATCCTGGCGGCAGCGCGCGAGGACATCAGCCCCGGCGACGATTTCGACGAGGCCGTCCGCGAGCAGGTCCGCCGGACCGTCCTGCACGAAATCGGGCACCACTTCGGCCTGGAGGAAGACGACCTCCGCCGGCTGGACTACCAGTAGGGCGAAGGCCGCGTGGTGGCCTTCGGCATACGCCTCCGTATGGACCAGGCCGCCACGCCCGAGACGCCCCGAGAATCGCGGCGGCCTGGGAAGGCCGCCGCGCGGAAAGTAGGCGGCCGCATGGCGATCGTGACCGGGCACGCGGGCGGCTCCATCCTCGCCGTCAAGGTGGTGCCGGGGGCGTCGCGCGACCGCATCGCCGGCCCCCTGGGCGAGCGGCTGAAGGTCCAGGTCCGCCAGCCGCCCGAGAAGGGTGCGGCCAATAAGGCGCTGTGCCGACTGCTGGCCCGGGCGCTGGGCGTCCGGCCGGCGGACGTGGAGGTGGTCCGCGGCCCGACGCGGCCGGAGAAGGATGTCCTGGTCCGCGGCCTGGGGCCCGACGAGGTGGCCCGCCGGCTGGGCCTGGGCTGAGCGATGCGGTGCGGCGCGGCATGGCCGCGCCGCTACGAATCCCGCGACAGGGCGTTGGGGCGAAGGCGCGGCCCGTACGGGCCGCGCGGCCGTTTGAGCCCCACCGCGCGGAACGCGGCTCGGGCCGGGCGATGGCGGGCCGGGCCGCGATGTCAAAATGGGCAGGATGCGCCGCCTGCGCCGCCTGTGCGGGGCGTAAGTCCACAAATAGCATGCCTTTACGTCGCCCCCGATTTGACTGGCGGCGGTTTGTGTGGTATAGTGTCGTTGCCTGTTGCTGCCTGGGGAGTTAGCAGCATACCGGCACAAGGGGGTTGTGCGAGGGGGAGTTCGCACCGGGGGATGTGCGATGAAGGACGTTCTAACGACGGGGGAGGTAGCGCGCCTCTGCGGCGTTGCTCCGCGGACGGTATCTAAATGGTTCGATAGCGGCAAACTGCGCGGCTTCAAGATTCCGGGGTCGCGCGATCGCCGCATTCCCCGCGAGTCGCTCATCCGTTTCATGAAGGCCCACGGCATTCCGCTGCGCGGCCTGGACGGGGCCGTCACGCGCGTCCTCATCCTCACCGGCGACTATGAGTCGGCCGATGCGCTGCGGGTGGCGCTGGAGAGCGGCTTCGATTACCGCGTCCAGGTGTCGACGGGCGTGTTCGAGGCGGGCCTGCTGGCCCGCCAGACCCGGCCGCACGTCATTCTGCTCGACACGCACCTGCCCGGCATCCGGGCCCAGGAGATGCGGGCGGCGCTCCAGGCCGACCCGGACCTGGTGGCCACGCGCGTCATTGCCGTCGAGGAGGCGCCCACCGACGAGCGCATCCGCCAGCGCCTGACCGAAGGGTTCGACGGGTGCCTGGCCAAGCCGTTCAACCTGGCGGCCACGGTCCGCGTGATCGAGGAGGCGACCGACATCGTCGCCTGACGGGCCGGCCGGATTCCGCCTCTACCGCGGCCGCACGCGTGGCGCGCGGCTTTTTTATGCGCCCGCCGCCCTCTGAGGGAAGGGGAGAGGTCTATGCCGATGCCGCACACATCACGCGTCGGGCGAGCGGTCCTGGTCCTCGCGGCTGCGCTGGCCACGGCGAGCGGCTGCGGCACGCCCGAGGCCGGGCCGAGCGAGGCAGCCGGGCCGCCGGCCATGCCGCCCGTCCGCGTGGCCGACGACGGCCGGTCGTTCGTCCTGGAGGGCACCGGCCGGCGGTTCGTCCCGTGGGGCTTCAACTACGACCACGACCGCGGCGGGCGGCTGCTCGAGGACTACTGGGACGCCGAGTGGCCGGCCATCGAGGCGGATTTCCGCGAGATGCGGGCCCTGGGGGCGAACGTCGCCCGCATCCACCTGCAACTGGGCAAGTTCATGGACGCGCCCGACCGGCCGAACGCGGCGTCGCTCGCGCGCCTGGCCGACCTCGTACGCCTGGCGGAGCGCGAGGGCCTGTATCTCGACCTGACGGGCCTGGGCTGCTACCACAAGGCCGACGTGCCGGCGTGGTACGACGCGCTGGACGAGACGGGCCGGTGGGCGGTTCAGGCGCGGTTCTGGGAGGCCGTGGCCGGCCGCTGTGCCGCCAGCCCCGCCATCTTCTGCTACGACCTGATGAACGAGCCGGTCGTGCCGGGCGGCGACAAGAAACGCGACGACTGGCTGGGTCCGGCGTTCGCGGGCAAGCACTTCGTCCAGTTCATCACGCTGGACCGGGCCGGTCGCGAGAGGCCGGCCGTCGCCCTGGCGTGGATCGAGCACCTGGTGTCGGCCATCCGCCGGCAGGACCGCCGGCACATGATCACGGTCGGCCTGGTGCCGTGGAGCCTGGACCGGCCGGGCCTCACGTCCGGCTTCGTGCCCGAGAAGGTGACCGGGCCGCTGGACTTCGTGGCCGTGCACATCTACCCGGAGCGCGGCAAGGTGGACGAGGCGCTGGCGACGCTGCGCGGGTTCGACGTGGGCAAGCCGGTGGTCATCGAGGAGATCTTTCCGCTGAAGTCCGGGATGGACGACCTGGGGCGGTTCATCGAGGCCTCGCGCACCACGGCCGCGGGGTGGATCGGCTTCTACTGGGGCGACCCGCCGGAAGTGCTGCGCGACGAGGATGGCATCGCCGCCGCCATCACGCGGCAGTGGCTGGAGTTTTTCCGCGACCGGGCGCAGGCGATGACCGCGCCATGACGGCACGCAAGGCCTGACCGAGCCGCGACCGTAAGGTCGCGGGTACGTGCGGAGGCCGAGCATCGCTGCCGCGCAAACGCACCCGCGACCTTACGGTCGCGGCTCGAAAGGCGGGCGCGATCTTACGGTTGCGGCTCGCCTTCCCGCGCTTTTGCTGGCACGCGGCCCCGCGCGGCGGTATCCTCAGCATCCGGCCAAGCCGGCCGGACCGCCGGAGCGCCGGAGCGGAGGACCCCCATGACCGCCCAGCCCACGCCGTACGACCGCTTCGTCTCGCCCCTGGTGTCGCGGTACGCCGGCGAGGCGATGCTCCGCATCTTCAGCCCCGCCGAGCAGGTCCGCACGTGGCGGCGGATCTGGATCGCCCTGGCCGAGGCCCAGCAGGCCCTCGGCCTCGCCATCACCGACGAACAGTTGGGCCAGATGCGGGCCGCCGCCGGCGATATCAACTTCGACCGCGCGAAGGAACTGGAACGCGACCTGCGGCACGACGTGATGGCCCACGTCCACGCCTTCGGCGAGCAGGCGCCGGCGGCCCGGGCGATCATCCACCTGGGGGCCACCTCGTGCGACGTCGGCGATAACGCCGACCTGGTGGCGATGCGCCGGGGCCTGGACCTCCTGGCGCGCCGCCTGGCCGCCGTCATCCGCGGCCTGGCCGGCTTCGCCCGAGAGCGGCGCGACCTGCCCGTTCTCGGCTTCACGCATTACCAGCCGGCCCAGTTGACCACGCTGGGCAAACGGGCGTGCCTGTGGCTGTGGGACCTGGTCCTCGATTACCAGGCCGTCACCGCGATGCGCGACGGCCTGCGGTTCCGCGGCATCAAGGGGACCACCGGCACTCAAGGCTCGTTCCTGCGGCTCTTCGACGGCGACCACGAGAAGGTCCTGCGCCTGGAGCGCCTGGTGGCCGAAAAGATGGGCTTTGCCCAGGTCCAGCCCGTCACCGGCCAGACGTACACGCGGAAGGTCGACGCGCAGGTCACGTCGGTTCTATCCGGCATCGCCCAGAGCGCCCACAAGTTCGCGAACGACCTGCGGCTGCTGGCCAACCTCAAGGAACTGGAGGAGCCGTTCGAGACCACGCAGGTGGGCTCCTCCGCCATGGCGTACAAGCGGAACCCGATGCGGTCGGAGCGGATGACGGGCCTTGCGCGGGTGCTCATGCACCTGGCGCCCGCGGCCGACGCCACGGCGGCCGAACAGTGGCTGGAGCGGACGCTGGACGATTCGGCCGCGCGGCGGCTCGTCATCGGCGAAGGGTTTTTGCTGGCCGACGCGATTCTCCGGCTGTATCAGAACGTTGCGGAAGGCATAGTTGTTTATCCGAAGATGATTGCCCGGCACATCGACGCCGAGTTGCCGTTCATGGCCACCGAGAACATCCTGATGGCCGCCGTCCAGGCCGGCGGCGACCGGCAGACCCTGCACGAGGCCATCCGGACGCACAGCCACGCCGCGGCCCGGCGCGTCAAGGCCGAGGGCGGCGAGAACGATCTGCTGGCGCGCCTCAAGGCCGACCCGCTCTTCGCCCGGGTGGACATCGACGCGGAACTGGCGCCCGCCCGCTTCGTCGGCCGCGCGCCCGAGCAGGTCGACGCCTTCCTCGCGGAACACGTGGACCCGATCCTCGCCGGTCACCCGGCCAAGGAGGACCTGGAGGCGGACATCAGCCTGTAACACCCGCGCCCTCGCAGGCCAATGCATTTCTTTGGCCGCGGGGCGAGCGGGGGAGATCGTGCGAAGGGCTAAAGGGCCTTGCCCGGGGCGACCGATAGACGATAATGTGGGCGTTGAGCCAGACGGGGCTCGTGGGCACGTAGGCAGTGTGAGGCCTGCCCAGGAGTTGGCGACCTCGGCCGGAATGATCAAATCACATAGATGGCCATGCCAAGAATAGAGGCTATAGTCGAGGCGGAAGTCATCCGGTGGGCCCGGGAAAGCGCGGGGCTCAATTTGGAAGAGGCCGCCAAGAAGGCTCGCGTGAAAACCGAGCAGTTGGCTGCTTGGGAGGACAGCGAGGCCCGGCCCACAATCAACCAGATGCGCCGCATCGCGCATGCTTGTAAGCGACCGTTGGCGGTCTTCTTCCTTCCAGAGCCTCCCCGCGATTTCCAGGCTTTGCGCGACTTCCGTAGACTTCCAGAGGCGGAGGCAAAAAGGCTTTCTGCCGAACTTCGTTTCGAAGTCAGATTGGCTCACGCGCGCCGAGAGACCGCGCTCGAGATGTACGAATTCATGGGTACCGAGCCCCCCTTGTTTAGTTTACGCACGTCTTTGGCAGACAACCCCGAGGAAGTGGGGCTCGGAATTCGCCGTGCCGCTGGGGTTTCCCTGGAGATGCAGGTTGCCTGGGGCGACCCGCGGGTTGCTTTCAATGAATGGCGGGCGGCCTTGGAGCGTGCGGGCGTTCTTGTTTTTCAAGCCAGTGGAGTGGACACGGAGGAGATGCGTGGGTTCTCGCTTGCAGACAGGCCCTTAGCAGTGGTGGTCGTCAACGTCCGGGATGCATATGCGGGTCGCACGTTCAGCATGTTCCATGAATTGGCTCACATAATGCTTGACACCGGGGGACTCTGCGACCTTGAAGAGCACCGTGACGACGCGTCTCGCGAACAGCAAGTCGAGGTCTTCTGCAACCGGGTTGCTGCCGCGGCCCTGATGCCACGGGCTGCTTTGCTGGGCGAACAAGTGGTCTTGCGAAATCAGGGAGCAAGGGAATGGCCCGACGATGATACGCGGCGCTTGGCAAGGAGATATGGAGTAAGCAGAGAGGCCCTGTTGCGGCGCCTTCTTGCTCTTGGCCGCGTATCGGCGGCGCATTATCAACGCAGAAGGGAAGAGCTACAGCAGGAGTACCGACGGTGGCGGGCTAGCCGTAGCGCTGGATATCGCGACTGGGTTCGGGAGCCGATCACCAAGGCTGGCCGGTCCTTTGTGCTCCTTGTGATGGCATGTTACAACGAGGGCCGGATCACCCTTGTCGATGCTTCTCAAGCGCTTGGCGTGAAGGCGGAAACACTGGCCAAGGTGGAAGCCGAGCTCAGATTCGGGTGAGTTCAAGACGGAGTCATACGTGCCTGAGTACTGTGTTGACACAAGTTCGATCGTCTACGGCTGGAGAGAGCATTATCCCCCTGCGCACTTTCCTTCGCTCTGGCTGAGAATGGAAGAGGCCATAGAAGGCGGTCTCGTCGTTGCTCCGCGAGACGTCTTGCTCGAACTTGAGAGGGTTGAGCCCGACGCGTACAAGTGGGCCAAGGGACAGAAACGGCTGTCTCTTGAACTCGATGAGCCAATTCAGAAAGCCACAAGGCGGATCCTTTCTCAATATCGCGAGTTGGTGAAGGAGAAGGCCAATCGCACTAGGGCCGACGCCTTTGTTATCGCGGTGGCCGAAGTCCACACTTGCACGGTCGTAACAAACGAGAAGCCAACCTACAGTATGGCCAGGCCACACATCCCCGATGTGTGCGGCAAATTGGGAATCCGGTGTATAGACCTTCTTGGTCTGATTCGCGATAGGGGCTGGGTGATTGGCTGAGGCAGCCCCACGAGTCGCGATTCTGACCACAGAGAAATACCCTATTCTTCTGTGGGGCCTTGGCTCAGGAACATGTTATGACCGACCTACCCCCATCCCAACCACCGTCGCCCGGCTACGTCCCCGCCCGCCCGCCCGGCGCCCCGTATCCCCCGGCCGCGGCACCGAAGACGAGCGGCATGGCGGTGGCCAGCCTCGTCCTGGGCATCGCCGGCATCTGCACGTGCGGCCTGTCGGCCATCGTGGGCCTGATCCTGGGTATCGTCGCGCTGCGCCAGATCGGCCGAAGCGCCGGGACGGTGGGCGGCAGGGGCCTGGCCATCGGCGGGATCGCCGCCTCGGCGGTGGGCCTCGTCATCGGCTTGCTGCTGGGCATGTTCTTTGTCGGCTCGTACCTGTTCGTTGCGCACCGAGCCGTCCTGATACAGGACGAGTTCCGCCACTACGAGGTTCAGGAGGCGCTCGACACGACGGCCGACGCCCTTGAACGCTATCGTATGGACGTGGGCCGTTACCCGACCGAGGCCGAGGGCGGCCTCGACGCCCTGGTCAGCCGGCCGGCCGGGGTCGCCGAGGACGTGTGGCACGGGCCCTACCTTAACGAGGTGCCCGTCGACACCTGGGGCAACCCCCCTGTCTACGAGCCGCCCGACCCGTCCCGCCGCGACCTGGCCGCCGTCACGTATCACATCTGGTCGACCGGGCCGGATGGCATGGTCGGCACGCCGGACGACGTCGAACGGGAGTGATGGGCCGGGGCCCGCGCGCTACGGCACAGCCACCCGTGTAGGCCGCGGCGCGCCGCGGCCCGCATGCTACGGGGTTGCCGGTTGAGCGCGCCGCGGCCCGCATGCTACGGGGTTGCCGGTTGAGCGCGCCGCGGCCCGCCGCGGCCTACGTTCTACGGCGCCGCCAGGACGCGGACCAGGTTCCCCTCCAGGTCCACTTCCACGAGCACGTCCTCGTCGCTGCCGGGTTTGGCCGCATCGGTCCCGGCGAGCAGGCTCGACGAGGCGTTGACCCAGCAGGCGACGTGGTCGGGCCCTTTCCAGGCGGGCGGGGCCGCGTTCGCCTCGGGCGAGGCCCCCTCGGGCAGCGGCGCCCGCGCCTCCTTCTCGCCGATGGCGTACACCAGGAACCCGTCCTTGCCGAGCGGGACGAGCACCCGCTTGCCGTCCGGCGAGAGGTCGAAATACGTTTGGCCGCCCATCCGGGCCGAGACCGCCGGCGGCAGGATGTCGGCCAGCGTCCGCGTCACGTCGTCGTACGCGAAGATGGACGCATGGAGATCGCCCTCAATGAGGCTCATCGGCAGCGAGCCCTTGACGCTCGAGAACAACAGCCGCCCGGATGGAAGGTACGCGGCACTGGCGAGGGCGTTGAACACCACGCCGGCCCGCTGCTCGACCTCGGCCGAGGCGACGAGGTCGGCGTCGCCGCCCGCTTCGGCCGGCTTGGCCAGCAACGTGCCGCCGGCGTCCGCCACGTCCAGCGTGTTCAGCGTGCCGACGATCTTCTGGTCGCCGCCGTCGCCGACCGGCGCGGTGCACGCGACGGCCCGGCTGTCGGGCCGCCAGGCATAGCCGATGGCCACCGGCCCGCCCAGGCGGACGGCCTTCGGTTCGCCGTCCACCGGCGAGACCCAGAGGTCGAACTCGGGGTCTCCCTTCCCCTCGACGATGGTGTGGCACAGGTAGGCCACGAACCGGCCGTCGGGCGAGAAGCGCGGCCGCGACAGCGCGTAGAGGCTGGTCGCCAGGACCCGCCCGGCGTCCGGCTGCGCGACCGGAGCGGCGACGAGTTGGACGAGGCGGATCGGCAGGGCCTTCGCCGTCTCCAGCAGCGTGGGCGCGAGCGCTGCCCGCGCCTGCTCGTCGGCCTTCTCGCACACGGCCCGGATGACGAGGTTGCGGTACACCTCGGTCTTGGCCAGGCGCGCGTTCTCAAGGGCCGGCCACTCGCCGACGCCGCCCGGCCCGGCGTTCTCGGCCAGGACGGCGGCAGCCAGGCGGTCCGCCTCCTCCTTCACCAGGGCCTGCTGGGCCTTCGGCAGGGCCGCCATCGCCTCGTCCACACCCTCGAAGGTCCTCGCCGTGGCGTACAGGACGGTCTTCCCGTCGGCCGACACGGCCGGCACCCAGCCGGCGAGTTCCGGCAGGTCGGTGGTCTGGCCCGTTTGGCCGTCGACGAGTTGGCCCTTGTCGGCCTTGGCCATGACGCCCACCGAGCCATCGTCGGACCACCGCATGGAGGTGAGCGGATAGCAGCCGACCGTGATCGCGGCCAGGGCCAGGGCCATCAGTACCGTTCGAGCGATTCGCCTCATCGGATTGTCTCCTTGTCGGGGGGAAGAAGATTGGACCAGGGCCTGTCGCCCCGGGGCGCCCGCGCGGGTGCCGGGGCGGCCGGGCGGCCTTCCAGGAGCGTCGCCACCTTCTCGCGCCAGAACGGGCCCAGGCGGTCGAGCGGCGCCTCATCGGCCTGGGCCACCGCCGGCCGGCCGGGTGGAAGTTGCACCGTCTCGGGACCCTTCTGCCGGCCGAGCCACCAGCCGCCGCCCGCGCCGAGTCCGAGGATCGCGAGCACCGCCGCCGCCCGCGCGAGCCACCGGCCGACCGACCGCCGCCGCGGGCGCGACGCCGCCGCAAGGACGCTCCAAGCGTGCGGCCCCGCCGGCCGCGCCGGCGACGCGGTGCCCGCGGCCTCGACGCGGGACGCAATCGCGTCCCGGCACTGCCGGTACGCCGACTCCATCTCGGCCGCCGTCCGGCGGGCCTCGGGATGCTCGGCCAGGTAGGCGGCCAGCAGGGCCTCGGCGTCGGCGTCGAGTTCGCCGCCCGCCCGGTCCATGGCCAGGCGTTCGAGGGCGTCACGGTCCATCGTCGGGACTCCTCATTCGGTCGCGGACGGTCGCGATGGCCCGGTGTAGCCGCGACCGGACCGTCCCGACGGGCACGTCCAGGGCGTCGGCGATCTCGGCGTACGAGAGGCCCGCCGCGAACCGAAGCGCCATGACCTCGCGCTGGGGCGGGTCGAGCCGGCCGACGGCCGCCCACACGGCATCGGCGGTCGCGCCGGGCCCGTCCCGTCCGGCGTCGGCGGCGAGCGCGTCGGCGTCGGCCGGCGGGGCGGGCGGGTCGAAGCCGTCCGGCCAGGGGGCGGTCCCGCGCGGCCGCCGGCGATACGCGTCGGCCGCCGTCCGGACGGCGATCCGCCACAGCCAGCCCTCGCACCGGCCGCGGCCCGCGAAGCCGTTCCACGACCCCATCGCCCGCAGGAAGCAGTCCTGGAGCAGGTCGTCGGCGTCGGTCGGGCCGGCCCGGCAGACGAAGTACGCCCGCAGGCGTCCGGCGATGCCGGTCCAGGCCCGTTCGAGTTCGGCCATGTTGTGGTGCTGCGCCATGCCGTGTGCTCGTTCAGTAACGTCGCGAAAGGCGCTGGAGGAGTTCCCGGGAAATCGCCGGCCTCACGGCGCTTCCCGCGGCGCCGGTTCGGGGGACGTCGGCTTGGGAGATGGCGGTTCGGCGGGCGGCGCCGGCTCCGGCACCGCCTTGTCCTTGTCCGTCGGCGGTTTGGGGGCGATGAGGACGCGGACCAGGTTCCCCTCCAGGTCCACTTCCACCAGGACGGTTTCGTGTTCGCCAATCTCGCCCAGGCCGGCGCCGTTCAGGAGAGCGGACTCGGGTTTGACCCAACAGGCGATGTGGTCGGGGCCTTTCCAGGCGGGGTACCCGACTTCGGAGAACTTGACCTTGTCCGCCAGGGGGCCGCGGGCCTGGGATTCGCCGAGGTTGTACACCATGAGATTCTCCATTTCGCCCTTACTCATGATGGGAATCAGGAGGTGGTTGCCATCCGGCGAGATCTCGAAGTAGGGGCCGTCGATTTTCTGCGAGACGGATGACGGCAACACGTCCGCAACGGTCCGCGTGATGGGATCGAAGGCGAAGATACTCAGGCGAGGCTCCTGCAACTCGCTTGCGGGCAGGATGAACGCGGCGCCTGAAAACAAGAGGCGCCCCGTGTGATGGTACGCCACCACAGCGAACGGACCGAAGAGCGTCCCGACCAGATACTCACGGGTCCCGGCGTCCGTGGGCTCCGCGCCATCCTTCGCCTCCTTAGCCACAAGCGATCCTTCGGCGTCGGCCACCTGGATGACCGTCAGGACGGCGAGAGACAACGCCTCGGAGGAAGGCGGATGGGCAGCCATCAGGCAGGCGACGGCCCGGCTGTCCGGCCGCCACGTGTAGCCGTACGCCACGTTCTGGGCCACGCGCACGGTGATCACGGGGTCCGTCTTGAGGGACGACACCCAAAGGTCAAACCCAGGGGACTTCTCGTCCTTCGCCTTCGGCGGCGAGAGGGACAGATAGGCCACGAACCGGCCGTCCGGCGACAGCCGCGGGTGCACGATGCCGAACGAATTGGCCGCGATCAACCGGCCGGGACCTTTGCCGGCCTCGTCGATCGGCAGGAGGAAGAGACGCATCAGGGGGAAAGGCCGGACCTTCGCATCCTCCGGGGCGGCGGGCGGCAGCGCCGCCCGGACCGCCGGCTCGCCGCGGTCCCGCAGATACCGGCTGACCAGGTTGCAGTACGTGGGCGACGCCGCCAGGGGATTCCGGCTGAGATGCTCGAGTGCCTCCGAGGTTGTCCCCGGTTCGACGTCGGGCGTCACCGCTTTCGCGGCTGCCGCAGCCAACTGGAAGATGCCGGCCAGCAGGGCATCATGCTCGATCATCTCCACCTGGGATGCCGGCAGGTGCCGGAGGGTTTCGTCGAGGCCTTCCACGGGTTCGTTTGTCGCATAAACGAGCCAATTGCCGTCCGCCGAGACGTTCGGCACGGTGGGGATTTGCGAATACAAGACCGAGTCGGCGTCGTCCTCGGGGGGCCGCCCGGAAGGTTTGGCGAAGGCCGTGGTTTGGCCGGTCTTGCCGTCGACGAGCGCCCAGCCGTCTTCGTGGAGAAGAACGCCGACGGAGCCGTCCTCCGACCACCGCATCAGTGCGAACGGGAACGGGAAGCACCCGGCCGCGCACGCGGCAAGGCAAACGACCAGACAGACGAAGCATAGGTTCTTTCTTGCGCGGCACATGCCCGGCCCTCCTCATGTTCGGGGCAGAACGGCCCCGGTCGTCCGCATTGCGGCACCACAAGAAATCATAGCATCACAGCCCGAAGGCTTGCATCCAGAGTTCCAGGCATAGAAGCGCCCAGATGCGTTCGCCGTGGTCGGCGCGGCGGGCGACGTGGGCGTCGAGGAGCGCCTCGGCGGCCTCGCGGCGCACGAGGCCACGCGACCGCGCCCCCGGGTCCAGCAGCACGCCGCGGGCCCAGTCGGCGTAATCGGTTGCCAGCCAACGACTTACCGGCACGCCGAACCCCATTTTACCGCGCCGAAGGACCTCGGGGGGAAGATCGTTCGCAAATGCTTCCCGCAGGACACGTTTGCCCTCGGGCGGCCGCCCGGCCCGCCGCCGCCACTTCATCGTCTGCGGCATCCGGCGCGCCAGCGTCACCACCCGGTGGTCGAGCATCGGCGACCGGACCTCCAGGGCGTGGGCCATCGACGCCGTGTCCACCTTGGCCAGGCAATCGTTCGGCAGGTAGTCCTGGAGGTCGATGGCCATGGCCCGGTCGGTCCACGGCCGGTCGTCCAGGCCTCGCACGAGGTCTCGCCAGCGGGCGAGCGGGTCGTCGGCCAGGGCCTCGCGCGCGGCGTCGGGCGTGAGGA